>DASPYR010000356.1:0-61037 GCA_035636675.1 Rugosimonospora sp. | reverse complement strand
GTGGCCCGCTCGCGGTCGTTGGCCTCGGCCAGCACATGCTGCGCCCGCCGCCATATCCCCGGCGCCCGCACCATGCCGAGCGAGTAGGGATGCACCAGACCGCCCAAGGTAAACCACGCGCTAGTATCGAAATAGCGGGATAACCAGTCGGTTTCCAGGGTGAGGCGCGGGGGGCGAAACCCGTCCAGGGGCAAAAGCGCGCCGAGAAGCACGCGCACGGGAGCCTCTTCGGCGATTCCGAACTCCACGGCCAGAAAATCCAGAAGCTCGCGGATGGGGCGGGAATAGGGGCCGGGGCGCTCTAAAGATTCGAGATCGGGGGTTGCTTGCATGACCCTTATCATATAAGGATAGAGTTTATGCAGCTCCCTTCCAGCCTGGTGTACAACGATCTCAACGGTGAGGAGATCAAAGCTGTTTTGAAGCAACGGTTTGCGCAGATCCTGGACCAAGTCCCCTTCCTTCAGCCCCATCTCACCCTTCCTCGCGTTTCCATGCATCTCACCGTGCATCTGGACCAATGGGCCGACCAGCAGACCCCCGAGCGTCTGGAAATCGTGGATTCGGTGACTCTCGAAAACCGCATCTCGGCCGCCCCCACCCCCGACGGTCACCCGCCCGACCGGGTGCGCGACGAGCACGGGCTCGCGATCCCCGCCCCGCACCATGGGGACAAGAAGATCGGCGCACATCCGTTTATCTTCGGGGCGGCACGTGTACCGGCTGCGGTCGATATCGTTCCGGTGTACTATGGCGCCAGGAGGATGGAGTATAGTGAAGGAGTTCCATCTTCTCCGAATCCGGCCGCGATGTCGGAAGCGCGGCCGGCAGGGAGCGGCGGGGCCACCTCCAGACCCGCTGCTTCCGCCCCGAATCCTTTCGAGGCGCATGTTCGTGTATTTGGCGGGGGTGAGCGTTTTACTGGCGAACCCATTGCCCCCGATCCGCTGGAGAACCGCGTGGTGGAAGCCGTCCCCGGCCTTTCCATCGACCGCACCGGCTCGGGCGGCCTCACCGGCGCGGGAATCGCAAAAATGCAGAATGCGACCGTGGTGGACATGGACCAAGGGCCGGCGGGCTTGCGCCAGGGCGGAGAGCGCGCGTCTTTGGGTATCTTTAAGAACGTGAGGTCGCGCTGATGCCCGATTTCCCCATCGGCACGATTCTCGCTTACCCCGTCCCCGGCACTCGCTTCAGTTCCTGGCACGGCGACGACGGCGAGCCCCACCCGGTTCCCGCCGTGGTGCTCGGCCAGTTCTCCGACGAAGCCATTAAACTGTTCGTGCTCCACTTCGAGGGCCAGTTTCAGCAGATTGTGCTCGCCGCGACCGCCGCTCAATGGCAGGTGCTGTACCGGCCCGGCGAGATCGAACGGCTGATCCAAACCGTCGCTCGCATGCAACGGGAGATCGATGCGCTACTTCAGATTGTGGAGCGTTTATCTCCCGCTGTCCGACTATCGGAGTTAGAGAAAACCGGCACCGATCCGCTCTATTGGGACATGACTCCTACACAAGCGCCGAAGTTGCCGGAGGACGAATCTTTCTTACCCGTGCGCAAGCATCCCCAGCGCGCCCGCGCGGCGATGGGCGGCTCGATTCCGCCCCCGCTCGATTCCAAGGACTAGCCCATGCTCGATTTTCCCATTGACCTTGCCCGTCTCGTTGGCCAGGTTACCCGTCTCGCGGATGCAGTGGAACGTCTCGTGGAAGTGGCCGAACGTCTCCTTCCGCCCCTCGCCGACGCCCCCGAGATTCGCCAGGCCACGCTCGAAGACCTGCGCACGATCGATTCCGAGGCACAGGAGCGGGAGAAGGAGCAGCGGCGGGAGCTGGCCGCGCGCTTCGGCGTCGTCCCGGACTCGCCCGCGTTCGAGGCCGCGCTTCGGGAATACGAGGCGGAAATGCGACGATTGCATGGAGACGCGGGAACGGTGAATTGGGACGAGGCGTTCGCTCAAGTCAATGCTGCCACCTTCGAGGCATTCGTTGCCGCCAGGAAACTATGAGTCCCGATACGATAGCCGCTTTTTTAATGCTAACGGGTAGTTTTTTGGGTTTGATTTTCTGGTGCTATCGGATGCAGGCTCAAATCGATGGCCTAAAAAAGCTGATAACGGAGTTGGTCGCCCAATCGTTCGCCGGCGCCGTTGCCCGTAAGCCCCATGTCAACCAATAAGCCGTTTACCGAGAACCCGCCCCCAGTCCTGCCCCCGCGTCCGCTCACCGGCCCGCTCGGCCACCCGCTCCTTACCCGCAAAAACAACGATACCCCCATGGTGATTGCTTTCCGCCACATCAAACCTTCCTGGAGAAACTACATCGACTTCGTGGATTACTGTGCGCGCAACGGCGACAAGGACTGCGACCGCTTCGTGAAAATCTTCGCGTCTCTCACGAACAAGCAGCGCTTCGAGCACAAGCCCGAGCAACTCTGCGATATGGCTCAGATGACTCCTGGCGATCTGATGGCGGCGGTGTCCAAAGGCATGTGGGAAACCGGCAGCGGCGAATCCAAGATGATTTCCGCCATGTCGCATCCCAACCTGATCGAGCGCACCGTGAAGCTGGCGCATAAGGAGGCGAATTTCAAGGACCGGGAACTCTTTTTCCGTCTCAGTGGAAGCCTGCCGGACCGGAAAGGAAACAGTGTGATGCCCTCGGTCAACATCAATCTGGGAAGCACGCCCATGCCGAACCTGCCCACATTTTCCGGAGAACTCGAAAGCTTCGACGAAGAATCGGTGAGCTTGGCGAGACGTCTATCTCCTGCCGCCGCGATCGAGGTTGCCGCCGCCCCAGTACCCGAACCAGAAACCGAGGAGCCAAATAACGGCGAGGAAAACGAAGACGAGGCAGAGGACGGCGATTAGCCAGCGCATCTGCAATTCGGCCTTTCGCAGATCCATTGTCTATACTATCTGAGATGGATCGTCGCGCGTTCTTGTCACTGTTGGCTGGCGCTATTCTGGACCCCGAGCGTTTGCTGTGGGAGCCGGGGCGCAAGTCGATCTCGATTCCGAAATTGCGTCTGGAGCCTCGTATCGCCGCAATGAGCGGATGGATGGAAGAGGTCAACGATGGCGTTATGCTCATTATCGGCGCTTACGGGCACGGCTCCAGCTTGAGTGTTACCAGGTTCGGCTGGACGAACCTGACGCTGCCTTACGGAATCGCGCCAGCATCATGTTCAGCCCAAAAATAATCTCTCAATCCCTGGAGTCCTTTGCCACTCTGGCGGGCTCTTTCATCCCCGAGCCTCATTCCATTGTCCAGTGCGACTCGATGCAGCGGCACTTGCAGGGATTGATCGAGCCCTGGGACGGCACCCGCATACCGGGTCTGACGATTTTCACGATCTACGGAAAGAACGGGGATCGCCAGGACTGGATTTCCCGGCGCGATTTCACCAAGCATTGGAAAAAGACGCTTACCGCCGAGGAGGCGCAATGGATTCGCAATGAGCGCGCGATGTGCCGCTTCGATTTCGACTACTGGCAGACCCGTTATTGCTATATTAAGAATCCCGACGATCGCGTGGTTCGTATGTCGCCGTGGGATAGCCAGAAAATCTTCCTGGACATCTGCGCCGAGTCGCAAGAATTGAACATTGCCATTCTTCTGATTTTGCTGAAGGCCCGCCAACTCGGCCTCTCCCGTGAAATCTCCCTCATCATCCTGCACGAAATCGTGTTTCAGCCGCATATCAATTCTTTCGTTGCCTCCTGCACCGAAGACAAAACCAATCTGCTTTGGGATCTTTACGATTTCTCTCTGGAGCGGCTGCCTTATTGGATGCGCCCCGAAGAAACTCATCGCCGCGAGAACAAATTTCTGGAATTCGGCAATGATTCCGCCGTGACCTTGCAGCATGGACAACAGGCGACCGGCATCGCTCGCGGCACTTCTCCTACCAAAGCCCATATCTCGGAGCTGGCCGAATTCGATGAAGGCCGAGTCTCAGATCTGATCGACTCCTCTCTTCTCAAAGCCATGCACAATGCGCCCACCAACTTTCTCGCGCTCGAAGGCACGGCCAAGGGCATGAACAACTGGTGGAACAAAAAGTGGGTAAGCTCCAAAGACGGATGGAGGGCCGGTCGCTCGCGTTTGCGTCCTCTGTTTCTTCCCTGGTTTGTGGGCGAGCTCTACCCCGATCCCGGATGGAAAACGGCGCACCCGATCCCCGCCGATTACTCGACCGGCATGGCGCCATGGGCCGAGACTCACGCCCGCATGGCCAAAAGCTACGTGGAAAAGACCGACTATTTGCAAAAGCGCCTGGGCTCGAACTGGGAAATGTCTCTCTGGCAAATCTGGTACTACGAGTGCGAACGCGAAGAGGCCATCAACGAAAACCGGCTGAATCGCTTTCTCCAGGAGATGCCCTGCACCGATGACGAAGCCTTCCAAAGTACGAACATCTCAGTATTCAGCACGGAAACCATCACCTACTACCGCGATAACGCTGCGGCCCAAAATACCGTGGGCATCTATGGCTTAGTCGGTCCCCCTGAAATCGTCAATCCCCGCCTCCAACCGGACCGCCTCGCCCGCGATCCCAACAAGCCCGCGCTTACCGTCAACGCCGCCAACTCCACCGGCTACCCCATCCAGTTCGATCTCGTCCCGCTGCGTCCGGTGGCCTTGGACGACGGGCTCGACAAAATCTACATCTACGAAATGCCCGTGGAGGGCGAAACCTACGGCTTCGGCATGGACACCGCCGACGGCATCGACAAGGACCGCACCGTCATCGAGGGATTGAGGAAGTACTCGATCGACGGGCCGAACAAGCAAATCGCCGAATATGCGTCGGGCAAGTGCAGCGCGCTCGATAGCTGGCCCTTCCTGCTGGCACTGGGTACGCTGTACTCCGTCCCCGACGATCGAGGGCAAATCCAACAACCCAGAATGGCCATCGAGTGCAAGGGCCAGGGGGATCTACCGCAGAACATCATCAGAATGTGCGGGTGGAGCAACTTCCATCCCTGGGTCGATAAACAGTTGGATGCAAGAATACCGAATCTTAGCAAGTACAATAAGATCGGAATCTATACAGCGGCGGGATGGTTCCGAGACGGCATGATCTCGCTTCTTGTGAAAATGCTGCGGGATGCGGAGGTCGAGATTTGTTCCCCTTGGTTTGTCCAGGAAATGGCGTCGCTTGAGGGGCAAGAGGCTGTGCAAAGTTTGCGGGCGGCTTACGGCGGACACGATGACAGGGTGCTTGCGCTGGGCTTCATTTTGGTATCCCTCCTCAAATTCGATGCTGAAAATTACCGTTCCGCCAAGATCGCCGCCTATTCTGGCCGTTCGCCGGTCAATAAACCCGCGCGGATCAAACAATACGCAACTTGGCGTTACGGAGCGCAGGAATTCAGCGGGGCTACTCCAAAAATCGTCGAACCCCGATAGAATTTTTGTGGAGCGACTGCTAGACACAATCGCTCCACGAACACTACGAGAACGGGAGTCTCGCAATGTCCAAACGTCAGTATAGCCCGCGCATTGACGGTTCCGTCGAGGATCGGTTTTGGACCAAAGTTCGATTGAATGGTCCCACACCGAAACACTGTCCGGAATTGGGGAGATGCTGGATTTGGACAGCGTACAAACATCCACAAGCTGGATACGGCAGCGTTCATTTGAAGGGAAGACCAGTAGCGGCCCATCGGGTTGCTTGGTATTTAGTGTTTGGGAAAATTCCAAAAGGTTTGTGTGTGCTACATAAATGCGATCAACGCGATTGCGTTAAACCATACCATTTGTTTCTCGGCACAAAACAAGATAACACGACGGACATGATTCAAAAGGGCCGGAAGAAAATTGGCAAAGCCTGTTCCGGCGAACAGCATTATGCCGCTAAACTCCATGAGCATGAGGTTCGTGAAGTTATTCGAAGGGTGCGGGATGGTGAACTTCAGATCTCTATTGCAAAGTCTCTGAACGTTAGCGCGGGGCACATTGCCAATATCGTTAGGGGCAGATGCTGGAAATGTCTTGCGCTATCATGAAAACTATGCCGGTGGCCCAATCCAGCCATATCCAGCATTTTTCGTACGACCCGGAATCGAGCACGCTCACGGTAGAGTTCGTCAACGGGTCCGTTTACAGTTACGCGGGAGTGCCCCAGGCGGAGTACGACCGGTTCGCGCAGGCGGGCTCCAAGGGCACGCACTTGCACGCTTACATTATTCCGGCGTTCGGCAAGGGCTCGCGGGTGCTACCCGCGATGCGGAGCCGAGGCCGATGAAGCCGGGAGATCGCGTGTTCATCGCCGACCGGAAGCACCAGTACGCGGGATGCGAGGGAACGCTGGTTGCGTTCGGGCAAGGGTTGAGCCGGACGGACTGGCGCGTTCGCCTGGATGAGAATCGCGAATGCAGGGAGTGCTATGCGAATACGGACCAGCTGATGGCGGCGGACCGGACGGATATTCGTAAGCCCGCGATGGGAAGCCGGGGCCGGTGACTCTTCGCGAGACTATCCTGGCCAGCCTGGTCATCTTGCTGGCTCCGCTTACCATGTATTTCGCCGTTCGCGCGGTTCTGCCTTCCCTGACCGTTCGCGTGGAGCCTCGAAGCGGCGCGGGCTGGTCGCAAACGTTCCGCTTCTATGTGTCCAGCTCGCAGGGCGCCGCCCGCGTGCAGGAGCTGGATATCTGTTTCGGCTCGCGGGTGGCGGGGCCGGGCAACTGCCGCGCGGAGTACAATGCCCCGGCCAATGTGTTCGTGCAAGACGATGCCGGAGAGCAGTGGATCATGGGCAATCTCGGCAAACTGCCGGATGTCGCCAACCGGCAATGCGCGTTTCACATGTTGCGTTCGCGAGCCAGGCGCATCTCGCGCGACGTCCTGGAATTGACTTTGGACGTATCGTTCCGGGAAACTTATAGCGGCGTGCGGAATATCTTCGCTTATGCCGCCGACGGCGAGCTGATCACGAGCTGGCAGTACATCGGGAATTGGACGGTGCCGGAGAGGAGATGAGCGCGACGATTTGCCCCGAGTGCGGCGAGGAACTGGAAATCGGCTCGTATCCTTTTTGCTCCGCACCCGGAGGCCATGCTTCCGTTTACGCCAAGGACGCCCTCTCTTTCGACCCGGCAGTGGTCTGGCAATCCGTCTCTAATCCGGGTCAATATTCTTTTCCTGGCTCCTCCTCTGAACCCTGTCCTGCCGGTTACCGGCCCGTGGTGCTGGACACTTTAAGCAAAGCTGAGCGCTTCACGCGCGAGTTCAATGCGCAGGAGCGGGAGCGGCTGAGCGGCGAACGGGCCATGGAAAAAGCCTACTGGGACGATCGCATTAAGCAATCTCGCTCCGATCGCCGCGCGAGATTGGGGCACAACCCGCAGGCGTTGGCCCTGATGGAAGCCATAGCGCGGTACCGGGATGCCAAGCGGGAGCGGAAGTACGGACAGAAGATCGAGCCCAATTTCCATTTGCAACCGCTGGAGTTCGACGCGGGCAATCGGCAGGGATACTCCTCGCGGGAGACCGGGTGGAAAGATCGGAAAGCCTAAGAGTCGATGAGTGTTAGCATTACCACTGTCGAATTAAAGATTGAGCGGGTGGTGCGCCGGGGAAAGGATGGGGCCGAAGCCGAGTTTCTGATTTATTATGATTCAGTACCGTGGATGTGTTGCCAGGCATGGACTTGGCCAAAGGTTCCTATGTATCGGATTCAAGCCCGCGCCACTTCGATGACGATTAAACAAGCGCAAGCGGTTTCCGTGGCGTTGCGTATGGCCACGGAATGGATTCTTGAAGAAAAAGACCGGCAATGAGCTACAGCCCCGACAAGTGGAAACATGGTGGGTCGAGCCGCAACACCTTCTCATGGTTGGGTTTCGCTGTGACAATTGCGGTAAGCTTTCTGGCATTCACGAATTTGTGATGAACGGGTGGTGGTTCTAATGCCCCGTGACCGCGGTTATCTCGCGCCCCTGCCCTTCGGCGCCACTCCTGACGCCATCTGCACCCCGGACTCGCTCGCTGCCTGGGCGCGCGATTGCATCGCGGACGGCAAAAGCTACTTGCGTCTCCAGCCAGCCTACCGCTATATAAGCGATGGCATTGACATAGTCAACGGCGATTGGGCGCCTGCCCATATCCAAACCCTCTCCAGCGTTCGCACCGAACAAACTGTCCGCAATGTAAAGGAAATCGTCGCCGCGCAAACGAACATCCGGATCATCCCCGCGTTCAAATCGGACATCCCCGAATTCCGCCACCAGACCCAGATTCTCAATAAGGGGTTTATGGCGTGGCAGGGCATGACCTTCGCCGACCGCTCCATTCGCAAGACATGGCAATATGCGGTCGCGGCAGGCACGGGCTATCTCGGCGTCCGCTACGACCCCAACTATTACTACAAGGGTCACGGCGATATCGTGCTGGATGCCTATGGGCCGCTCGATGTGCTACCGCTCGGCATGGGCCGCCAGCACGACTTGCAGAAAGCCTACGCGGTGGCGATGCGCGTGGAGACGCCGCTGCACGAAGCCTGGCGGCTTTTCCCCGATTACGTGGACAAGATCGCCCCGGAGCGCTCGCAAACGATGGGTCGGGGCACGGTCATCGCCCAGGCTGTGAAGTTCGCCACGGCGGCGCTCAAGCGGTTCGGCCAAGGCACGCGGCACGAGCGCGAAGCGGTTCCGTGGGAGATGGTCGATGTTTATTACATCTACATTGACGACGATTCTGTCAACGATACCGGAGTCCCCGTCGAAATGCGTGGGCCAGATGGTCAGTATGGCACTTCTTGGGCTTATCGCGTACCTTTTATTGGGCAAGAAATCCAGGTAGGCAAGAAGAACGGCAACCCCATCGTGCGCAAAGCCAATCGCGCCGATTGCCTGTTGTACCCGAATCGCCGTCTGCTGATTTTCGCCGCCGATACCATTGTCAATCCCGATCCTGAGTGCCAGGCCAGCCCTTATTGGCACGCGCGCGTCCCGGCGATCCAGTTTCGCGCCGACGACTGGGCTTGGAACTTCCTGGGGTTCCCGCTGACGCGCTACGGACAGAGTTTGGAGAAGGCCAGCATTGAGATGTGGCGGGGAATGGTGGACGCGATGAACTGCCGCCTGTCGCCGCCCCGAGCTTATGATCGAACAAATACTTCGGGTGGTCTTGCTGCCGCTATCAATACTCGCATTCCTAATCAATATGTCGGTCTGGATCTGGGAATGCTTGGCGATGCTGCTTTACCGAAACCCTTACTCCCGTTCCAGTGGTACGACTACCCGCCGCACTATCTGCAAGCGCAAGACCAACTGAAAAGCATGGTGAAAGATCAGATGGGCACCGCCGATGTGGCGGCTCTCGCCCGCGCCCGCCAGCTCCCCTCCGGCGACTCGCAGGAGAAGCTGATGGAATCGCTCGGGCCCTTAATCAAAGACCAATCCCGCAATATGGAGCAGTCCATCCGCTGGCTTGGGGAGTTCTGGAAATCCAACTTCTTCCAGTTCATCACGGCTGCACGACGCCTGGAGATTCAGGGTTTTGAGGGACTGGCTGACGAAGATTTCGATTACGATCCAGGCACGCTGATTCCCGCATCGTCCGATCCCCGGCTCCTGCAAATGCGCGAGCGCGAGAAGACTCCCGACACCTGGGATATGTTCGCTCCGTTCGACCAGGGCGCATCGAGCGTGATCCCGCAGTTCGAGCGGGCGCGCTGGCACAAAGACACTTTTCAGTTCTCGGTAACCCCGTATTCCCTGCACGAGATGAACTCGATCACCCGGCGTTTGATCTGGATGCAGCGCAAGAAGGCCGGGTTCCCGCTCGATCCGTGGACCGAGGCGGAACTCTTCGACGACCGCAACTTCGGCGATCCGCCCCGTATTCAAGATCCAGAAACAGGTGAGTGGCGGGAGCCCCGTACCGGATTTGAAAGATGGCAAGTTTGGACACGTGTGCAAGCTGCGGTGGCGCAAGCCATGCAGGGCGCGATGGGTGCGGGGGGGCAAAGGCCGGGAGCGGGCAGGCCGGGAACCGCTCAACAGCCTCCGACATTAGAAGCACGACCGGGTGGAGCATCGATTATTCGTGAATCCAAACATAGACCGGGATAAGCCATGTCTTGCGTGATTTGCGCCATTGTCGGCGCGTTGTTGGCCTTCGGGGTTCTCATGCTGTTGATTTTGCTGTCGGTCATGCGAGAGGGAGAATAGAATGCCATCCGATCGAGTCATGAGCGAGTTCTCGAAGGGGACGCTGCGCAGTGGGTCTAAGGGCGGCCCCAAGGTGCGCTCTCATCGCCAGGCATTAGCGATCCTTATGTCGGAACACCGCAAGGAAGGCTGTGGAAAACGGTAGCAATGGCACGAGTAATGGCGCGGAACGCACCCGCGCTTCCCTGGCATCTCTGGCCGGCGCCCGCGTGAAGACCGTGGAATCGGTCTCGTTCAACGCTCGCAATCTGGACGAAGTTCTGCGCACCATCAAGAGCCTGGGCTCGACCGGCTCGCTCTCTCTCAGCTTTTTGAATGGCAGTGTGGCCGGGGAAGTCGAGTGGCGCACCTCGAAGAAAGGGTAGCGATGGCCGCTTCCACAATCGGCTCCGCTTCCCACGCCGTCGTCGCATTGCGAAATAACTTGAAATTGCCCGGATACCATACTGTATCCTCGCGGTCGAGCAGCCATTTCCAATCCGAGTTGACCGGCAGCAGACACAGCGTATCGAGTCCCAACAATCCGGCTAGATGCGCCACGGCGGTGTCCACGGTGAGGATCAGGTTCATTGTGGTTAGATAATCTGCAGTGTCCGTCCAGGTCTTCATGCAGTCTTCCTCGTGAATGAACCCCCAGGAAACGGGTTGTCCTTCCGCGTGGGGGCAAAGATCGAAAACGCTGGATAGTTTCGATAGCTTGGCGACGATCTCTCCGGCAGTTGGAGGCGGCAGGGACCGCACTTTGCGCCCGCCGGATTCTCCCGCTTCTTCGGCCCGCCAGCAGAATCCGATACGCCGGGGCCGCGGTGCCGCAGCGAACCATGGCCGCCGTCGTCGTATATGCAAGGTATCCGGCCATTGGCAATCCATAGGCATATCGACCGGGGAGCCGATTCCCAGCAATCCCGGCAGGCTGAGTAAAGAAATCGAATAGCGGTATTGGCCCATGGGCACTGCACCGCCGATTTCGTACACTGCATCGACCCCCAGGTCTTGCCAGTTGCGCGCGCATTGCATAGCCGGAGGCACGCAGAGTCCGATTTGAGGAGGACGGATCGGGGAACGGTGCAAGGTGCGGAGAAAACGGGAGAAGCAGAAGAGATCGCCGTAGCCGCCCTCGGGCAAAATCAGCAAGTTGCCATCGGATTCGCCATTCCAGGGCTCAGTGCCGGGAAAGGGACTCCAAGCAGCCAAAATGCGTCCGGCTTCCCAGTAAGGCCAGGCGCGTCGCCATTCGCCGCGTCGCAGCAATGCCCAGGCAAAGGCGAAAACAATTTTCTGGTAGCTGTCTAAGAGGTTGTCGGGGACAGGATCTTGAAGAGGACGCATGGCCCTTTCCCATGCGAAAAACGCACGATCGTGGCTGCCTAAATCGGAGAGTGCCAGGGCAACGGTATGGTGTCCGGCGGGTTCGTTGGGTAAAAGACGATTGGCGCAGCAGGCCAATCGCAGGGCTTCTGTGGGGTTTCCGCTGAGACGGGCTTCGCGGGAACGGTCCAGTAGAAAAAGAAATTCGGCCTGAACCATACGTGCCGTTTAGGGCAGCGGTGTCGGCGCTACTGCCGGTTTCGCCGCCGTGTCCAGATTGCTCACGATGGTTTGCAATCCGCTAGACACCGTCTGCACTTGAGAATCGAGGGCGTCCAGATCGGCTTGGGTGACCGGTCCGCCGTTCGCCAGTTGCGCTTTCAATGCGGCGATGTTATCCGAAATCAAAGCCAGATCGGCTTTCTCCGCTGCTTCCGCCGCTTTTTCGGACGCTACCAAAGCGGCCAAATCCGTTTTCAATTGCGCCAGATCCACTGCCATGCGATTTCCTTTCTCCACGAGACCCTTGAGCAACGTTCGCACATCGCGCAGCTCTACCGCCGCGTCCAAAACCATTGCCTGCAATTGCACGATGGCTTTCAGGACGATGGACGAGTTGCCGAATAGGGACACCGCGAATCTTAGCAGGCCGCGCACCGCAAAGCCAAGCTAGATCGCAGTCGAATCGTGCAGCGCTTCCCTGGCCCGAAACTGCATCTGCCCGTCGCGCCCGATCAGCAGGTAGCCGCCCGGCCGCGGCTCTTCCCGCACGACCCAGTCTGCGTCCACCGCCAGCGGCTCCCCGTGCGAAAGATGCAGGAGCACGCCGTTTGCGCGGACTTCGATGCGCTCGATGGCGACCGGGGATTTTTCCCGCCGCATCGCTCTCCGGCGCAAACGCAGCGTCTGGTTGAGGTTCATCGGCAGGGTCTTACGGGCCGGTTCCATGCTTCCCGGCCCGTTCCTTTGGGAGTGAATAGGGGTCTTCGTCGATTATAGTCCGTTTTTCCCCTTGTTTTCCGCAAGTACTGATGATACTGTGCTTCTCAGGAACGCGATTCGTCTTTACGGTGCTTCGCTCTTAATCCGGGCGGATACGCACAAGGCCCGTAGCCAGCCATTCTCGGGGGAGGTGGTGGACTGCGGGCTTTTGGCGTTTTTAAGCACTTTTTCAGAGGAAGCGCGACCCGAGTAGTCCGGGCAAACCCCGGAGAAAGGAAGACCGATAGCATGCTGAACGAACTCACCCAGGTTGCCTACCGCCGCGGCGGCCGGCGCCACAAGAAACGGTAAGGGGCGCGATTCATCCCCAGAGGCGGCGCCAGGGAAGCCCAACGCCCGGCGCCGGCATTCCGAGCGGAGGTTGGGGTTTCGATGGAGTGGTTTTGTGTCACCTGTCCAATCGCCATCCGCGAGCCCCGCACCGCCGGCCGGTCCATCCGTCCTGGCCGGCGCGGGGCCTTCTTCGCCACCGTCTCCCCAGGCGGGCGGAGAGGAAGCGGGCGGACCTCGATCGGCGCTCAAGGAGGCCGTCGAAAAACTCCGTTCCGCCGAGATGGAAATGCAGGAGATGGCTGGGCGATTTCCCGCCGCGGCCTCGTCCTTGCGGCAGGCGACTACTAACATTCGCGCAGCACTGCGCGCGATCATTGCGAACCCCGGACAGCCGGAACCCGCAGCCCCACCGATCGGTGGATAAGGCGAGGACAAATCCAGAATGCCCGTAGACGCACAGCTACTCGAACAAACGATCCAGGAGGCCGTACACGGCGATGCCGAGCTGGCAGCGCTTCTAAAACAGAAGCTCGCGGCCAACGACTCGCTGGCGGCTTCGTTCACCGGCGGGTTCACGCGCACCGCCGATTACACGCGCAAATCGCAAGCGCTGGCCGACGACCGGAACCGGCTGGCCGAGGACCGCAAGAAGATCGAAGGCCAGATGGAACAGTATCGGACTGCGCTCGAAGCCGCGGAAACCGAAAAGGCCAAGATTTTGCGGGACTTGGCGCAGCACAAAGTCACCACGGCCGAGGCCCAGGCCAGACTCCAAGCCGTGAAAGAGACCTACCAGCTCTCGGACGAGGACATACCCCCGATGCGCGATCTGATCGCCACCCGGAAGACCGAGAAGCCACAGGACTCGACCGCCGATCTGGACGCGCGCCTCGACGCCTTTCGCAAGGACTTCGAGAAGACCATTGCCGAGCGCCTGCTTCCCGAGCTGTCCTCCATGACGGACCTGGACATCATCTGGGCCAACATGCGGGACGAGCATCGGGAACTGACCGGCAAGCGGCTGTCCGCCGACGACCAGCGGGCCATTCTCAAGGAAGCGCGCGAGAAGGGCCGGAAGCTGGTGGACGTGTGGGAGGAGAAGTTCGCCATCCCCGATGCCCGCAAGAAGCAGGAATACGCCGCCTGGGAGAAAGAGGCCAGGGGCAAATGGGACGCCGAGCAGACGGCCAAGCGATCCCAGGAAGCGCTCGAAGGCGTACGGCCGGGCGCCGCGGACGAGACGGGGCTCCGGCTCTCTCCCGTGCTGAAGAAGCAGTTCGCGGAGCGCGGGGTCGATCCGGGGCAGACCGTGCCGCAGACGCCGGGAGAGGTCAAACCCGGCGAGCACGTGCGGACCATGCCCAGCGGGGAGCAGCGACAGGCATTGACCGGGGCCGAGCGGGCGGCGAAACGGTTCCTGGAGAGAAGGGCGAACGGCATCCAGATGGGGCAGCCCGACGCGGTGAAGAGCGCGTAGAATCGGTCCATGACGAAACATGAACAACTCGTTTGGGCGGCCGGATTCTTCGATGGAGAGGGCTGCGTCAGCATCTCCAAGCCGATCACTCGCCAACAGCGTAAAGACGGAAGCATTGCTTGCTATCCGGGATATCAGTTGCAAGTTGTTATTTGCCAGCGCTCTCGGCTTCCAATGGACATGCTAGTGAAGGTTTTCGGCGGTCATCTGTCGAAGCTAAAAACTCACGGCTGGACCTACTGGTGGTATCGGATTCACGGCAAGAAAGCGGTAATCGTTCTCAAAAAGCTGTTGCCGTATTTGGTTTTAAAAAAGGCGAACGCCCAGCTTGGTATAGCGTTCCAAACGTTAGTGGAGACGTCTCAACCGGCTCGTTACGAAGCTCGCGATCCTGAAGCAGTAGCGATGCTTGAAGGTTTTTACGAAGCCTCCAAGTCCATGAACAGGCGCAACAAGCCCATGGATTACACAAAAGAAAAATCGGGTCCCGTTGTCTTAAACTGATGGGACTTTACGAGGTAAAGTACTTTGGCCGACCCACTACTTGACGAGATAAACTCGACCACTCTCCCGGAAATCAATGACGCGGCGATCGAGGACACATTTTTTTTGGGCTCTGTGTTTCAAGCTCATTTGCGGGCCAAAGCACTTGTCCCGTTCAAGGGAGGCGCTTTCAGCCGGAACCTTCAGTTATACAATCCGCTGAACGGAGGCGCGTATCCGAAAGGCATCGGCGGGTTCAATCTGACCAAGCCCAACACGCTCTCCTCGACGGTGTTCGATCCGCGCTACTACGTGGTCATGATTATCGAGTACTTGGAAGACATCTCCGTCTTGAACACGGGCGACCTCGCCGTTTTCAGTCTCCTCGAAACAGACATGGCGAACGCCTACCAGACCATCTCGGCGATCATGGCGCTCGATCTTCAGCAGAACGGGGTAACCGGGGCGCGCGCGATCAACATCAACGGCTGGGTGGAGGCGGTGAACGACGGACTCAATCCCTCGTGGGACGGCGGCATCTACACCAGCTACGGCACCGCGGCCCGCAACGGCAACGTGCGCAAGACCCTAAACGGCAACGTCTATTGGGGCGGCAACGCGGCCGGCGGCTGCGCCACGATCACCTATCCGGCGTTCAACGCGATGTACAACCTGGGCAAGCGCGGCGGCGATGAGGCGGATCTGATCGTCGGCAACAAGCCCATCGTGAGCTTCGTCGAGAACCGCATTCAGGCGCAGCAGCGCTTCGGGCAGGACGGGGCCAGCGTGCGCGATCCGTATTTCGGCGCGGTCGGCTTCCGCTTCAAAAACGCCATGGTCATGATGGACGATTATTTCCCATCGGCATTGGCCGGCTACGCCGACGCCTCGAATGCGGGCTTGGGGAACAACCTCACGGGCACCATCGCCTACGTGTCCACGGCCTCGAACCAGATCAACAATTTCCCCACCAGCAACGTGACGCTGACGGTCGGCGAAGTGCTGCTCATGCTGAACACGAGCCGATGGAGGTTCCGGGTTTCGAACGATTCG
Organism: Rugosimonospora sp.; assembly: GCA_035636675.1. Taxonomy (GTDB): domain Bacteria; phylum Acidobacteriota; class Terriglobia; order Acidiferrales; family UBA7541; genus Palsa-189. The sequence continues at coordinate 45,256 of DASPYR010000356.1, read as the reverse complement.
GAGTTCGGTTTCAATTGCACCGATTTCATCCGGGCGCCCGACTCGACCCGTGTGGCGAGTCAGCTCAAGGCCGCCGTGAACCTGGAATGCACCGCGCCCTGGGCCAACGTGCAGGGGTACGGTTGGAATAGTTGAGAAGTCTTTTGTTTTCAGTTATTTAAGAGGATATCATGGCAGCGATTCAAAGTGCAAACCAATCTCCCCGCGTGACCACCGCGGCGCTCAACTCCGTGGGGCGCGTGGGCGACCCGGCCCCCGGCGTGGTGGTCTCGACCGCCAATGTCTCCGGCTCCATCGTGCAGCCCTATTCGGGGATGCTGGGCGGCAAGCTGACGCTTTCCGCGGCCGATGCCACGGTGCTCTCGGACACGGCCACGGGCGCGCTCTACGGCGGCGTCTACCAGTACGTGCGGTTTCTCTTGACCTCGACAGCGACGGCGGCGCGCGGCTGCCTGGTGCGCTGGGTGACTCCCACGGTGGCGACGGCGCTGTATGTGGTCACGCCGGACGGCAGCGCGACGGGGGACAACTCCTGCGCGGGCGTGGCGTTGAACGCGACCACCAAGGGAAATTATGACTTCATCCAAACCCAAGGCATCGCGCAGGTCAAGGTGCAGGCATCCATTACCGCCGCAACGCCCGCTATCGGCGACGCCATCTTTGTCGGGACCAATGCCAATCCGCAACTGGCCGACGACATGGAAGGAAGCACGGTGAGCACGATCCTGCTCAGAAAATTTATCGGCGTGGCTTTGACGGCGGCACCGGCAGCGAGCACCGTGAGTCCCGTTTGGCTGGCACTGAAACAGATCTTCTAAAGGAGCGACATGGCTGGAGTGACACAGGTTCTCACCCAAGAGCAATTCCCATGTGTGCCTGGGAACTGTCCGTGGTCAGTGTTTGACGTGGCCGGGCCCGCTTCGTACACGGTTATTACCACAGGAAGTCCGCCTACAGGTGGCCAAGCCATCTCGTGCTCGACCATGGGCTTGCCCGTGTCGGTGATCTTTGCAACTACGTCGATGGTTTCCGATAACGGACAGTATCGCGCGGTGCCGATCTTGTCTCCGTTCAATGCGGGCGCCGGATCGCTCACAGGGATTATCCTGCAATGGATCGTGGCGGCGACTGGAGCGGAAGTCACGGCGGCCACGGATCTATCTTCTCGGACAGTGCGGATCTTGGCGATTGGCCGGTAGGATGGTACATGTGTGGCTGCTGATTTCGTGTCGGGAGTGGCGGAGCTGGTTGGGACCGTGCCCAAACTCTCGGCGTTGCATGCCCAGCAGATTTTAAACCGCGCCTGGGGCCGTATTCGTGACTACCGCCTCTGGTCCTTCAACCTGATTTCGGATGCGCAGATTTGGGTGCCCGATGCAATCTCCGCCGGCCATATCAACACCACCAACGGTTCCACTGCAATCACAACCGATGCCACAGCCGGAACCGCTCTCAATGCCGTAGCGGCAGCCACGCCTCCTCTGGCGGGTGTCTTGGGCATTGGCCGTCAAATCCGTGTTACTTCGGCATCGGGAGTCAACAGTTCCAACGGGCCATACTACACCATTCTTAGCTGGGTCTATAGCGCGGGAATTGGGACAATTACCATTGATAAGCCCTATGGGGAAGCTACTGCCAGCAACGCTCTCTACCAGGTTCTGAAGGTTTACTACAACGCGCCCAATTTGCCGTTCGTAGCTGGATCGAGCGACCGGAGTCTCATCAAGTTTATTTCCATCGTCAATCGTTTTAACGGTTATGCCTTTTCCGGGAAAAATCTCAACCGCAGTCAAGAGCAGTTGAATACGCTCGATCCACAGCGTGGCGGTCAAGGCGATGTGTATCTGCAAGCCAACTACAGTCGCGGTGCGGCAGGGGTGCCCATATTTGAGCTGTACCCCAATCCGGTGAAATCTTGCGTGTACAATGCTGTTTATCTTACTCGTTGGCCCGATCTCTCGCCCGCGCAAGATTTGCCAGTTATGCCCTACTCGCTTTCGGACTGCGTCATTCATTTGGCGAAGGTATACGCGGCGCAGTGGGCCACAGCAAACGTCGCCACTTTCCAGGAGCTTGGCACAGTCAACTGGATCGCGTACATGGCCGCGATGAAAGCGGAGGCGAAAGAGAGCTTGCAACTCTCGATAAAAATGGACGACGAAATTCTGCCGTGGGGCATGCTGACGCAAGGCGCTGGTTTTATTTTTCCCCTCGGCGGCGCATTTATTCAAGGTCATGATATTTCGTCTCTATTTCCTTCATACTAAAAGACATTGCCATGTTGACCGCCGAATGGAAATGCGAAACGATACGGCTCATGAAAATAACATGGGCGTATATCGCTGGTTTCTTCGATGGAGAGGGTTGTCTTCACGCTCTTGGAGCTGGAGGCGAGGGAAACGGAAGGTTTCGAGCCACTATCTCGCAGGCGGAAGATCTTGGGAAGAGAACTCTTCAAGAGATTGCTGATTTTCTAACGGCACAAGGAATCTTTGCTTACATCTGTGCTCACCACAACCGAAAAGAGCAGCGTGAGCATCCCGGCAGGCGCAAACCGATGTGGAACCTCTGGATTACCCAACAACGGTCAATTCGCTTGTTCATTGAGGGGATGCTTCCCTATCTGCGCATCAAAAAGCAACGTGCCGAGGACTATCGCAGGTACGCCATCCTATTTCAGCCTCTCAACGGATTAAACAACACCAGCCAGATCAAGCTTCGTCGGGACGTGTTTTTTAACCTGATGGCTTCCGGCAAAAGTATTGCGGACATCGCCCGAATACATGGTATGGACTATTCTTCGGTGTGGATCAAGGCGAAACGGTTCGGGTACAAAGTGAATTCTACTGCGGAATCCAACATTCTACGGGCGCATACTTCATTGGAAGACATTGTGGCGGCGATGGAAACCTTTCAGAACAACTGCCGTAAGGTCGCGGAGATCTTCGATATCCCGCTGGCGAACTTAAAACACCGCTTGAATTATCACGGTATTCCTTGGATGGACCCTGGCGGGAAAGAAACAAGGGGAGCTAAGCTCAAACGGTTTTGTTCAGCGATTCCACTCCCCTCGTGAGCGGTGTTACCATGTACGCCAATCTCTACAGGCTTTCCCGGTTTTCCCAGCTCCCCCTGAAACGGACGGGTGTTTCGATGCAGCTTCTTTCCATCGGCGTAGTTCTCGCGGCGATCTGGGGCACGGATCTGGCAGCGCAGGTGCGCAACCCCGAGGTGCGCTATGTCGCGACCGATCCCACGGGAGCGTGCAGCGCGGCCTATATCACGGTGAATCGCACTACGGGCGTGATTACGACGTGCCGGGCGAGCGTGTGGACGGCGGCGGCGGGCGGGGCAGCCTCAGGCACGGCGGGCGGTGCGCTGGCTGGAACCTACCCCAATCCGGCATTTGCCCTCCCCAATGCGGCGTTGGGGCCGTTGGTGTTGGATGCGAGCGTTAATGCGAACCTTGCCAATCCCAGCGTGTTCTATGTGGCTCCTCCCGGCGGCGCCCCCACGGAAGGCTCCACCATGGGATCGGATGGCGTGAAGAGCCCCCGGTTCACGGTCGGCACCAGCGCGGTAGCGGGAACGATTACGGCTTACGAAGGCACGCCTGCGTTCGTTCCTTCGGCCACGACGCAAAGCCTGTTTCTCGATCCGACGACGCATCATCTACAGCGCAAGAACAACTCCTCGGTCATTGTGGATATCGAGCTGGGCGGAGCGCTGACTTCGGCCATCATTATCGGGAAGTGGTCGGGTACCTGCGACTCCTCCCATGTGCTGATGGGCGACGGGACTTGCGCGGCGATCTCCAGCGCGTTCTCGACAGTGACTGCGGGCACCAACGCAACGGCGCTGGTAATCGGTTCTAGCGGTTCCTTGACCGTTTCCGGTACAGGAACGATCGACGCCACTTCATTGAATGGTACGGCGCTCTCGGGATTGGCTACGGGCATTCTTAAAAACACGACGACCACGGGGGTTCCGAGCATTGCGGTGGCGGCCGATTTCCCCACGCTCAACCAGAACACCACGGGGAGCGCGGCGTCGTTGTCAGCGGTACTAACGGCGGGGGCGGAGCCGGCGCATACCGGAGACATGACCAATTCTGCCGGATCGCTGGCAACTACGGTAGGGGCCATCGGCGGCAAGACAGTGACGCTGGCGAACAGCTTCACCACGGCGGGTAACTTCGCACTGACGCTGACACAAACGGCTACCACGTCTGTAACTCTCCCGGTCTCAGGCACGTTGGTAACGGGCGGCAGCAACATTACCACGGTAGGCGCGATTCCGTACGTCTCGGTTTCCGGCACCTTGCAGCAGGATCAGACCTCCGGCGGGCAATTCTTCTGGGACTCTACCAATCACAGGCTAGGGATTGGGACAGTAAGCCCCGTGTCTCCGTTGCAGGTGGAAAACGCCGCCAATTCCGCGGTGCAGATTCGAGTCCGCAATACCTTCAGTTCCGGCAACCGGATCGTAGATTTCAAGGTAGCTCCAGACACGGGGGCGTCCGGGTTGTTCGGTAGCTTATCGGGCCGCATGGACTGGGACAATGGCAGCAACGGGGTGGCTATTGTAGGCGGGGGCGTGTTTATCGGCAAAACCACCAGCGGCGGCGCGTCCTGCACGGGTACGGCCTGCGTCATTGACAGCACTTCCAGCACGGGCGCATCTAAGCTTGTAGTGGGACAGGACGGCAGCGGCACGTTTACGGGCATCCATACCTCGGCAACCACCGCATCCGTCGGCATAGTGGCGGGACAGGCGCAGAGCACCACCCAGTTATTTCACGTGGACAACAATTCCGGCACGGCACAGACCTACATCGATGCCAGCTACGATGTAACGATTACGGGACAGAAGGCCAGCACTGGCCAGCGGTACGTTTGTATCGACACTGCGGGGAAACTGGTATCGAGCGCAGCCGCGTGCGTAGGCACGTAAATGCATTTCGGTGCAGTTATTCCCACGGTGGACGCTTATTATGTGGACGTGCTGGATGGCTCCAATAGCAACACCGGTGCTTACAATCAGCCTTTTCAGACCGTGGCGCATCTGGTTTCGGTAGATACCGGGGCGAACAAGAGCCGTTGGCGTTTTGCGGTGTCGTCCGCTGCGCATCCGGCCACGCAGCGGCAGTGGCGCGAAGCGGTAACGGTACCGCGCAACAACATGACCATCGATGCCTGGGACCCGATGGGTTCGGGGCTGAAATATCTGCTCGATGCCTCGGACGCAGTAGCCGCGACATCCTGGACGGCAACAGACGGGCAGGCGAATGTATATCAGGCCGCCGTTGTTCTCGATCCATCGGTATCGAGCGGCGGCGGATTCGTGACCTCTTACGAAAACGGCACAGTGGCGGTGCGGGCGGCCTCGCTGGTTGCTTGTCAGTCTACGGCAGGCAGTTATTATCCCAGTGCCGATTTGGGAACCATCACGCTCTACGTGCATCTGACGGGCGATGCAGACCCGACCGCAAAAGCCGATGGCTGGATCGAAGTCTCCACGCGGCCATTTGGCATTACAACCCGGAGTGTCACGGGCGTGACGATCTCGGGTGCATGGACCAGGCGCAATCTGCATACCGATGGCAGCACGGTCCTTGGCTCGTATTGCACTCTGGCGCATAGTTTGGTCACGCAGGGCAGCAAGCACTCCTGCTATGTCAAGAAAAACGCCGCTCTCACTCATGTTGAGTTATTGGACGGTTACTGGGGCACCGTGGGAGGGCCTAGCCCGTTGGTCCTAAACGACACTTGGGGAGCGGGCGACTCGATCTCTTTGAGCAACGTGTACTCGCATTTCACGGTCATGCCCACTGCCGGAGATGCGATGCTGGCGCACGGCACCGGCAACTTGGGAAATCTATCCATCGTCGATTCGCAGTTCATGGGACCGGCGGGAATCGTGTTTTCGCAAGTGGCCAATGCGTATCTTCAGAATGTGACAGTAACGGCTACTACGCCGGGAATTCAGATGTCTTCCGAGTTGGGCGGCTCTGCGGTGACGATCGGCGATTCGTCTATCGCGCTTTCTTCGGGGGCCAGCCGCGGAATCGACATTCAGGCCGATGCGTTCGAAGCCAGTCCGCAATCGCTGATTCTCACGGTGAACAATGGTTCCGTGACAGTTTCCGGTAGCGGCTCCAATGCGATTTTCAATGGGGCAGTGAACAATGCGACTCTGAATCTGATTGGCATAACTTTGGCTGGAGAATCCGGCGTGGTGCAAACGCGATCGGGCGTTACTCTGAACGCGAGCGGGCTGAATCTGTCTGGGGTTACGAGCAAGTATTACCACTTTGGAAGCGCTTTTACGGCGGTCTCGGACAACAACGACTTCGGGACAGGTGCGGCGGCATTTACCGTGAATGGCGTCACAAAAACCTACGCGCAGTGGAAGGCTTTGGGTTACGATGCCCATTCAACACCATGAGAACTCTACTTTTATTCCTTACACTTCCCCTATTGGCGCAAAGCCCCAATGCCAATGCGAACGCACCGGGTAAGCCCGCCGCGATTCTCGGCGCCGTGACGCCCACGATCTCCACCGACCAGCAAATCGAGTTTCTGAAAGCGTTTGGCGACCAGGCCGCGGCCGCGCTTGCCGCCGAACGCGCTCTCCGCGCTTTCGAGGCCGTGCGCAACAAGCTGATCGCGGTCTGCGGCGACAAATACGACCTTGCCGTGGACGAAAAGGGGAAGGCGAGCTGTGCGCCTAAAGCGGAACCTGCCGCGGTTAAGTCCGTAACTCCTGCGCCGCCATCCAAATGACTCCTCCCTCTCCCCAAGACTGGTTCTGGAATTTCACGATCCTGCTCTGGAGCGCGGTGGGTGTGGTCGTGTTGTTTTTGCTGATAGCGGGCGCGGTTGCCATGGCGGTGGACATCGCGCAGGCGCGGAAGCAGCGCAAAAAAGACGCCGAGGAACAGCGCCGACTTCCCCCAAACTAGGCTAAACTGAGGATTCGTATGGGTTCCGCATACAATCCGCTTCAAGCCCCGGAGTACATCGCAGGTACGATTACCGTGTCCGGTGGACAGATCGGTGTGCCGCAGAACCTCCTGGCGCTTGCCATAGCCCAATTAGAACCCAATACGCCGGGGGCGGGTTTGTATTTCAACTTGCAAGCCGACAGCGCCAACACGGTGTCCGTGAAGATCGGTTGTCCGACCAAGATTGCCGGGGCACTTTCCGATACGAATTACGGCTTTGAACTGGTCCCCGGCGGATCGAGTTACCGCAATTCTTCGGGCGGTGGCATCTCGGCTCCGATCGGTCCTATCCAAATTTTTGCCAGCGCCGCTGCGACTTTGCATTTGGAGTTGTGGGCATGAACATCGTCGTTCTTATCTTGCAAATTCTCCCGTACATCCTCCAAGCGGTTCAGGCTATTGAAGCCGCGCTGCCGGGCCAGCCGGGGTCTGTCAAGAAAACCGTGCTGATGAGCGCGCTCGAAGCCGCAGGACACGCCGGACAGGCAATCCCGGAAGCGCATGTGAAGGCGGTCTCGGCGGCGGTGGACGCGGTCGTGGGGAGCCTAAGTGCGGCGGGGGCGCTCTCGCACGCGGTAAAGTAGTTCGAGGAGGAAACATGTACAACGGAAACAGCAGCAAGGGACGGCGTGTTGCCACTATGAACGGTCCGCTCAGGAGTCCGATGGCTGGGTGCCTGCCCGCGAAGCCCAATTTGCACCCTTCAATAGCGGCAAACACCACGACTTCGGGCATCTCCAAGCAGTCGGCCCCGATAAGATCCCCGATGTCGGGTGGCAACATCGTAAAGTACGGACGCTAGTTTGACTCGCGGGGGCGGGAATGCCGTACTCGACCACCACGCTCGCCTCTGCACGTGCTCAACTTCTAGAGCGTTTGGAAGATCCCAACGCGGTTTATTTTGGCGATGGCGGTTCCCCGGCCAATGCCAATCGCTGGATTCAGGAAAGTCTTCGGACGTGGCAGGCGCTCACAGCGTCCTATAAAGACCGTGGCACGTTTAATACTGTCGCCAACCAGGCATTTTACGACTTACCTACAGTCCTTTCCTCTTTGCTTGCGTACACGGTTACCGACCGCGACGCGGTGGACGCCGTCCTCGCCCATTTACTCGAACCCGCCCTGTCCGCCATCTGGACCGGCACCGGGCAGTTCACCTTTGCTGCCATCGCCGGGGCTATCCAGGCGCGTTTAAATCGATTTCAGGGCGATTCGGGCGTCTGCTTAACGCGCATCACCCAGGCCGGCGTAGGGGCGGGCCGCACCGCGCTGGCGGACTCGATTACGGATATCCGGCGCGTGGCGTGGTTAACCGGTGGAGCATCGGTTTTGTGGCGTGACGACGAGTACGGTGCGCAGAGTTTTCGCTTCAACGCTGCTCCGGTTACCACGCCCGTAGTCTATGCGCAGTTCGATCTGGCCCCGGTCGCCATCGAGATGTATCCGCCCCCGTTAGCCACGGGCACTGTGGAACTGATTGCGGTGGCGCCCGTGGTTACAGTTGGGGGTTCCCCGGCCACAGTTTATAATACTTCTGCGATCTTGGGCATCCCCGACGATTTTGCGTGGGCGGTGACCTGGGGCGCGCTCGCCGACCTGTTGGCGCTCGACGGGCCGGGGAAGGACATTCCGCGCGCGCAGTACGCCGAATCCCGGTATGCAGAGGCGGTGCAGGCGGCTCGCATGAACCCCACCGTGCTCATGACTCAAGTGGCAAGTGCGCCGGTCTGGAGCGGTTCCGTGTTCGAACTGGACGCCTTCAGCACCTCGTGGGAAGCGACTACGGGCACGCCGTCCTTCGCGGGCATGGCGGGGCGCAACCTGGTAGCGATGGGGCCGGTGGCTGATGGCACGTACACGGTGACCATGGACGTAACAAGAAATGCAATAATGCCAGCAAATGACTCGGACTATCTACAAATTACAAAAGACGCAATAGATCCACTACTGGATTATGCCCAACACATTGCATCATTCAGAATGGGCGGATCTGAATTTGCGGCAACGGCAAGACTTCGCGCAAATTTCATGACCGCCGCCGCTGAACAAAACTCAAGACTTCGCAATTTAGCTTTCTTCCGGCCATCCTTGGAAAAACCTGCTCGGCTTCAATCAGCAGAAGCGGTCAGAATGTAATTGAACCCGGAAAGCGTCCGACAATCGAACGCTTCCGGGTTTCCATGACGTGCCACGCTACACCATGTCACTGCCTTTGCCGAAGCGTGCCGTGTGCGGCCAAACCATGCCACTGCCATTGCCCCGCAGTGTCGCGACGAGTATGGACAAGCCTTAGCTTGTGCAGCCATAGCGAGCCACATTTGTTAGGTTAACAGTTTGAAAACCGTAACCTGAAATCTTCCGAAACTTGGCCTGAAATTTCCGATGCCGATCAGTTTTCCGGCTGTCTGAATCAACTCGTTGAACATGGTTGGGCTAATGTATTCAGCGGTAATCACGGTGAAAAGAGCAGTCACCGTCCAACCGATGTGCATTGCCGGCCTGCTCCTGGTAATCGCGTTTCTTTGGATCAAAACTCTTCGCCGGTCCACGTAGTCCCAATCCTTAACGCCAAAGTTACAAAACTCTTCGGCGGCCACGATTCCGGCCTTGACTAGATCCATCATGGTTTTCTTGGGGCTTCGTGGATCTGATTTGTATCGGGCAGCGCCGATAATTGCTTGACGCAAATACTCGGTAGGTATTGCCAAATTCCCTTTTACGTCGCGATGAACGAAACTTTCCAGATCGTTTTCCTTGCGGGCTCGGCTTCCTCTGGCAGCTTTGTTCTTTTCTTCCACCACTTCAATGTTCCAGCGATGAAACAGAAATGGTGCAACTCCGGTAATCGTTACCGAAATAGTGTACGGATGTTCATAAGAGATGATGCCTTGGGCATCGTTAGAAACCGGAGCCAGAATGGTCAGTGGTATTGTGATACCTTTTGTTTTGGGCATCTTGGCCTACCTCCCAGAAGGCTAGGATGCTGGTCCTCGTGTGTCTTGAACCGCACGGGGACCACCGCACTATATCAGACTCAGAGGTGGTGCGCAATAGTGTTTCACGTGAAACTCGCGACGCCCGTCCAGGAGTTATAAGTGGCTGCCTTCTCACGCAAACGTATGAATTTTGCGAATGGCGGGATGAATTTCAACCGCTCGCTGGACACCCTGCCCGACGGCCAAATCTTGTTCGGCCGCAACATTCGCAGTCCCCGGCAGGGCGTAGTCGGCGCGCGATCCGGCTTGGAGCACTTCGCCACCATTCCCGGCAAGACCTGGGTTCATTCAATTTCAAGATTGAATAATTTTTCGCCAGCTCTCAACCTCACCCACACGTACTTGGTAGGCGCGGACGATTCGATCTACATGGGTGTGGACGAGGCGCACTTGCAAAACACAGCGCTCAACCCGCTCAAACTGCCGCTGTTCGGTGCCACGACTGGTTTGCTCTCGGGGAAACCCCTGACGATGGTGGACGCGGCGCCGCGTTCGGGTTCGCCGGGCTGGAAGTACATCGGCGACCACGAAACTCTGCTGACAGTGGGCTACTACCCGTTCGACGATCCGGACACGCAAATGGCCCATGCGTTTACGATGGGGCTGCCTGCGCCACCCTCCTTGACCGTGCCGGCGATCGGTAGCGATCCCGGCCTGCTGAACGGCAATTATCAATGGCGATTCGCCTATCGCCGGTACTACACCGGGGCACGCTCGAATCCTTCGCCGGCCACGCGCACGACCTGGGCCACGCCTGCAATTTTCATCAATAATGCCAGCGCTTCCATTGACCTGCCCCCCGCGCCCATCGATCCGCAGACCGGCTTGCCGGACACCAATATCGTGGTGGACGTGTATCGCTTCTCGGACGTGCTGCCGCGCTGGGTATTCGTGGGCAGCGCCCCGGCCGGCAGCAATATGGTCGATACCACGCCGGATTCCGCGCTCTTGTCGGCGCCGGGACCGCCCGCCGTAACCGATCCAGACACGGGCATCTCGCGGTTCAACTTATTTCAGCCTTTTCCCGTGCTCGACATTCCGCGCAAGGGCACCGGCATCATCGAACAGCTTCCCAACGGGGTGTGGATTATTGTCTGGCAATCGGGCGACGAGTTCAATGTCGGCTGGACACCGGGCTCGTTTTTCAAGGTGCATCCCACGGCGTACACCACGCTTTACCAGGTGCGACAAGCGGGGCGAGCGGGAGCGGTCATCGAGTTGACCGAGAATTTGGCGAACGTGGGGATGGCCAGCGGGGATATTGTCGATTGGGATACCGGGTTAGGCGTGTTGACCGCGGGTGCCCCCATGCGCTGCATCTTCGGGCTTTACGGCACCGGGCAGAGTGGATCGTACATTTTCGGGCTCGGCAACGATCTGACCGCGGGCACACTCTACTGGACCAACGGCAACGATCCAGATTCCGCCGACACCGCCAATTCGGTGATCGTGACCGCGCCTTCGGAGCCGCTAATGGGCGGGGCGATTTACGACGGCACGCCGTATCTGTGGAGCACGGAGCGTATGTTTCGCGTGTATCCGAGCCTGGCGGTCGCGGGGCAATTCCTGGTGGAAGAGATCCCCGGCGGCAAGGGCCTCGCGATGCCTTACGCGCACTCGGTCCACTCCAACGGCATCTCGGACCAGTCCATGACCTGGAGAAGCAAGGACGGCATCTACGACTATTCGGGGGCCGGTCTACGGTCGCTCACCGACGCCACGCTCTACCCGTTTTTCAGCCATGACAACCAGAATCCCGTGGTGTTGAGCCTGCTGTATCCGTGGCTGACCGGCGAGGACACGGTTTGCGGACCGCCGATTACCGGAACCGAACAAGGTCCTTACTCCAATTTCACGCAATATCACAACTTGTGCTGGTTTGAAGGCGTGCTGTTTTACGACTACCCGGCAGCAACGACGGGCCATTATTCGACCCTGGTGTACGAAGGCCGGCAGGAGCCTAACGGTTGGATCGCGTTCGATGTGTACAACGGCGTCAGCAATCGCCCTCTGGGCCGTGCCTACGAAGTCGCCGCATCCAATCTGAAGTTCTCCCAGGGCAATATCGTCTACAACTACAACAAATATACGGTGGGCGATGCCGGCAATCCCATCTCCTGCCGGTTGGTCACGGCGGCGTTCGACGCGGGCGATCCGCGTGCACAGAAGATCTGGGGAGACGCGTACCTCGATCTCGATCCGCGCGTGGATATCGGGGTGACGCCGCGCTTCTCCCCGGAGATGGATGCCGCGATCGGCTCGATTCTCATTAACGGCATTGGCAGCGGCGCCGGATCGGGACGCAAACAGCAGGTGCTCGATCTGACCGACGGTTTGGGCCGGCCCGCGTCCAGCTTCGCGCTCGATTTCGCGTGGACGGAAAATGTCTCCGGGGGATTGCCCTCGCTGTTTTATGAATGGGAGCCCTCTTGGGTGCCCAAACCCGAGATCACGGTGAAGCGGGCAACCGACTGGGAGGACGAAGGCACCGCGCAGAACAAATATCTGTACGGGTGTCTGATCGAAGCCGACACGTACAATGTACCGCGCACGGTGGAAATCCTGGGCGACGGCGATTTGCTCATCGCCACTCTGAGCATTCAGCACGACGGGCAGCAGACCAAACCCTATTACTTTGTGGACCCCCTGATCACGCACCACATGCGCATCAGCCCGCGCGACGAATCGGCATGGCAGCTCTACTCGGTGAAGTGGTTCTGGACCCTGCAACCGGAGTTAACCTCTTTCGTTCCCGACTACTCGCCCACCGACCCCATCGCCTATCGCGGCGTGGCCATCGAGGCGGACACGGGCGGGCAAGATGTTGCGGTGCAGGTGATTTCGGAGGGGATTGAGGTTCGGCGGCTAACCTGCAATCATAACGGTAGAGTTCAAAAGGCGTATTCCTTTGCCGAGGCATTCACTTCTACCGAAGTCAAACTGGTTCCACTCGATCAGCCAGGATTCCCCAATCCTCCGTGGCGCCAGCACGCCGATTGGAAAGTGCGTTGGATTGGCGATGCGCGTCCGGACCTCGCCGCCTTGTATTCGGAGTGGACCGACGATGGAGTGCAAGCGGCTAAATTCTTCCAAGGATTTGTGCTATGGGCTGATACTCTCGGGCAAGACCGCACTCTTACCGTGCAATACGACGGCGGACAGGTTGGCGGGGTTTTCACAAAAGTCAACCACGCCGGCAATCTCCAGCTTGCCTACTCTTTCCCGGTTCCCTTCGTAGCGCATCAGGTGCGCATAATCCCGGATGGCCCTCTGCGCTATATCGGCCCATGGCGCATCAAGTGGATCTGGGAGCCGCACCCGGACCTTGCCAAATACTGGATCACGCAGACGACCTCGCACGGATTTCGGGGCTATCACTCGCACCGGGATTGCTTCGTGACCTTGCAGTCTTACTCCGACGTGAAGCTGATCGTGACACAGGACGACGGACGCGTGTACACCTATCTCATTCCGTCCACGGGCGGTGAAATCAGGAAGCCTTATGAAGTGCTCCAGCCGATGAAAGCGAAGTTGTCTCAGTACACGCTGTTGGCCTGTAAACCCTTTCGAGTCTTCCAAAAAGATTGTGCTATGGCGGTCAAGGAGTGGGGCACAAGCGAAGGGTGCCAGATCGTGCGCGTCCACGGCGACCTGCACTTCGAGCGCGGGGCGCGAATTTGACCCCGGAGCGCGAGCGACTGGTTCTTCGGCTTGCTTATATTGCGGACAAGGCGTGGAGCAAAGCCCGGCAGTGCGACACATTTCAATCGGCTGTGTGGGTGTACCGCACGGAGCTGTTGTCGCAATTTACGTCGTGGATCGAAGCAGTGGAAAACCCCGTGGAAAAGCCGTCGACGCCCCGATCGTCTTTCTTTGCAAGCCTTAGATATAATGGGATTTCGCTGAAATCGTGCTTGCTGGAGATTTCCACTGACGCCCGAACCCCCGTCTACTGCACTCGAAGGAGCCTTGGGCCTGCTCCCCGACCGCACGCTCTGGAAGTGGAAGGTCGCGCATCTGCTGCTCGATCGCGCGGGCACATACACCTGTCTCGACCTGAATATCTCCGCGCCATCCGTGGACGCCATGAAAGACGCAATCGTGGTGCGAGTTCAGGAAATGAAGCAAGAGGATCTCCTGCCTACCGCGCCCGAGGATTTCTGGCAGCGCTACATGGCCGCCACCTTTGTGCGTCAAACCGCCACCCTCTTCGGTCTGCACGAATTGGGGCTGACGCGCTCCCGCGGACTGATGATCCTCGTCCGGCAGGAAGCCTAGCTCATGCCTATCGCCGTCCATCCGGTCACGCCCACGCAGTACATGGAGCCGAGCACGCCGCTTCAGAACCGGTTGCTGTTTCATGCGCCAAACGGGAGCTATTACTATGTGACCGGCGCGGAAGTGGGGGCCAATGCGCTTACCGAATCCACGTTCAATCTCTGGATTCTCAAATCGGCGGACGGCGGGGTAACCTGGACGCGCATCGTGAACTACGCGCCGCCAACATATCTCAGCTACGAAGTGCTGGCCGCTGCCCTGGCCGGCGCCAAAATCTGGATTACGGTAAATCTCAGCAGCACCGGCGGTCACACTCCCGGCACGGCGATCTACTCGCTCGACACCGCCGCGGCCGATACATTTACCACCGGTTATCCGGCCAGCGCCATTACCAGCAATCCTGCAGGACTGGCGATTCTGGCGGACGGCACGCCGCTCCTGCTTACGCTCGCGAGTGTGTCCCGGTTCAATGGCGTGACATGGGATGCGCCGGTTTCGCTGAGCGCTTCGCCTTATACAGGCACAAAACTAAAATCGGTAACCTGGGACGCCAACCGGGTTTATCTATTCGTCACGGGCGTACTTACAGCATTAGCCAGAATAGGTTGCCTCACTATCGATGCCACAACTCTAACTCCCGGTACATGGCAGACGGTCTACAATTTTACCGCCCCGCCGTTTCTCGCGGAAGTGGAAACCGGCGCGGCCTCGGGCGGCAATGTCGCTCTTGCCATCAAAATGACGATTAGCGGACACGATGAGCTGCATGTAATCTGCGGTTCCGGCGCCGATTCCGGATCGCTTGCGCTTGCCGATCGGTTGGTGATTTCCGAAACCGGCCTGCCCGCCGATTACGTGCTTTCTCCCTTCACGCTGCTGGACTGGTACGACGCGAGTTTGGTGGATGTGGGCGGCACTCTTTACTGTTTCTACGTGGTATCCAAGCCGCTGAACTACGATGCCACCGACCAGGGGTTTTTGTACTACGCGACCTCGACGGCGTGCGGGGCATGGTCTGCTCCTACGCTGGCCTATACCACTACCCTTGGCGTAGACGCATTGACACCGTACCCGGTGGCGGTCTCTTCGGCATCGTGGGCGGCGATTCAGGGCACGGTCGATCCGCAGTTGTTCACCGGCATTACACCGGGAGCAAAGTATGCCTCGTTGTCAGTCTACCTGTTAGTGGCGGCAATTCCGCTGGCGATCTCCTGCAACAATCCCCAGGCTGGCACAGTGGGCGCAGCCTATTCCCACACCCTGACGATTACCGGGGGCACGGCACCCTACGTAGTGAGCCTGGTGTCGGGAAGCCTGCCGCCGAACCTGACCCTGAGTATGAGTGGCACGATAGCGGGGACGCCGATTGCCAATGGATCGTGGACTTTCGTCGTGCGCGCGGTGGATGGGGCCAGCACGATTGCTCAAGTGACGTGTTCCATTGCGATTGGGGATTGTCAGGCCGGGGATATCGGTGGGCCGGGATGATCGGCAGTTCTTTCCTCAACGAAGCGCCGAACGATGCTTTTGGCGAGATTCTAACCAGATTCTGCGTTCGTTGCGGCGAGGAATTTCACACGTATCACCGGCAGCGCAAGTATTGTCCAAACTGCCGGCCTCTCGCGATCCAGGCGCGAATCCGGAAAGCGGCGGCGCAGGCTAAAAAGCGAAACCATACGGCTACCGGCTAGCGGTTACAATAACCCTTCCCCCCGGAAGGATTGAAATGGCCTCAGAACTCACAGTATCGGCAGCAATGAGTTTTTTGAAGGGCGGCATTGGGCCGATCAACGCGCCGCCGCAGAACCAGAAGAAGTTCACGGTAGCGGGGAGTGCGTTCTCGGAGAGCACTCAGAGCATTGCTACCACGATGACGGTGGTAAATCTGGGCGGTGTGGGCACATTGGGCTGGTTCTTTGTTGTCAACACCGACGCCACGAATTACTGTGACTTTTTCGCTGTTTCCACCGACGCGGTGCCATTCATTCGGCTGCAACCTGGCGAGTTCTTCATGGGCCGGTTGGGATGCACTGCTCCCAACGCCAAGGCGCACACAGCCGCAGTCATCGTCGAGATGCTCCTGGTCGAGGCATAGACCATGGCCACTCCCCTTCCCCGGTATTTCCCTTCCCTTGAGCAAGCAGGTATTTCTCCAGAGCTTCGCACAGGTATACGGAACGCCTTTCAAAAAATCTACGATCTGCGCGATCAGCTTGCAATGACGTTTGTGGACGCGGAGACCCCGCGAGGTCTCGTGGACGGAACCAATAAAATCTTCCAACTGGCTTTTGCCCCGAACCCGCCCGCCTCTCTCCAGTTGTTTCTGGGCGGATTGTTGTTGTTACAAGGCATCGATTACACCCTGACCGGGCCGGATATCGTGTACACGACGGCGCCCGCGCTGGCGACCTGGCACCGGGCCTGGTACCGGAAAACATGATTCCCTTAAACATTCTCGGCATCGCCAACGGCTATCGGGTAGATGACATCGTGTGGCGCGGTGCACAACCTGAGGATGCGGCTTGGCCGTTGCTGGCAGCTGCCGGTTGCAAACGGGCGATAGACCTAAATAGCACACGAAACCAAGCACAGCGTCAGTGCGGTTTAGCGACAGCGGCGGGTATCGGCTACCTCGCGGTCCAGTGGAACGGGATACTTCCCCCCAGCGTGGCGCAGGTTCAATTTGTCCTCGGCCAAATGGACGGCACTGGCGGAGAAGTAATCCAGCGAGGCGCACCTGTATTCGTTCACTGCTTGCACGGCAGCGACCGCACGGGCACGCTATGCGCTTGCTGGCGTATCCATCACGATGGCTGGGATTTCGAAGATGCTATGGAAGAGGCTTTTACTGCACTTGGCCTCCAGGGAATGCACGAATTCTGGATGGCAGCTGCGGTGGCAGAATTTGCCGAACGGAAGCGCCAGTGAAACTCCTTCTCTTGGTCGTGCTCATCGCTGTGCTTCTTCAAGCGCAAGCCCCCGTGTGGTCTACGCTCTGCGGTTCTGCCGGCGACCGCGGCTACTCCACGTCGCCGGCGACGCAGGCCATTCCAGGCCCGCCCAGCGTGCGCATCGGGACGTTCATCTACACGATTCCCGTGCCGGCGCCAGGGGTCTACAATTTAACCCTTACCTTCCTCGACCCGTATCGGACGGCGGCGGGGCAGCGTGTGTTCGACGTGACCGTGAACGGGCTCAAAGTGCTGGCCAACTTCGATATTTTCGCGGCGGCCGGAGGACAGTCCAAGTCTATCGACAAGACTTTTCCGGTGACCGCTACCGGTCCCATTGCTGTGGCCTTTACACCGATTTCCACCAACTTCTACGCCGGTTGTTCCGCGGTTCCCTGTCCAGCATTATGTGCGGCCATTGCACTTACGGCAGCGCAGCCCGCGGGGCAGCCCGGCGTGCCCCCGCCCCCCGCCGACGCCTGGTTCCTGAGCGGTCCGGCGGTGCAGCTTCCTTCCGCCTGCCCGGCCTCCGCGCCAATGACGTTTTACGCGGTGACTCCGCCGGACGCCGCAGCGCTGTGGTACTGCGTGCCGGGTGCCAAGTGGCAGCGCATCGCGATGGTGGCGATCCTTCCTCTGGTCGGTTCCTTGCGTAAGGACAGCGCGTGTAGCGGTCAGGGTACGACCTGGCGGCTTTCCACCGACGGCAAGTCCATGATCTCGGATGTGTCGGCCAACTGCATACTGCCGTGATGGTAAGTTGCAAGGTGTGCGGAGCGCGCGGCCGTTGTTCGAAGCGGCGCCGGGCGCAAATCGGACGGTTATGCGAGGACTGTTTCGCGGCGCTCAACCGGCAGCGATGCGCAGCGGCTTACCGGCATCGGAAGGGGCTGGTGACAGATCACGAGGCCATCTGGATACCGGGTGAGGACTGGCTGCACGCGGAGTGGCGAAGACTACGGCACATTGAGCGGGAGTGGGGCGGGCCACGAGGATATGTGCCGGTACAGTAAAATCTGAAAATGACTGGTTTCAATCCCCCTAGAACCACGGTCGATTGGTTAAGCACTGCCATTGGACTTGCTGCTGCTGCTCATGCCGGGCAAGTCGATGGGCAAGGCAAACCCTTCATCCTGCATCCGCTCGGTGTGATGCGCCGTTTGGCCGAAAAGGGCTACGATCTAGAACTGCAGATTTGCGGAGTTCTGCACGACACCCTTGAAGATACTTGGGTTACTTATGAACTTCTGAAGCAGATCGGCTTCAGTAAACGCATTACAGACACGGTATTGCGTCTCAGTCGTAATGCCGATAATTGCAACTACGAAATGTACATTGAGTTGATTTGCACGATGCCCGATGCCATGATCGTGAAGCTGGCCGATTTGGAGGATAATCTCGATCCAGCGCGGTACTCCCCAGTTGTAGACGGATTGCGGGAGAAGTACGAAAAGGCGGCCAAGCGCCTGATTGCCGCGGCTACACCGAACTGGGGCGGGCTGTTGTCCAGCCTGAACCAGCCGAAATCAAGCACTTAGGGCTAAAACGGGATAAAATCGGAATTCCCCCGATAGGAGTCCGATGGCCGATCCATTGTCGGGACAAGGGCTGGGCGGAAGTCCCGTATCGAGCGGGCTGCCTTCTTCTCAACCCAGTGACTACGGTCCTCCCTGGTGGCGAAATCCGTTCGGAATCTTCCCAAGCGGCACAACTCCCGCCAATCCGATGGTGGGCAACGTGGCCACGCAACCTGTCAGTGGAGATTCGCTAACTCAGTTCTTCCGCTCCTTAACCAATTTGACGGGCACAACCGGCGAAAACCTGCTCAATCAAGGAGGAGCTACTACCGCGATGGGACTTGGCGGAGTCGGTCAGGGCTTCCAAACCATGCAGCCCAGCGTGGATTTTTACACGAAACTGCTTTCCGGCGATCCCAAAACTATGACCGAGGCACTGGCTCCGACCTCGGCCCTGATCGGGCAACAGTTTCAGCGCGCGGGGCAGGGCGCCGATGCGAATCTGCCGATGGGCGGGTACCGGAGCCAGGTCATGAGCGAGCTGCCGTTCGCGCAGGCGGGCATGGTGGGCAACGCGGTGCTGGGGTTGCAACCGGCGGCGGCGCAGGGATTGGGACAACTGGGCGGGTTGCAAGGGCAATTGGGATTGGGCGTAGCGGGGATCGGCTCGCAGCAGACCGGGCAAGGGTTGGCTTCACTGGAATCCGCCATTCAGGCCGCTCTGGAAAAGATGGGAATCAATATTCAGGGTGGGACCGCGCACAATTTCAACACGGTCGCGCAGGGAATCAACGCTCTGATTTAAGGGAGACAACTATGGGTGCGCTGAGAGATATTGCAACGATGGGAAAGGCAAAAGACAGCGGTGCCATTGGAGATGCCATCAGCATCGCGGACAAACTCGGCAAGAAGCGGCAGGAACCGGCATCGGAAGACCCGCTGGGCGAGGCATACCGGGACACCTACGATATGAGCAGCGGCCGCCGCAAACGGCAAGCCGCCAAGCGCTATTAGGAGCGTTCCATGGGTGTCATCACCAATCTGATTCGGACGCATCAGGAGTCCAAGCAACGCGACGTGATGAACCAGTCGGCGATGTATACACACCTGTTCACCGCGCCCGACGAAGAATTGCTGTCCGCCGGTCAAGATCCTTCCGTGCTCAAAGCCTGGGCGCTGCAGAACTACGAAAAGCTGTTTCAGAAAGAAGGCCCCCCACAGATGAAGCAGCACTCGGGGAAGCTGTTCGGCATGTTGGGAACATTGGCAGGCGCGGGAAAGGCCATGGGAAAGGGGCTAGGGCAACTGGACCCGGTGGGGAAGGGACCGGCGGTGCCGCCCATGCCCGCGGGAGCCAGCCTTACTCCGGAACAGGTACGAGTCAAACGCGACGAAATCGCGCAGCAGACAGCCCAACGGGAAGCGCAAAAGAAAAGCATCGTACAGCGGCAGGCGGACGAAGATTTGTTCGTTGCCCAGCAAATGGGAATCGAAACGGGACGGGACCGGCTGGATGAGGCGCTACGCACCGGACAAATTACCAAGGATCAGTACGATACCGGCATTGCCAAGCTGTACAATGTCGAGGCCAAAACCGGTTCCGAGAAGGAAGCGCATTTTCTCAAGCCGGATGGCACCGTCGTAATTTTGGACAAGTTATCCACCGATCCTCCCGATGTGTATCGCATGGCGGGCAAAACGTTCCGACCGCCGGAAAACTGGACTCGCACCGATAAACCCGCTGTACCGTCCGAAGCCAAACTGAAGGATGAGGAATTACATCAGGCTTACGCACAAAAGGCAGGATTGAAATTACCGCTGACTCCAGAACAAGGAGAACAGGCGCGCCAATATTACGCATCCGATCAGATGGCTACAATTACCAGATTTCGCACCGACGCATTCATGGCCAAAGGAATGCCGTTTGCAGAGGCATACGCCAAAGCGCGACAGGAATCCATTACCAAGGCCGACCGTCTGCCCGCGTCCATCATCAACTTGCAACAGACAGAGAAAGATGCGCCCAGCATCGCACAAGGGATTAAAAATGGGTTGCTGTCGCCCATGCTGACAGGGTTGGGTCGTACAGGAATGGCGGGACGCGTGACCGCCGAACTGGCTAGGGAAGGATACAATCTCGCCAAAGCCCAGAAAGACTGGATGGCTACAACTATCTGGATACGGACTTTGAACGGACCGACGCAGGTGCGATTGCGGCAAGCCGTCGATTTCACCGTGGAAAGTCTGGACCTGATCGACAATTCTCAACAACCGGGTAAGGATTTGCTCGGAGATTTACGCAATGCCGTTCCGCGCACCAAGTTTCCGATTATCAACAAACTGGCATTGAACACGGCGAAAAGCGGAATTTTCGGGCAACCGGCGGCGGAAGCAGCGCGGCTTCTCGATATCCAAATCACCGATCTGCAATCCGAACTCGCCACAGTCTATCAGGGAGGAAACACTCCTACCGATAAAAGTCTCGGGCAGGCCATGAAGATTCTAAGCGGCGATTGGGACGACAAGACGCTGCGGGCCGCGGTGAACTTGACGCGCAAGAACCTAGGATACCGGCTGAACTCGATCAGAAACAGTCCGGCGATGACGGAAGGCGGGGTGGAGATTGGGGGACCGGCGCAAGATACAGGGCAAGGTGCGGGGCCAAGGCCGGGCGGACCTACAGGACCATCTGGGCCGAGCGGACCTACGGGTGCTCCGGGACCACCTCCCAAAACCGCCGATGAGTACCTGCGTCTGCGTGGAATCGGAAAATAAACCGTGGCTGACGAACTGAGCGAGCAACTTACTTCGCCGTCTCCTTTTGCCAAACCCGGACCGTACCTCACCAAACTACCGCCGGATGAAGAGAAGAAATTCCAAATCTGGGTGCAGAGTAATAAGATCCCATGGACCGAATCGCCGACCTCTAACTACGACATGCGCGGATTCTTTCGGGACACAAAAGCTATGGCGGAACGGGAGACGCGAGTTAAGAGCGGTGGCAGCGCACACTTCCCCGATACCTACAAAACGCCGTATCACAGATACTTTTCCAAAGAATCCCGGTATGCGACCGAGGAAGCGCCGCATTGGGAAGGCGACCGGCTGGTAGACAAATCGGGCAAACTAATCGTGGATCAAACGCAAAGAACTGGCGAACAGTCAAGCGGGGCCGACGAGTTGAGTAAGATCTTCGCCGACCCGAACTTCCGGCAATTGCCTGGAATCGAAAAGATCAAGGTGCTGGATGCCTACGATCCGGCATTTAAAGCATTGCCCCTTAAGGAAAAAGCCAATGCCGTGCAATTGGGCTTGCAAAACACAGCGATGCAGCCAAAAGGATTTTGGGGTACGCTCTGGGGGGACATTTCCAATCTGCCGGCTGCGATCGGAGAGGCAGCGAAGAATCCGATTCAAGCCGGCCGTGCGATGTACGGGCAGCAGCGGGAAATGTACGAGAAGTCTAAGAAAGAGCCGGGGATTGCCGGTTTGGGATATCGCGCTGCATCGTATTTGCCGATAGCCGGTCCAGGTGCGGTACAGGCCGGAGAAGACTTTCGCGCAGGACGCTACGGTGCGGGCGCGGCCCATACGCTCGAATTGCTGGCGCCGTCTGCGGCCAAATTGCTGCCCAAAGGAATCCGTTTGGAACCGGCCGTGCGCAATGTCTATAACCCGGTGGAAGAAGCCGCCGTTCAGTCCATCGAGAAAGACGTGCCATTGAGCATTGGACAGCGGACGGGCCATCCCGGATTGAAGCGGGTGGAGCAGACTATGGAAAGTCTGCCGGGCTCGGGCATCCGCGCCAGTAAGGCCCGTATGGCGACCGAAGAAGCGTTAGCCGGCAAAGAAAAGCAACTGGCGGCGCGGGCAGGAGGACAAGTCACCGATCCTTACGGCGCGGGACAGGCGTTGATTCAGCGACGAATTCGTCTGACCGCGCAGTTAAAAGGGAAAGCCGATCGACTCTACAACGAGGTGCGGCAATCGACAGCGGTTAACCGACAAACCGTGCAGACCGGAACGAAAACGGTGCCCGGAGCGAACCCGTTGGCCACGCTGACACCCGCTGGAATGCCGCGCCAGGTGCCCGTTTACAGCGTTCTGGAAACTCCCGTCGATCTCGCGCCCATTCGTCAAGGATTAGCGCCGGTTTACGACGATCTGAAGCGGGCTTTGCCGGATGCGCGGCGGGCCAATTCCCCAGCATGGCGCAGTCTCGAAGAATTGATGACTTCGGACAAGAAATTCATGAATGCCATGGATTTCGACCGGACCTTGAGCGCGGTGAAAGCACTGGCGCGCGATGGCGACAGCCCTTATCTTTCCACACAATCGCAGCGTCTCGCCAAGATGACGATCGCGCAAGGAGAAACCGAATTCCAACGAGCGGTGCAGGGGGCGGGATCGGACGTTCTCGGCAAATTGCAAGCCGGCCGACGATTGGTGCGTGCCTATCATAACGTGGATGAGCTGTTTCAGGATATGAGCGAGGAGCCCGCGAAATTTTACTACAACTTGGTGCAAGGCGGCGACCGTTCGTTGAATACCTTGCGGGAGTTGCGAAAGATCGCTCCAAACGAACTGAAAACCACCGGACGCACGTTTCTGGAAGGGCTGATCGATAAATCCACGAAAGAAGGCGGATTCGGACGGAGCGCCGGGATTGCGGCCGACTGGAACAGACTGGGGCCGGAAACCAAGGAGCTGTTGTTCGGCAAGCAGCTCACCGGGGATTTGGATAAGTTCATGCTGGCATCCAAGCGGGTCAGCCGGATTATGAATCCTTCGGGTACTTCTTCCAGTTGGTACGCATTAGGCGCTTACGGAACGGTTGCGCACGCTTTGGTGACGGCAATTACCGGAGGGTTTAAGCAAGCGGCATTGGGACAAGCGGCATTGGAGATAACCGGGGCCGTCGGCTTGCCTTGGTTGGGATCGCGGATCTTATTCAGCCCCGGTGGAGCAAAACTGTTGACTCAAGCTATGACACTGCCCGTACGCACGCCAGCATGGACCGCCGCAGCAACGGCACTAACCGCGCGGGTGGCACAAGAGGCAAAATCGCAGCAACCGGAACCGAAGCAGGCCGCCGCTCAATAGCCGCTATCGGTCCAATGGCCGGTACATTAAGACAAAGCGACCTGCGCGGCCCGTATTCCTCGTTCCCGAGGCGACTACCCAAACCGATCAAAGCACCGAAGCGACCGGGGGCGGGCAGCATACTCCGAGGCGACCGGCAATCCACGCGAGGATTATCCTGAAGCGACGTTACCTGCACGCTTATTCCGAAGCGGCCCAAATCACAGTAGTTTTGCGTCCAATCGGCCCTTGCACGAAGCAACCTGCAAATCAGGACGATGTCGAGGCGACAGACGCACCCCGAAGCGACCTACACAGCGGGCGGCGCGGGAGCGACGGGCTTGCGGCCGATCTTCCAGCCCCAGACGCCCAGAATCGCCCCGCCGATCGCCAGCCCCCAGGCATGCGCGAGTTTACTTTGATCCGTCGAAAACAAATCGGGAAAGCTGGCGCCCGAGGCCAGAATTGCCACGGCCACACCGCCTAACAGAGTGCTGCCGGTATTGCCGTCGACAATCTTGCGCAGAACCGTTTGCACCAGTTCGCCTTTTGCCGAATTCACGATGTTCATCTTCAGATGCTCCTCGGCGACTCCGCAGAGTGACCTTACCCGACGCGACCCTAATGGTAATATTTCGCGAATAGGTGCGTGGCCGCGCTGGCTCCCGCCCCGCACGCCGCTGTTAACATCCGCGCCCGCACCCGATGCCGCACTAGCGCAATTTCCAGCCGCCGCAACCGAAGATCCAAGGCCCTCTCCGATTCCCGGCGTTCGAGGTTGGAATCGCGGATCTCCTGGCGCAACTCGGTGAATAGACACAAGAGATCCGCATTGACCGACACGATGGCAACCTCTCCCGACGCGACCCGTAACCGACCGAAACGACCCTAACGATCTAAAACCGCAAGTATGGAGTAAGAGACGGGGAAAAGATAGATTGGCGTTGGATAGCACCGGCGCCTCGAAGCGGCTCCCGACGCGACCTGAACCGATGCGACATTCCCGGGATTCGAAAATAGAGACGGTCCCGATGCGATCGGCCAAGGTTGCCGCAAGCCGCGATGTGCCCCGCAACTGCCTCTGGAATGTCAAAGGTCGCTCCCCAGGCTGCTCCCTTCAAGAGGTATCTGGAGTGTTTACGCCCACTCAACGAGAACTAACCCGAGGAGTGGGACCAGCCTTCGCCAGAGCTACTGAATCGGCAAGCGTTTCCAGCGTATGTCTAGCCTAGCCCTAATCGGTGGGCTGTAAATTCAATTCTCCATCCCGCGGCGAGCGGCCAATGCTGGCACCCCGTAGCGATCTTCCTGCCGATCCGACGCGCGTTTTACGCTTTCGCCAGGTACCCGCAGCGGGCGTTTTCGTTTGCGCTCGCTCTCAGTCCGTTGGCGTGGATGGCGGAAAGACCATTTCTTGGCCCGTAGCGAGCGTTTTCGCTTTCGCTCGCTCTCAGGGCTGGCGCGGCAAGCCGCACATATCCCAAGACTTACCAGCATCTATCCGAGCGACCGGGTCGGCAAGCGTTCCCGGCGTCGTCGGAACTGTCCTGTACGGTAGGACAGTAATCTCAAAGCTATTCTTTCTCATTGTTTTCCGATCTTGCGAGCGGTTTCGGCTCTTTCTCTTCCGCCGGGCCTCTCGCTTCACCGAAACGGCAGGTCTCAAGCCTTCTGGACTTTCGCCGTTTTCCAGGACCGCTCGCTTTTACACTGCTGAGATATCCCGAAACACTTTACGGTATTTGGGCAATCACATACTGAGTCGGCAAGCGTTCTCAGCGTTTCTGCCCCTAGGTCTGCTAACCTCGGTGACCTTCGAAAACAGTATATCGCGGTAAACGATGCCAACGATTTCAATCCACGTCACTGCTGGTTTTCTCTCGCTTCCGATTCTTTCGTTTCCGACTCTTTTGGGCCTGCTGCTTCAAATCGTATCCCCAGCGCCTCGCACTTTTGCTCGATCAGTAGCTTTAAACGGTACCACGGCAGGCTCTCGCAGAACCCCCGCTCCGTGTCATCGTAGCGCATTACGGCGAACTTGCGGCGGGCGGCGTACGAGGCAAGTTGCGCGGCGATCTCGTGCGTGGCCGAGTCCATGCGGTCGCGATACTTCCGCACCAGGGCGGTACGGCGATCCGTGAAGCTCGGAACTGGCCGGGCCTCGAATTTGTTGTCGTCCGCCAATCTCTGAAGAGTCTTGCGATGTTCCTCGCTCCACCTCCGCAAGTGATCCGCATTGTAGGTCCACAGTACTTCGTCCTCGGTGTTGACCGCTTGCAGGAGCGCGTCTTTCCGTGTGTAGACCGGTAACACCGAATCCGGCTTGAGTCCCGTGACTGGAGTACGCGGCAACCAAGCCACCATCTTGACCATGAGCGCGGACTTCCCCTCGAACTGACGCTGGTAAATGGCTGCCTCGCCGGTAATCGCCTCGCCTCTCGCTATCAGTTGCACGGAGCGGTACTGTCGCCGGAATTGCGGGCCGCTCTTGAGACGGAGTTCGCGCCAGCCCTCGCCGATACGCACCCGGAGAATTGCCCGTCCCTTTTCGATGCGCACGCTCCAACTCTGATTGTGAACGGGGAAAGGGACGGGGTAACGGAAACTAGGCAGGCTCTTGGCACAGGTCCAGATCACGTCCCGACGCAATGCTTTGTATTTCTTGGTGCAGCTTTGAGCCAGCGACACGCGGGTCTGCGGGGGCAATGCCGGGAAACGCTTCAGCTCCGTATAGAAGTCGATGGGCTGCATCGGGGGCATCTTCTCCTCGCCCGCGCGCCGGCAATCGCGCGTGTAGAGTTCGGTCATGAGCCAGTTGGACGCGCGGGTGGTTTCACGCCACATCAGCTTGAGATCGTTGCGCAACTCTTCCCAGGTGCAGCCGTAGGGGCTGGCGATGGGCATGGCGACGGCGCGGAGCAGATAGCGCTTGGCCCAGCAGTCGGGGCAATAGACCACGGATTCGGCGTCCTTGTCGTGCTTGTGCCAGCCCATGGGCGTGCGCGGATTGCCGGCCGGGGTGAGTTTGGTCTTGCGGCGCTTCCGGCAATCGCAGCAGACGACTTCGACTGCGACGACATCGGGCTCGGGGGATTCGGGGGATTTCACGGACATATCAATCCATCTCTTCGTAACAGCGGGTACACACGAACAAAGGCTCCAAATCTTCCAGATGCCGGTAAGTCTGAATCCAGCGGTGCCCTTTCCAGCGGCAGACCGCGATTCGTTTGAAACGCAGCCGGACATTCTCTAACCGGCGGTTCCATAAACGCTTCAACCGCATCACAACAGTCCCGCCTTGCACAATCGCTGGCCTAACTTAGTTTCCAATACTCCCTTACGCGCCAGTACCGAGATTATGCCAACCGGATAAATCGAATGCGAGAAATTCTCGTCAATCGCTACTCGAACGATTTCATGCCATTCTCCGCCATGTTCGATCTCCACAACGGCATAATTGTCCACGCGCCGTAGCCAGATTGCCCCGTAACCAATCAGCCGAGCAGCTTCTTCTTGATCTTCAGCGGGGGATTTCATGGGCATATCGTTCACTTACTTTCCGGTTCCGAAATGACTGTCCTACTCCACATCGTTTTTACCGAAGCGACTGTTACTCCGCATCGAACACATGCACGGGTGCTGCTCTTCTAATCACAACATTGGCGTTTCTGAATTGCATGAAACATGTCAAACAATAAACCGGCAAAGGCATCAATGCTTGGCTAGCCCGATCCAGTGCTACAGTGGCTTCGCATAGCAAGCACTTATTGTCGATTACGCCCTCGGATGGCCGATAACACGGATCGTCTTTATTTAACGCAATCACACAATCGGGTTTCTCGCCAGGTTTTATGTTTTCAATGTTCATTTTTCTACTCCGCATCGAACACATGCAATCTGGTCATCAGATACGGCTCCCCGGTCGTGTAGCACCGCTCCAGCTCCTCCAGCGGGGCTCCATAACGCGAGAGCAGATCCACCAGCAGAGACTTTTGCAGATTGCTGCGCCGCTGCCATCCCGAGCACTCGAACCCGACCAGGCCCGAGCGCACCCCAGCCAGATTGAGCGCTTGCACGAGACCGCCCAGCTCGGTCTTGATGCGCTCCAAATCCTCCTCGTCGGCGGACATACGGACCTTGAGGACAAGCGCTTCCCGCAACAGGGACTCCAGGCGCTTGCGCGTCTCCAGATTCTCCATGGACTCGACAGGAGTCAGTTTGCTCGCGTTCGCGCGTCTCAATCTGTCTTTCGATGGCGATGCCATGCGCTCTCCTTTTTGCACTTGAACGAACATTCCGAAGTAACTAAATCTTAGCGACTCGTTACTGGTCCCGACTCAACTCGTTCTTCGATACCACACTCCAACCCGAGTTCACTGCCGAATCCTCCCGCGAGGTAGTCAGTCACTCCTGGGGCGGACCCGGCGTTGGTTCCAGCCGGGTTATCCCAAGCGTTTCATCCCCGGTTTTCCGGAGAACCGCCTTCGCCAACGCGACCGGGTCGGCAAGCGTTCCCGGCGTTAGTCGGCCTGGGCTTGTTCGGTAGCCCGTAGTCCGTAAATATCCTTGCTTCGCTCCCCGAAATCCGTTCCTCGATCAACCCGACGCAACCAAATTCCATCCGAGAACTTTCCGACGCGACTTCTGCTCCGTCCACGGCTCGATACACCAACGCGACCGATCTCATGCGACTTCCAATCCCCGCAACCACGCTACGATCTTTCTCGCGCTCTCCCGCGAGAACTGTTTGCGCTTCCCTTTGCCGTCGTCCCACCACACGCTTTCCCAGCGCTCTATCGAAGCATCGGTCATTTCCCACACCGACCCAAACTGTTCCCCAATTGACCACGCCTTCCGGTCGATGCCGGGGATCTGCGCCGCGACTCGCACGATCGCATTGGGTTCGCGCCCGAATTCCACTCTTCCCCCGCGCGCCGCCAGTGGATCGAGCGCGTGGATCTGCCGGTGGCTGCGATGTAGCGCATAGTCTTTCTGCCACCAGCGGTACCGGGAACAGTACAAGTGCGCCGTCTCCCGCACGGTGGCCGTGCGCCATACCTCCACCCCGCACAGCTCCACCAGCGATTGCAGGAACGAGTCGATCTGGCGCCAGGCAATCCCCTGCTTTTTCCGATGATAATACTCGACCCATTCTCCATGCCCATCCTGCACCTCGATCGTGCCTTCCTGGCCGGGGCGCCACAGTCCTTCCACCACCAGGCCGACACGGGCATAGAGCTGGCGCATGCCCACGAGCTGGGAACCGGCAAGGCGGCGGTCCTGCATGGAATGGATCAGATCGGGCAGGCGCTTGCGTTCGAAGCCGATCAGGAGCGGACCGTCCGGCCCTTTGCCCGCGAACGAGCAATCGCCCCAGGGCAACTCGACGCAGGCGAAGGGCAAGTGGAAGCGAGCCAGTTCGCGGGTCAATTGCTCGTCTTCGCGGCGGTCGATGAGGATCATTCATTGACCTACCTCTGTTTTTCGTTCTTCGTAATACTGTCTCACTGCTTGAATCCGATGCTTCGGTATTTCCCGTTCCAACAAGGCATAATCTTTGTCGATGGCAATGCAATGCCATCCCACCGAACCGAGAGCGCATAACCGATCGAGATCGCCCATGTCCAACTCAATTGCCATATAACTAAATGCTCTGCCTTCATCGGCAACTAATGAAATCTCCGGTCGATGAGGATCACTCATGCGCCTCCTTCGTTACTGGCGATTCCGCTCCCTCGCCCATCCACTCGATTTCCACGCTTCCCAGCTTTTGCTCCAGCGCGTGCCGGATCTGCCGTTTGGCGTTTTCCAGATCGGTCGGCTTATGCTCGGCCAGCAGATTTACGCCACGCCTGCCATCCTGCAGGATCCAGGCGCGCAAGGTGCCCCATTGGGTTTCGTGGCGGCCTTGACGGTGAATCCAGACGGCGATTTTCACTCCTGCACCTCTTTCGCCTCTCTGCTAAACTCCATTTCGTTGTCCGCAACCGGCTCTCCCTCAATTCCCACCCGGTAGAGATAGTTGCCTGCGGGTGTGCGTCCCAGCAGCTCGCCGATCTTCAGCAGCTCGAAGGGCGGGGGCAGAGGCGTGCCGGGCTCCAGCTCGCAGGAGGATTCCCAGGTGCTCATCGACCCTCCCCGCGTATATCCAGGCATTGTTACGAAACCTCGTTTCCCGCTTGCGCCATCGCTGTCATCAAATCCGCGCCTTGCTGTGCGGTTAGCTTATGCGTCGTGTCGCAGCCGTATGGACATCGCAAGTGACCCAATAAAGGCTGGCCGAACAATCGGCACACTAGCGGGCGATCTTCGTAGATCGAGCATCGCCGGTTCACGAGAAACGGACAGTCGGCCGGTTCCAGCGTCTCGGCGCG
Organism: Rugosimonospora sp.; assembly: GCA_035636675.1. Lineage (GTDB taxonomy): Bacteria > Acidobacteriota > Terriglobia > Acidiferrales > UBA7541 > Palsa-189. Next base: position 15,052 of record DASPYR010000356.1, on the reverse strand, counting down.
CGGCCCCAAAATCGGCAGTTCCAACAGCCGTTCCACGCCTCCAGTTTGCCGTGGATACTTCGCTCCCAGATACCGCGCTTCGACGGGATGCATGGGAGCGTTGGCGCAGGATTCCCAACAGAGGCCCTTACAGCCGGTAATCGGCGGCACTTTGGCCCAGAGCTTTTTCATGCGGCGGATTTCGGCGCGGGTCAATGGGCGGATCATGTCGGCCCCTTCCCGCCCCGTAGCATTTCGCGGATCGGTTCCTGGCTCAGCATTTCCCGGCTCGCCTCGATCAAGGCCGCCTCCAGTTGCCGCCGCGCGTACAACCCCGCCAGTTTCACCCCGCCCGACAACTCGCCATAGGGCGCCCGCGAGTCGCGCACCGTGAACTCCTCGTGGGTGACCTCGATCTCGCCCGAGAGCACGCGCTTCAAGGCTCCGATCCCGCAGTTATAGCCAAAGCTGACTAAAGCCGCGGCCTCGATCAAGGGGCGGTCTTCGACTAACGCAATCAGGGGAGCGCTGTCATCCATCCAATATCCTGTTGCTTCCTCTAAAGTGATTTCCATGCCCGGCTCGACATCGAAACCCGTATGACCCCAGCCCACGGTCCATACTTTCCCGGTTTTATCGAAATACGAACGCAGCTTGACCCCCTCGAAGCTCTGTATCAATTTGGCAGCCAGCAATGCAATTGTCATAACGTTATTCCGGCATCACTCCTGCCAATCCGCATATTGCGGGGGAAGATAAGGCTGCATGGCGGCGCGGCGGATTCCGTATTCCGGCGAATTCCGAATATCCACGTCCACGAGCCCGCCCGCCAGTTTTTGCTCCGCATCGGACAACCGCCGGCGCAGGTGATAAGCTTTCAAATCTTGTCCATGTTCTTCCCATTGTCCCTTTTGCTCGTCGCCAACGCCTTCCAGCGTTAAAAACGCTTGTTTTCGCAAGTCCCCATAACCTCTTACCGAGACGTGCCAGACCGGCCCGCCAAAACCCGCTTCTTGTCATTCGTAACCCGAGTTAACGGTAAGAATGACGGAAAATCCGCTGCGTATCCAGTGAAAACGCGGGTGCAGGCACTCCACCGCTAGGCGGCAATGATTTTCCAGCGCAATCTTCTGATGCCGGTTCATGCAGATTTCTCCGGTTGCTCCCTCAGCCAGCGATAGCACTCTTCCGCGGCTTGGGCGTTCGGCCAGAGCAGATCGCGCGCGCGCCATTTGTCGAGCGCGGCGCGGTAGACTTCCTCGCCCACGCGCGTCTGTTCGGCGGCGAACGCTTTTCGCATGGCGCCACGGTTGCCCCATTGAGAGCGCGGTTCTTCCGATTTCTCTGAAGCGACTGTGTAAGCCGGTTCGCGACCGACAGTCCAATCGGACGGTATTTGCACGGGTGGCTCCGGCGCAGCCTCGATCTCCACGGGCACTCCCACGGGCGCGGGCGGGTTTCTGCCGATCTCCTCCTCGGTCACCACCCCGTTGATGCTGAAACTCCGCTTCAGGGCCATGACCTCCGCGACTTTGCCGATCATCGCGCTCGGATACTGCTTCCAGGAGGGTGTCGGTTTTACGTACTCGTTGAAATACGCTTCGCACGAGACCGAGTGCGCCCTGTCTTTTCTCCAGACCTCGCACACGGCCTTAATGGGCACGTTCTTGGCATCCCGCTCGACCACCGTTTTCATGCCGTCGAATTGGGGGTGCCGGTTGGCCACGCGCAGGTAACCGTCGCGGCCGGCCATGATGCCAACGCCGGGTACGAACCAGATCTCTTTGAGAAACGGATCGAGCCCGGTGCTTTTGCAGACCTCGATGAACATGCGAAACTGCGGGTCCGAGGCTCCGCGGCAGACGGTCTGGCGGATCGTACTCAGGATCTCGGCGCGGTCGTATCTGTCTAACTCCTGCTTGAATTGCTGGACGGCAGGGAAAGTTTCCCCGGGGCCGTCCAGCGCGGGGGCGGACTGGATCTCGACCGGCTCGGATTGCTGGACTGTCTTCATTGCACGATTCCTTTCACGAACTGCGCGTGCTCGATAATCTGCGCCAGATCCCGCACCAGCGCGCGGAGTTCTTCCATGGACATGTTGCCGTCTCCCAGCAGCAGCGGTCTTCCGCCCGCATCGGTTGCGTACACAAACAGAGGCAGCGCGTTTTCGGCGTCTATTTTCTCGATCCATTTCCGGAAGCGTTCGCGGGCGTACTCTTGGACGGTCATAGCGTTTCGGTTACGTTCCCGATTCCGTTTCCGGAATCCCAGCCGCGGCACAATGTCAACCTTTCCCCTTTAAAGCCGTGGGCCGCGATCTCCGCCTCCGTCGCGCGGTTTTCACGATTTCTCCTGTTTTTGCGCGCCATCTTGCCGCTCGTTCCAGGGATTGATGGAAGGGAAATCGACACTCCCGTTATTGCGGATGTCCGCCCAGCTCCAGGATTCCGCGCCTTCCACATGCAAGACAAACCGGATCTCGCCTTCCGGCAGTTCCGGGCGATCGGTTGCGCGCAGGATTCGCTGAACCTTTTCCGCGATCTCGCGCTTCTGGCTTACGCTGAACATGCCGTCACTCCCTCCGCGTATCCCGCCTTTACCGCTGCGTCCCGGTTCGCCAGCACCGTGCGTTCGGTGTCCGCGATTTCCCGGTCCGAGTACCGGATCGCGAACCGTTTGTACACGGGCTCGCGCGGGTTGTAGTTGTACAGCACGTGCCAGCGACACACGCGCAATTGGTAGCCCGCGCAATAGCCCCGCCCCTGCATCTGCTTCAGCCAGTCCTGACAGAACTCTTCCCCGGTGCGCGGTTTGGCGGAAGTGTACTTGGCCTCTTCGAGAATCATTTCGTTTTCGCCGTCCAACCAGTTCAGCGCATCGCACGTCATAAACACACCGCTCAGACAACGCTCGCCCGGCTGCCAGATCAGACCGGGGTAGAGGCTCAGGACGAACTCCTCCCACATGATTCCCATACACCAGAGGAGCGGGACCGAATCCGCATCGATCTCCTCGTCGTAGCGCTCCCATCCCGGCAGGCGCGCGGTACGCAGGATGTAACGCAATACGCCGGATAAGTGCGGGCCTGGGGAACGCGGGGCCGACATGCACCGGATCGGGGAAGTGCGGCCGGCCAGGTCCAGGCGATCGAGATTTACGGTGACATCTTCCAAGATTTGCACTTTGCACTTAGTCCATTTCCGTCAGCAGCCGCTTCACGTTCTGCCACTGCCAGCCAAACTCGTTCTCGAACTGTCGGATTTGCGCTTTCTGTTTTTGCAGATCTACCGGACCGATTCTTGCATCCGCGTTCATCTTCAGATATTGGGCGCGGCTGGTTTCGATGCGCCCGATGGCCGCCAGCACTAACTCTTTCGCCCGTTCGCGCGGAAGAAGATCCTTGGTTTCCGGGCTCATGGCCCCTTACCCCACCATTAAAAAGCCGCCATTGGGCACCGGGGCCGCGTGGAAATCGGGCGCATGGGCCGTAAGCCATGTCTGCGCGCCCTTGCCGTTTAACAGAGCCACCAACGGATCGTAGAGCGCCGAGGCATTGTCCCGCTGCATGGCGAACTGGAGCGCGTACACGAACAGTTGCTTGACATTGAGGCGCTGGCCGGCGCAGGTTGTGGCGACCCTGGAAAGCGCGTCGAGCGCGGCGGCTTCCACGATGGCGTCCGCGCCGGGCATAACGGGCGGGCCGTTGAGCGCCGAAGCAGGCACGGTGCCCACATCCGCCGGGGAAACGGTTGGTTTCTCGCGGTCCGCGGATGTCGTTCTCCCCCGGCCCTTGATAGGAGTGGGCAACGGCGGGGCGGAAGGCGCTTTCGGAGTTTCCGTGAATCGCGTGGCGTAGGGCAAGCGCGCGATCTCCACGCACACGAAATCGGTTGCGGCCTTCTTCTGGCTCGTGCGCCGGTCTATGTACTCGCGCGGCTTCAGGTCGAATCTCGCGCGCAGGCCCACGAAATCCGGCAGATATCCCGCGCGCAGGACTTCTACGGAGAACCCGCAATTTTCCAGGGACTTGAGCAACACGCCCCAGGGGGCAATGCCGCTTAACAGGGTGTTGTCATCGGCATACAGGCTGTTGCCTTCTGCGCCCAGCACCAGTGTGCCTCCCACAGCCGTGTCCTGAGGATCGCTTTCGCGCGTTTCCATGCGGCCGGGGCGGATCGCGGGCAGGGGCTTCTGCCAGTCGCCCCACTGGGCCACGAGTTCTTGGTCCACGGCGTCCACGCTGAGCGCATTGCCGTGCTCGTCGACCGGCAGAATACTCAGAAACACGCCGGTGAGCGGGGGCTGCTGCTCGCCGGTCGATTTGCTGGGCTGCCATTGATGATAGCGGGCGACAATGTCTACGACTTCGCCTAAGCGCGGGGAGCCCACAATCTCGACAAAACCGAGGGATTGGGGCTGATAAAAGTCTTCGGGGGCGAAACTGACTTTACTCATTTACTTCGGTTCTCCTCTCTTTTTCTCAACTGTTTCCCCGGACGTGCCTCGATTGACGGCGGACACAGGTTCGACGCTCACCGTATACGCGGTTAAGGGGCGGTTGGGCTCTCCGTCCGGACGCAGACGATGGCAACGACAAGACGGCCCTCGTTTCCACATCTCCATGGCCGCTCCGGCATCGGCGAATTGTATGGCGTCGCGGGGATCGGGAGTAGTGACCGGCAGGCCGCCGTCGTAATCGCCGTTGGCCCAGTGGTGCGAGGGATCGTAGGAGACCAGATAGCGGTCGGTATACTCGGTGCGCTCGCCGGTCGCGGCCAGTTCGTGGAACAGAAGCACGACGCTCATGCGCGCTCCAGTCCCGGCGAAACCGGGGAAGCGGTTCGCACGGTATATTCGCCGCGAAACCCACAATCGCATTTCCATTGCAAGATCAACTCGCTAGGCAAGCTGCCGTCGAGGAAAACCGGATAACGCTTCTGGCAATCGGCGCACTCTATGTATACGGTCACACGGTCTCCAGTCTGGGCGGCGCGGGGGGAATCTCCGCGATCTCATGCACCCGGAACCAACGAGGCGCGTGCCCCCGCCACGGCTCTCTGGGGCTGCCCATGGCCCACTTCAGCATCGAGTCGAAGATCACCGTCTCCGACCGGTCTCGCTCGTGACGGCGGGCGCGGCCGGCCTGCTGCACAAGCGTTTGGACGGCGGCGTTTTGCAGGTATTCGGAAGAGCGCAGACGCTCGGCTTCCACGGCGGACGATTTCGAGGCGTAAGGAATTTTGGGAATGAGGATCAGCTCGCATTGGCTGCCGGGGAAATCCCATCCGGTGCCGAACGAGGGGGAGACCAGGATCGTACCGGGAGAGGCCGAGCGAAAATACTCGGCGGCGGGACCGCTCTCGCCGGCGCAGTCGTTGAAGATCATGCGGCCGGCATGGCGGGAATACGCGGCCAGCTCGCGCATTCTGTCGTAGGAATTCGTTTGAATCAAAGCTTTACGGTCGCGGCGGGCTTCCAGCCAGTCGTCCATGAGGCTCCAGACGCGCTCGCGGTCGGCGGGCTTGGTTTTGGCGGTCATGCGAACGGGCGGAGACGGCGGGTGGTAGTAAACCGGGCCGAGGTGCGGGGCGAAGACGGCGGGCCACTCGCGAAAATCGTAGGAAGCAGGCTCCAGTCCCAGGAGTTGGAGGGTGTACGGGCGCAAGGCCGCGGAGAGGATGAGCACGCGAGGCACGTTCGACCATAGGGACTCGGCGTAGGATGCGGGCCAAATGGCGTCGAAACGCACCGCGTGTCGGTCCTGCTCCCAGATCCAGTTCGAGTCCATTGCCGGGATCTGGGCCAGGTCTTCGAGCGTGCGGGTCAGCCGGTAGTACTGGGGGGTACCTTGCGCCACGTTCGCCCGTTCCCGGATCGTGCGCAACGCTTCCCGGTTCCCCCACTCGAACCAGACCGGATTGGGCATGTGTCCAGAGCCCGAGCCGGAGCGATCCATGGCAAACTCCAGCGAAAGATGCCCGCAGAGGGCCTTGGGGGCCTCCCCAGCTTCGTCGCAGATTAAGCGGCCCACCTTTTCCCCCGACTCCAGCGCATCGCTCCGATCGGCTCGCACGCGCAACCAATAGGCATAGTTGGCGACAATGAGACGGGAGCGCTGGGCGGCGAGAACGGCGGCGCGGTACGGGCACTCGGGGCTGGAGGCAAGTAGGGGGCAATTGGCTTGGGCGCCTTCTTCGCAAGAGCCGGCGAGCAGCGTTCGGCAAGAGTAATTGGCGCGGCCTTCGACCGACACCGCCCCGATGCAGCCGAACTCATCCACGATTTGCCGCTGCAGGGCCTTGGTGTAGGTGAGATAGACGGTTTTGACGCCGAGCGCGCGGGCGACGGCCATGGCGATCAGTGTCTTGCCGCTGCCGGTCGGGAGCGAGAGTCCCTGAAAGCGCTTGGAGGAAGCGAGAACATAGTCGATCGCGGAGAGCTGGTGCGGGCGAAACGCGGAGAAGTGCGGGGGCAAGCCGAGGGAGGCGGGAGTGAGGATTTTGGCGGCGGTCATTTTTCGCCCAATTCGCCCAACCCGCACGCGTCCGCTTCGTCGTTTACGGCAACGGCTAAGCGGAGCGCGCATTGTACGAGTTGGTCTTCGCTATGGCTGTTGAAATAGTCGGCATTCGCTACCAATCCAACGGCGATGGCGGCGGCTATGGATTTCAGGGTCTCACTCATTCGGCCACCACTTTCGCGAACCCCACGCATTCCCTGGAATCGGGTATTTTCATTCCAGGCAGCGCGTAATCGCGATATTGCTGTCGGAATTCCCGGTAATCGGTAAATCCCACCACGACCAGCGGACCGGGAAGGTCACCCCGGTCCGCATGAGGCAGGATTTCGCCAAGGGAGAATTCGCGGTAGCGGCGTCCGATAATCAGATAGCCGCGCTCCTCCAGGATTCGCTGGGCGATGGCGACGATTTCGGGGTCCGACTCGATGGGCATACACCTCTCGCTTTCGTTTTATCCGTTTCCTTGAGATCGTTTTACGCCACGGGCTCGCCCAACTCCAGCTCCAGGGCCCGCCGGTCCAGCTCCTCGTCCGTGGGTACGCGCCGGTCCGGCACCGGGGGATCGGGCGAGGGGGGCGGCGCGTGCTTACCCAGCCAGCGCCGCAAAGCCTGCTGACATGCCGTTGCCTTGGTGATATCCAGCGCGGTGCAGCGGATCTCAAGCGCCCGATCCAGATCCAACGGGCATCGGAGCGTGATGTGATGCCACTTGCTCGGCTTTCTCTGGCGTACCGGTTGAGCCGATCTACTCATACGCTGTCTATCTTACAGAGTGTATCGATTGGTGTCAAGAGGCGGGCGGAAAAACACCGTAAGACACGCATGCCCGGTGTTAGACTACAGCGCGTGTGCCTTCGATGACAAGCGGGTGAGAAAACCGAGACGGGCCTGACATTTGCGTGCCAGACCCGTGAGGTCTCTTACCTGAGAGAGAGCCGGAGCCTGCCGAAGCCGCGGGGGATAAACCCAGCCTCGGGAGAGCCGGAAGCCATCCAAGACGCACGATCCCAAGGGCTTGAAGTCTTTTTGGAAAGGAATCCTGGATGTCTACAAACAAGAATACAGCACATATTCACAGTGATAAAGAGGCTGTTGCGGATAAAGTGATTTCCGGAACAACCAAGACGGAACAGAAGGTCAATGGGCATGCAATAGTAATTGACGGTACAATCGTTGAACCGCGGATTGGACTCGACTGTATCAATCTTCTCAATTACCCTCTTAACGATCTGGGTAACGCGCAGCGGTTCGTTGCCGCGCATGGCCAGGAGGCCCGCTATTGCCATTTGTTGGAGTCCTGGATGGTCTGGGACGGCGTGCAATGGCTGGCGGATAGGGCAGACCTCGCGCGCGAGCTGGCGCAAGCCACGGTCACGGAATGCTTACGGCAGGCCAATTGTACAGGGGACAAAAGCGCCAAACTGATGGCAACCTTCCAGAATACCGGGCGCATCACGAACCTGCTCCGGGAAGCGCAACCGCACCTCACCATTCATCCCGACCAGCTCGACACCGCGAAACATTTGTTAAATTTTCGGAACGGCACGTTAAATCTGCGGACGCTGGAATTGCGGCCGCACTCGCCCGCGGACTTCATCACGAAATCGGTGAAGCACGAGTTCCGGCTGGATGCCGAGTGCCCGCGATTCCTGCAATTTCTGGCGGAGATCCTGCCGGGGCTGGAAAAACATATGCAAACCGCGATCGGTTACAGCTTGACCGGCGAGACGATTCAGAAGGCGGTGTTCGTTTGCCATGGCACGGGCGACAACGGCAAAACTACTCTGCTTTCCACCGTGCGCGAGTTGCTGGGCGACGACTACGCCATCGTTATCCAAATCGAAAGCCTGCTCACCAAGCAGGAGAACAACAATAGCCAAGCCGATCTTGCGGACTTGCGCGGCGCCCGATTCGTCATGACCAGCGAGACAGAGGAAAACCGGGAGTTGGCGGAAAGCCGCCTCAAGCGCATTACACAGGGCATGGGCAAAATCAAGGCTGTCCGCAAATATGAGAATCCGATTCAGTTTTACGAAACGCACAAGCTCTGGATCGACGGCAATCACAAGCCGATTGTGCGGGGAACCGACAATGCGATCTGGAATCGACTACATCTCGTGCCATTCAACCGAAGCCTGACAAAAGAAGAGATCGACAGGGATCTACCGCACAAACTGGCGGAAGAGGCAGAAGGGATTTTCGCATGGGCCGCACTGGGGGCTGTGCGCTGGTACCTGCAAGGACTGGACCGACCGGAAATCGTGGAGACCGCTCGTGCACAATGGCGATCCGATAGCGACATCATTCAGCATTTCGTGGAACAACGCTGTCGCATTGCGCCGGGCTTCAAGCATCCGGCACACGATTTATTCCTGAACTATATCGAGTGGGCGGAGGCAGCCCGCGACCGGATCATGAACGAGTCCGCTTTCAAGGAAGCCATGCGCAAGAAGGGATACGAACAAACCCGCAGCAAGAAGTGTCTGAATTATCAGGGCGTTTGCGCCAATCGCCCGCCCATTGTCGAGGCATGAGGTGTAGGGTGGTGTAGGGTCGGTGTAGAGCGGGTGTAGACCCCTACACCCACTTAAGTCATTATTCCTCAATCGTTTATCTATCGGGTGTAGGGTGGTGTAGCTTTTTCGCCCACCTTTTCTCTTATGTGCGCATATGCGCGCGCGTCAATATATGTTGGGGTTAAGTCTACACCACCCTACACCTTTTTGTAAGTCTATTTTAATCATGGCGATAGGCTGTGGAAAAAGGGTGTAGCCCCCTACACCCACCCCTACACCCACCCTACACCTTTTGTTGCAAACAAATAACTTGGTTTCCAGCTACTGTTTTCCCGACACAGTTTTCTCAGGGATTTCCCTGAGTCTTAACCCTGGCCGCTTGACGTTTCACAGTAGCCTCATATTCCTGTTTCTCGATGCGCCGCCGCAGCGATGCCGCTTCGGCCAGCGGCCCTTCCCGATCGGTGAGCAACTCTTTCAAATCGGACGCGATCTCCCGAATCCAACTCAACTCCGATGCGGCAATCGTGGGAGCCAGTTTTTCCATCAACTCGACCAGAGACGGAAAATCGGCCACCGAAATATCGTGACCCTGAAAAGAAGCGCTCAATAATACGTTGTATTGTTGGGCATAGGGACCAGTCCAAATTTGGATCTCGAAACCGGCTTCTCCGCCAATATTTCCAAATCAGTAAAAACCAGCCGCTCTTTTGACCTCGTATTCCTCGCCTTCCGCGGTAAACGGATCGGGCACCCGGCTCCAGCCGGTTTTGCGGTCGTAACAGTCGATTGTGCGGTCATCTTCCAGTGTCTGGGGTTCTTCATCGGTCATGGTTCCACCTCCAGCCGGGCATTGTGCGGCCCGCACTCCCGCTCTGTCAACGGGCATTTGTGCGGATTGCGCAGCCCCCAAGGCGTTTTGCTCGTTGTGCGCCGATTGTGCGAATCCATAGTGTGCTTCCATCCCCTCGCGCAAATGTCCGATTGTGCGATCTCTCCCCGGCGCCCATACTGGAAGCAGAGTTTCGGACTCAGAAGTCAGATTTACTGCGAAATTGGGAATTTCCCTGACCGCCAATCCGTGTCTCGTTGCCCTCGCCGAGGACCGCGTCCGCATCGAGCGCACGCTCACCGGACTCAACCTTGCCTACGAACTCTACAGACAGGCCCGGATTGCGCGTCTGGAGGCCCAGGATCGCGCGCACGGCCTTCCCGCGCCCGATGGGTTCTCCGATCTGCGGGAAGCGTTCGCGGGGGAAATGCGGGCGCTAGCGGGGTATCGGGGAGAGCTGGAGAAGCGGCGCGGGGAGTGGACGGCAGGAGAGGGTGCTACCGAATCTCCCACCGCTCGGTAGCCACACGGGTTCGAATGCCTGGAAGGGGGCACCGTCAGCTTACCCTTCCCGATTGCTCGCGTCCACTTTGAGCCCGTCTGCAATCGCGCCTCGGTAGATGTTCCAGGCGCACTTGCGATCGTCCGAGTAAGCCGTGCCGTGCTTTGCGTCTTGCACGTTGCGCGCGAGCCAGCGTTTGCCCCGCGCCGATTGCGCGGAGACGATGAAGAACCCCGATAAGCCGGGGTTCTCGATGACCAAGTCGTAGTGCGATTGTGCGCTCATGCGTCTATCTCCACTTCCAGATCGAACGCGAACGGCTTCACGGGCTTTCCCTTGTCGAACCGCTCGATCCACACGGTCACGCTCACGGGCCAATTTCGCGGGTAATCGTTCAGCGCATAGTAGTCTTCATAGACCCGCACGGTTTCGGTGTAGAACGTGCGTGCCAAGGCCAGCGCCACCGGACATCGACTCAGATGCTTCGGCCGTCCATTGGCGATATCCTCGGCGGTGACGGAGATCGAGGTGCTCATGGGGCGCCCCCTTTCCCCTTCCCGTTTGCGCGGTAGCCGGGAATTGCCGCCATCTGTAAATGTTCTCTGCGGTTTGTGCGTTCGATGTGCCAGCACGTCACTTCCGGCAGTCCGTTCTTACCGATTTCCCTGCAATCCACGACATCGCGGTACTCGATATCGCCGGGATCTTCGGACACTACGCCTACGGAAAGGAAATCCAGCCGCTCGGAACCGTGCGTGTAGATTCCGGCGAGAAACACGACATAGCGCGCCGCCAGGTATTCGGGATCTTCGAGGCGCGAATCGTTCAGCGAGCGGCAGATTTCCAGGAAGCGGATTAGATCTTTACCCGCGCCTTCCGGGTAACCGTCGGTGTGGCGGTAGACGATGGGGCACCCTCCTTGAGAGTGCCCCGAGTCCATGAAGTGAGTAGTAGAGCGGGTGCTCATTGGGCACCCCCTGCACCGTCTGCGGCACTCTTGCCTTTGCTGTCTTTCGGCAGACTGCACGGCATCACGACCGCAGTGAGCTGCTGGTCCTCACCCCCCTTGGCATCCAGCCTCACCGCATGGTTTTTATCCGTAAACGAGAATGTGACGGTAGCGGGATTGCCGCCTTTGGCGTTGCCCTGCCCTTGCTGGAACGCGACAATCCGGTTCAGCACGCGGACCAACAGCGCGGCATCGAAGGCCACCTGGAACGTGGCGTTCTTCAGTTTGGGCATAATGCGTTCGTAATCCGGGAAATTCCCTTCGGGCTTGCGAGTGCGGAACACACGGGCGAACTCCAGATCCGTCACGGAAATGGCGGAATGCCCGTGGCCATCGGTTTCGTCCGTCACGGCCGCGCATTCCAATGCGGGAATCTTAGACTTTTTGGGAAGCGCCTTGGCAATGGCCAGCGCTTCGGACGCGGGCAGCAGAAACGGCTTCCACTCGTCTACCGCTTTCGGCGTGTTGGGGGGTTCGGGAAACGATTCCGCTTGCAATCCCGGCGCCAGGGTAACGGACACCAATTGGTGTCCGTCCGTTTCGACCGTGGCTTGCGGAGTCACGTATAGCGCTTGCAGGCTAAACCGCGAAGCCTCTTTGGAGCACAGCGCGGCAATGTTCAGGTTATGCCGGTTAAGCAGCATGGGACACCCCCGAAACCAGCTCGGCCATGCGCGCGGTCAGCGTCCACAGCGCTCGATTCGGCCGGAAAATCCGTTCGTTCGTCAATGCGGTTGCAGTGCGTAGTGCGTTCGTCATTGCGACTACCTCCCGACTCACGGGATAAGCCGTGAGTTTCGCCCGCTTCTCACGGGCTCGTCAGGGGAGTTACTCCGAGATCTCCGCTTCGAGCTCCGCCAGGTCCTCCGGCAGCTCCCGGTTATTGGCCAGCAGCCACGCTACGGCCGCGCGCTTGCCGATCCACGCGGCATAATTCGCGCTGCCCTGCCACTGGCCGGTGCGCTCGATGTAAGTATCGGCCCTTCCGCGAGCGATACAGGGTCTCGTGGTTCCACTGGGAGCCCGTGGCCACGCCGATTCGGTTATGTCCATCGAAATAGGTGTCCTCTTCCCACTCAGCGGTAGCGTTGGCCGTGTCCAGGACACAGCCGTCTTCCATGCGATATCGTGCCATTGTCTTTCTCCTGCCCATAGGCATTTGAGGTTCAGTGCAGGTTCAGGGTTTGGGGGAGCCTGTCACGGCCCCCGCGGAATTGCGAGCTACCCCAGCCCCATGACGAGAATCTCCTCGGCTCCGTACACGCGAGCCTCCCCACAGCACTCGCACGGATACTCATGGGCATCGGGCTCCACTCCACTAGCCTCGGCCCCACAAGCCAGGCAAAAGCCCAGGTACTCGCCGGACTCGGCCGCGTCCATGACACGGGCAAGCGACAAGCGGATCCGGCGCGCGGGCTTGGCCGCCGGCTGGAGCCTGGCGCCGGCTTCGCGTAAGTCTCTCGGCGAGTCCAGCTCTACGGGTTCCCGGTGGGCGTCCCACCAGGTCTGTGTTTGCGCTCGTTCCATCGTTTCCTCCATCGCCGCTTGTCGGAGCGGCGCCAGCCTCAGCCAGCAATCCCATCGTAGCCGCTGCACCGACACACGTCAAACGTTATTTTCCCTCCCGCGTTTCCCAACGCACTCGTAGCACGATTTCTCGCATTCGTGCTACGCTCGCCCCTGGGTTCCCCTTCCTGCCTCCCGGGGGTAGGGGGCCCTTCCCACTCCCCGCTCTCGCCTTACTCCCCGATCCGCCATCTCCCCCCCCTGCACCCCTGCACATGCTGCGACAACGCGCGCGCACGCCCTGCTACCAACGCTTTCGCGCGTGCGTCTTAGGCTCGGACCTGGGCCTCGTACCCTTTCGGGTACGCGTCACCAGCTCCTCGCAATGCGCGTCTGCCTGTGCACCCATGCACCAGTGCTGCGCCCTGCTTCCGATAATCGGTGTATATGTAACCCCGCCTTCGCCTCGCTTCCGTGGCACATCTGGATCTCCGGTATCCCGACTCCCACCCGTACTCGCTCCCTGGGCCCATGCCGGCGCCGTACACCGCAGCCCGGTGCTGCCCCCATGCCCTGCGTGCGGTCGGCGCCGGCGCTTGATAGTGGCAGGGGTGGGGCGCGGGGGGCCCGGGCTGACTCCGCGTCTCCATTTTTGGGAAAAGGGAAAAATCGAATTTTCAAATTCAGGGAATTCCGTTGGAAATCGGCGCAGGGGCAGGGGAGGGCGAGCATTCGAGCATTTGACCCTGCAAGGGGCAAAGCGGAGAAGCGAGTCCGGGCCTCCGGCGGATTGCGGGTTCGGTGTCGGTGCGGGAGCGAGTGCGGGGGTGCCCGGAGCGCCGGTCCTGGAGCCCGCTCCCCCGTTCGCGCTGCGCGCTCTCGTTGGAGCTGCGAAGATAAAGCGCGCCGTGCGCGCGTTATCTTCTGCTCAGACACTTACCCCCGGCAGTAACTGCTACTAGTAGCTAAAGAGGCCACGCCCGCCCGCCACCCCCCACGTGTAATTGCATTGCTCCTGCCGATGCAAGTTGGAACCGTGCGCTTGAGCCCGGAGCCGCGCAGGAATTCGGGAGAAACTATCCGCATGGAAGAGTTCGAGATTGAGTCATGGCAGGAGTCCATCGAACAGGAACATGCTGCCAGTATCGAAGAGGCGCCTAACCGATTTTCCGTGCCCATGGAAGAAGGCGTGTGCCGGATTTGCGGAGTGCCCGCCAGTTTCCTGTATCGTTCCGGGGAGTGCCCCGATTGTTTCGAGTCTCTGAAAAAGAATCTGCGCCGCTAATCCTTTCCGCTCGGGTTCCAGCCCCGCTGGTGCGGCCCCACGGCCTCCTGGCTGTCTCCGTCGAACGCCCTTCCCTCCAGCACCCGCAAGACATGGCAGCACGTAGGAGGATTGGCCAGACGCCACTCTTTCCCCGCGGGCCGGTATTTGAGCGCGCCCTCTCGCTCCAAACGTTTGGCCTCCGCCCGCGCTTCCGCGCGCTTGCGTTCCCGCGTTCTTTGGGATTCGGCGGTCCCTATTCGTTCGCTAAGCTGCTTCCGGTCGATCGAGGTCGCCCCGCGCTTTTGCGTATGCCCTTCCCCGAGCGTCTGGAGAAGCCCCGCGGTCCACGCCGGCACTTGCCAGGACAGCGCCTTCCCCGCCAGACTCCAATCTCGCTCGTTGGCCCTGGCCCGCCCCTCCAGAGCCGCGCTTCTCACAGCCGTTTCCGCGATCGCGGCGCTTAGCCATTGCCAGGCTATGGGGGGCCAAGGCGGCACGAGCTTCAGCGCCAGCTCGCACCAATATGCGTAATTGGGGGGAAACCGAGCCTCGGGCGCTTTCCAGCTTCGCAATCCCAGCTGTAACACGTTCTTGACCAGGAATTGCATCTGCGCCGTCCGCGCTTCCTGCTTCTGCCGGTCCAGGGTCTCCACTCTCTTCGGCTGGTGCACCCGCACCCGTAAGCTCTCGGCCAGATAGTTCTCCGCGTATTGCTTGGCGTGCGCTTGCCAGCGCACCGGCTCGTGCCAGTCCGGCTCCACGAACACGCTGGCGATCCCCGTGGCCCGCTCGCGGTCGTTGGCCTCGGCCAGCACATGCTGCGCCCGCCGCCATATCCCCGGCGCCCGCACCATGCCGAGCGAGTAGGGATGCACCAGACCGCCCAAGGTAAACCACGCGCTAGTATCGAAATAGCGGGAT
>DASPYR010000355.1:0-3998 GCA_035636675.1 Rugosimonospora sp. | reverse complement strand
TGCAAGAACAAGTCTTACCTCTGTTCAGCCAAATCGCACGATCCAGCGGTGTGCGAGCAAAAGAAGCCCGGCGCTATGCAGATGTTTTGATTCCGGCGGCACTGAAGAAATCGGGACAACAAGATCAATAAACTTCAGCTTTCGTCCGCACCGCTTTTGGCGCCTACTCACTCAACTTCATCCGTTCGCAAACCGCCGAGCAGACTGACCGGCGTGAGGTCGGCTTGTTACAACGGCTCTTACCACTATCGGGCAAAAGCACCTCTGGCGCCGCCTATCCAGTTGGTTTAACCTTGCGGCCGGAGTTCCGCTTCCCTCACCCATGCTCTTCAAGGCGCTCAGCGCGGCTGTCTTTGGCATCGACGCTTACGTGGTCGAAGTCGAAGTCGATGTGGGTTCAGGGCGCATGGGCGATTTCAACGTGGTGGGTCTCCCAGATGTTGCTGTTAAGGAGAGCCGCGAACGAATCAAAGCGGCGCTGAAAAACTGCGGCTTTGATTTTCCCAATCCGCAGAGCGTGACCATCAATCTTGCGCCCGCCGATATTCGCAAGGAAGGCTCGGGGTTCGATCTGCCGATGGCCCTGGGAATTTTGGGATGCCAGGGAACGTTTTTCGGCAAGCCCCTGAACGGACAACTGTTTCTGGGCGAGCTATCGCTCGACGGCAGTGTGCGGTCAGTGCGCGGGACGCTTTCGGCCGCTCTTTGCGCGCGCGAACAGGGCATCCGAAGCGTGGTCGTGCCCGAAGCAAACGCTCAGGAAGCAGCGGTTGTGGAAGGCATTGAGGTTTACGCGATCCGCTCCCTGCCCCAAGCCGTGGACCTGGTGAACGCGCCCGAATCGTTCAAGCCTGTACAACTGGACGCGCGCGCATTGCTGGCCGAGGCGGCGCAATATCCGCTGGACCTGCGCGACGTCCGCGGACAGCAGGGCGCCAAGCGAGCCCTGGAAGTGGCCTGCGCCGGCAGCCACAACATTATTTTTTTAGGTCCGCCCGGCGCCGGCAAAACCATGCTGGCCAAGCGCATGCCGACGATTCTGCCTCCGATGTCGCTGGAGGAGGCGATCGAGACCACCCGAATCCACAGCGTGGCGGGATTGCTGGAGGACGCGCGGGGCCTCGTGGGCACGCGCCCGTTTCGCTCGCCGCACCACACCATCAGCGACGCCGGACTGATCGGCGGCGGCGCCATGCCGCGTCCCGGCGAAGTTTCGCTGGGACACAACGGAGTTCTATTCCTGGACGAACTGCCGGAGTTTCAGCGCAACGTGCTGGAAGTTTTGCGGCAGCCGCTCGAAGAAGGCGCGGTAACGATCTCGCGCGCGGCGCTTTCGGTCACGTTCCCGGCGCGCTTCATGCTCGCGGCGGCCATGAACCCGTGTCCCTGCGGATTCTTCGGCGACCCCTCTCACGAATGCCACTGCACGCCGCCGCAGATCCAGCGTTACGTCTCCAAGATTTCAGGTCCGTTGCTCGACCGCATCGATATCCACATCGAGGTGCCCTCGGTCAAATACAAGGAATTGCGCGGAGAAGCTTCCATTGAAGATTCGGCGGCGGTGCGGGAGCGCGTGGTGCGGGCGCGGAGCCGCCAGCTCCAAAGGTTCGCCTCGGAAAAACGCGTTTACGCGAACGCGCAGATGCCGCCCAAGCTGATCCGCAAGTACTGCACCATTTCGGCCGAGGGCGAGAAGTTACTGGAGACGGCGGTGGCGCGATTGGGTCTCTCGGCGCGGGCGCACGACCGGATTCTGAAGGTTGCGCGGACCATTGCCGATCTCGATTCCGCTGAAGAAATCGCACCGCGCCATTTGGGCGAAGCCATTCAATACCGCACGCTCGACCGCACCTATTGGGCCTGAAGATTCACCGAATGGGCCTGCGCATTTCGCGAACGCAGCGGCGGCCGCTTTGGTGGGCTTTGCAAATGAGCTATGCTACGGAGTGACTCTGCTTCTGAAATGACGCTATGTCGAATGCCGCCAACCGCATCGAAGTGACCATGGAGACGCTGCTCGACAGCGTGGCCTTGGCCGAAGGCATAACCGAGCGCGTGGCCAGAGCGGCGGGCTTCAACGAGGACGATTGTTTGAAAATCGCCATGTCCGTGAGGGAGGGCGTGATCAACGCCTTCCGCTACGGAAACGAAGAGCAGCGGCACAAAAAGATTCAACTCAACTTCGAGGTAACCGACGACAAATTCGTGGTGCACATTGTCGATCAGGGCCGCGGCTTTGACCTCCGTCAGGTGGCGGACCCGCTTGCGGAAGAGAATCTTTTGAAGACTTCCGGCCGGGGAATTTTCCTGATGCGCACTTTCATGGACGAATTAGAGGTACGCCGCTCGGCGCAGGGCGGCGCGGAATTGATCATGACGAAAAAGCTGGGCTGCCAGCCGCACTCCGCTCCCCACCTGCAAGATAAGTGAACCACGACCGAGCGAGCGGTCTGCGTTCAGAAAAAGCAGATTGCTCGTCGCGCGGCAAAATCGGTGAGGGCGCAGAATGCGCGACGCGCTCCTCGGAATGACGTTTTCGCTCTGATCCTCAGGGGCTAATGGCGGGGCGACGCGAGCGAGACAGATGCCGCCCTGAAGGGCGGCGCTACAGTGCTATTCGGGATCATTCCCTGCCACAAGTCGTTTGCTGCGCGTGCTAGAGAGGCCAATCGCAGTGATGCATTGATCGCGCGATGCCTACAAAGGCTCTGGACAGGGCGGGCAGTTTTGTGCCAGCATGGCGCCGCATTTGATTGGGTCTTGTAATCCCGTAGTGGTGCAAGGGCCCGTCACCCGGGTAATTCCGAGCTCCACCGACTGGCGTTACACCCGGCAAATGGCGAAGATCACGACGAGGAGCGAAGAAGTTGAGCAGAGAACAAGGTGTGGTGAAGTGGTTCAACGCGGCAAAGGGGTATGGTTTCATCCAGCGCCAGTCGGGAGAGGACGTATTCGTCCATTTCTCGGCGATTCAGATGGATGGTTACAAATCGCTGACGGAGGG
The DNA here is from genome assembly GCA_035636675.1 of Rugosimonospora sp. Classification (GTDB taxonomy): domain Bacteria; phylum Acidobacteriota; class Terriglobia; order Acidiferrales; family UBA7541; genus Palsa-189. The sequence continues at coordinate 994 of DASPYR010000355.1, read as the reverse complement.
ACAAATGGTAGAGTTCGAGGTCAAACAGGGGCCGAAAGGCTACCAGGCCGAGAACGTTACCGTACCCTAGTGCCGTTCCAACTAGATTGGCCAAACGCGCAAGCGAACGACACCGAGAGATCGCCGTAATCAAGACGAAAGACGATTTGCTCAAACAAGTTGGAACGGCACTAGAAGCCCAGGTCCATCGCTTCAATGATTGAGGGGCCCTGTTCGCCATGCGGACGGGCCCTTTTCCTTTGTATTACCATGCGAGCGCCACTCCAGCGGTTCGATCTGCAGCCGGGATTGTGATACGATTCCCCGTGAGAAAAGCTTAAAGGAGTATTCATTTGCCGCAGCATATCTCGCGCAAGGAACTGAAAAAAGACGAAGTCCGCGAGACCCTGAGCCACGGCGCTGAGGCTATTTTTTCGCATCAGCAGCAGATCTGGACCTATGGCAGCGTCGCACTGCTTATCGCCCTCGCGGTGCTGGGCTGGCGCTTCTATACGCAGAACCAAACCGCCAAAGGAGCGGCCGCTCTGGCGGAGGCCATGAAGGTCTACCAGGCCCGCATTCGGACCGCCGCGGATCCCGCTCAGCCGGACGAGATTACTTACTTGGACGAAAAGAACAAATACGGCGACGCGGTGAAGAAATTCGCGGACGTTGCAAAGCGCTATCCCAGAACCCGGCCGGGACAATTGGCGCGTTACTATGAGGCTTTGAGCCTCGAAAGGCTGGGGCGTTACGACGAAGCGGAAAACAATTTGAAGGCTTTGCAGTCGAGCAGGGATGAAAGCCTCTCGGCGCTGGCGCGATTCAAGCTGGCGCAAGTCTATGACGAAGCTGGAAAAGGTTCGCAGGCCGTGCAGCTCTATCAGCAGCTCGCCAGTAAGCCAACCCTGTTCGTGCCCAAGCCGATCGTCTTACTCGCGTTAGCGGATCACTACAGCGGTTCTGATCCCACCCAGGCGGCCAAACTTTATAAGCAAGTCAAAGACGAGTTCCC
>DASPYR010000354.1:0-7195 GCA_035636675.1 Rugosimonospora sp. | reverse complement strand
CCTCCGCGGTTTGGGGCGCATGGCGTGTCCGCAAGCGGCGGAAGAAATCCTGGCCTGGATCGGCGAAACAGGCCTGTCCGTGCCGGCGCTGCCGCTGCAAAACGCGCTCATCCAGTGCTGCGCGGAGCGCCCGCAGGTGCTGCTGCCTCATGTGCAGCGCGCTCAAGGGCCCGCCCGTGAAGTTCTCGGGCGCGTGCTCGGCGAAGTTGCGAATCCTTCGCTCGGCTTGGACCTGATGCAGTTTGTAGGAGACGACCTGGATGAACTCCGGGCCGCAGCCGCGCGCGCTATGTCACATGTCCAACCGGCGCTGGCCTTCGATGTCCTCAACGAACTGGCGGAGGACCCCATATGGTTCGTAAGGTTGCGGGCCATCGTGAGTCTGGGCACGCTTTCCGATCCCCGCGCGCTCCCGGTGCTGCTGCGCGGGCTCACCGATTCCAACCGCATTGTGCGATTGCGGGCGGCCGAATCTTTGATCCGGCTCCGTGGCGCTATCGGGCTTGCCACGTTCAAGGATGAGAAGCGTGGCCAACCTACAGCCGTTGATGATGTCGAAAGGCTTGGCTTGGTTTCCATCTTCGAGCAAGTGGCTGCTCTGAAGGACCGCTACGGTCTCCACGCATACCTGACAGCGCTGGAAAATGCGAACCTGCGTGGAAAGCTGGAGGAAGAAATTCATCAGAGCGTAGACCTCGCTCCGCAGATGAAGAGGTGTTTGCAGGAAGTCCTGCAGACCGGCCAGCCCCCCGCAGAGCCCGTCGTCGACGAGAACGCCACCGTCAAGGCAGAGCCGCTTCCATGAGCCGTTTTCTAGAAATCTCGAACGATACGCTCTTCTGGTACTACCTGGCGAGCAATGTCGCTTACCTATTTATGCTCATGATTGCGCTACGAACGACCGCCAGGCACCATCACCTGCTCCAAAGCTATCGCTTGGGCTGGGTAAAGGAAACGTCGCTGACCCCGCCCATCACGATTATCGTTCCCGCGCATAATGAAGAGAAGTCGATCCGCGTATCGGTGCGGAAGCTGCTCGAGCTGGACTACCCGGAACTGGAAATCGTGGTCGTCAACGACGGATCACAAGATCGCACGCTGGAAGAGATGCAGCGGGAGTTTCATCTGCGCCCGATCCGCGCCATTTACGTTCACGACGTAAAGAGCGCCCCGCTGCGCTGCTTGTATCGTAGCGAGACGAACGCGAGGCTGGTGGTTGTGGATAAGGAAGCGGCAGGGAGCAAGGCGGACGCCGTGAATGCCGGTCTCAATGCGGCGACCTCTCCCTATGTGTGCGTCGTAGACGCCGATTCCGTTCTCGAGCGCGATGCGCTGCTGCGCATCATGTTACCGGTAGTACAGGATCCCGAACGTGTCGTTGCCGTTGGCGGAATCGTCCGAGTGCTGAACGGGTCAGCGATCGAAGGCGGGCAATTGCGGGCACGCCTGCCAAAAAAAAGCCTAGAAGTGATCCAGGTAGTTGAGTATCTCCGCGCGTTCTTGATCGGCAGAGAGGCCTGGGCCCAGGGCAATATGCTCACCCTTATCGCCGGCGCCTTCGGCGTGTTCCGGACCGACCTGGTCCGCGCAGTGGGCGGCTATCGAGGCCGGGCGATTGGCGAAGATCTGGACCTAGTCACGCGCTTACACCGATATTTGCTCGAGCTGGGCGCCGATTATCGCATCAGCTTCGTGCCCGATCCGGTGTCCTGGACGGAAGTTCCCTCCGACATGAGATCGCTCAGAAGGCAGCGAGCGCGCTGGCACAAAGGCCTGGCGGACGTGCTGTGGACCAGCCGCGGCATGCTCATGCGTCCCCGCTACGGCAGAATCGGCTGCTTTGCCCTCCCATACTTGTGGCTATTTGAACTAAGCGCACCGGTAATCGAGGTTACGGGCATGGTAACCATTATCATGGCAGCGGCGCTGGGCATGCTGAGCCGGCCCTTCCTCCTGCAGTTCCTTCTGTTTGGGTACGCCTTCGCGACGACCATTTCGATTGGCTCGGTCCTGCAAGAGGAGATCACCTATCGTCGCTACAATGATTGGCAAGACATGGCGCGCCTGATCAGCTACTGTTTCCTGGAGCATTTTCCCTATCGCCAATTGCATATGATCTGGCGGCTACAGGGGCTCTGGCAATACTTCCGCGGCGACGACGCCTGGGGCTCGCTGAAACGTAAAGGCATTGAGTCGCCGGCGCCCTCCAGGCTTGTCTAGTGCGGTTCCAACTATTTGCACCAAATTCTCTACTAGGCCACCCCACAGCCAATCGCAGGCTCTTTGGGCCGAACCTCTCGCCGGATCAAGTTGGAACGGCACTAGCGCGCCGAAATCGTCTCCGCACGTACGCTTACCTCTACATAGCTGGCAAAGCGTATGTTCACATCTCGGTAATCTGAAGCTGCGCAAGCAACTTTCCATCACGCGACGGGTTTACAATAATGAACCGGTGCCCAGCTGCGACAGGTCTCCCATTCGTGCTTATCTTTTTCAAATGACGCTCGCGAGGTGACGAAGAATGCGTAATGCATCACTGCTTCGTTGGCTGTTGCTTCTCGCCGGAGTGCTGATGGTATCTTCCGCGGCGCTGGCGCAAGTAAGCGTCGGGATATCGGTGCACGTCGGACCGCCGGCGTTGCCGGTTTACGAGCAGCCAGCGTGTCCCGGTGACGGCTTCATCTGGATACCCGGCTACTGGTACTGGGGTCCCGACGGTTACTTCTGGGTCCCGGGTACATGGGTCATTGCACCGCAGGTCGGATTCCTTTGGACTCCGGGCTATTGGGGCTGGGGAGGTGGCGTCTACATTTGGCACCCCGGGTACTGGGGACCACACATCGGTTTTTATGGCGGAATCAATTACGGCTTCGGCTACACGGGCGTGGGTTATGCGGGCGGATATTGGCGCGGCGGTGCTTTCGTCTATAACCGTGCGGTGACCAACGTAAACGTCACCGTCGTGCACAACACCTACAACCAGACCGTGATCAACAACAATGTCGTGGTGAATCGCGTGAGCTATAACGGCGGCGCAGGCGGTGTGGCCGCCCGGCCGACGCCGGCCGAACAATCCGCAGCCCGCGAGCAGCACGTTGCACCGACCACACTGCAATCTCAGCACGAACGCGCCTCCGGCGACAATCGAGCTTTGCTCGCGTCGTCGAATCACGGAAGGCCCGCAATTGCCGCTACGGCTAAGCCGGGCGTCTTTAGCGGACGCGATGTCGTGGCCGCACGCGCGGCGGCTCCGAATGGCCGTGCCGGCGAGCGCCCGGCGACTGCCGCCCCTGCGGCTCGCGGCGAAGGACGGCCTGCTCCACGAGTCGAAAATCGAGGCGAAAATTCCCGAGGGAATGCCCGCCCCAATGTCCAGAGGACTGAACGTCCGGCCGAGCGGAACGCTCAGCCCGAGCAGCCCCGCGGCAATCGGCAGCCTCCCGAACAGCCCCAGGCTAGACCTCGGCAGCAGAATAAGCCCGAGCCAAGAGAGAAAAGCAACGAAGGCCAAAGGGGCAACGAGCGTCGATAGCCGCCGGTTCGACATCTCGGCATTTTGCCAGGACCGCCGGACGCCTACGACTTTGACGAGGTGCTCACTCGTCAGCCTTAGAAACGGTTTCTTTCGGTTGTTCGGCAGCGGCTTTCAGTAGCTGATAAAGGTGTGTGCGACTGATTCCCAGAATTTCCGCCGCGCGCACCTTGTTTCCCCCCACATGATCGAGGACGCGCTGAGCGTGCCGCCGCTCCAGCTGTTCAATGGACATCAAGGCTCCATAGTCGGCATTGCCACTCGGGCCGTGATTCTGCACCCGCTCCGGAAGGTCGCGCACGTCGATGACATCCGATTCGGCCATCATGCAGGCATGCTCGAGGACGTTTTGCAGCTCGCGAATGTTGCCCGGCCAGGGGTATCGCGCCAGCAACGTCTGGGCCCGCCGCGTGAGACCGGCCACATGTTTATTGTATTGAGCGGAAAAAGTTTTCAAGAAGTGGCGCTCGAGCAGCAGCAAATCCTCGGGGCGTTGCGCAAGCGAAGGAAGCTCGAGTTCAACCGCGCAGAGCCGGAAATAGAGGTCCTCTCGGAATTTTCCCTGCCGGGCCATCTCCCGCAGGTCGCGGTTGGTAGCAGCCACGATGCGCACATCCACTTTGGTGACGGCCGGCGAGCCCACGCGCTGGACCTCGTGGTTCTGCAGAACACGAAGCAACTTTGCCTGCATGGCCAGAGGCATTTCACCGACCTCATCCAGCAGCGCCGTTCCGCCATTGGCATATTCAAAGACGCCGACCTTGTCCTGATTAGCTCCTGTAAATGCTCCTTTGACGTGGCCGAATAGCTCGCTTTCAGCCAGGCTTTCGGTAATAGAGGAACAATTGACCGCCACGAAGCGCTTTTCCGAGCCGCTCAACCGGTGCAGGGCCTTGGCCACCAATTCCTTGCCTGAGCCCGTTGGGCCAGTGACGAGGACGCCGCGGAAATGTGGCGCGATGCGCCGGATTTTCGAAAACAGATCCAGCATCAGCGGGCTGCGCCCAATGATGCCCTCGAACTGAAAATTCTCCAGAAGCTCGTTTTCCAGCCTGGAGCTGCGTTGCCGGCGTTTGGCGTCCTCAACGATCAGCGCGATTCGCTGGCGAAGCTTCTCCGGCGAAAAAGGCTTGGGAAAATAATCAGCAGCGCCCTTTTGGATCGCCTCCACGGCCGATTCGGTCGAGTAGTAGCCGGTCATCAAGATGACGTCGATGCCCGGGTCAAATTCCACGATCTTTTGCAGCAACTCCATTCCTTGCACGCCGGGCATCACCAAATCCATCAGGACGATCTGCGGGCGCAAGCGTTGAATAAGGTCCAGCCCGGCTTGCGGATCTGATGCGGAATGGATTTCCAGTCCAGTGCCCGCCAGAATGAAATTCACAAATTTGAGATTCTTCGGATCGTCATCAATGACTACCAGCCTCAAAGCCGGAGAGTTTCCGCCGCCCGAGCTCATGATTTGCCTGCCGCCGTCATCAAGGCATCTTCCACTCGTCGCATCAGTTCGTCCCGGGTAAAAGGCTTGCGAAGAATCGCCGTCCCCTCTTCCAAAATGCCATGCGTGGCGATTTCCCCATCGGCGTACCCAGACATATAAAGCACCCCGATTCCGGCTCTTTCCGCCAGCAGCACGTCGGCCAATTTCTTGCCGCTCATTCCCGGCATGATCACGTCGGTCAAGAGAAGGTCGATGGCGCCTTCGGTTTTTCTCGAAATTTCCAAAGCCTCGGAAGCGTCGCCTGCCTCGAACACCTTGTGCCCCGCGTCGCTGAGCGTCTTCCTGGTTAATTTGCGCAAGGACCGTTCGTCTTCGACGACCAGAATCGTGCGCCGCTCAGGAGCGACTTTCGCTGCGGCCTTCATGTCGGGAACGGCCTCAGCGACGGCGTTCACTTCAGGCAGATAGATCCTGAAGGTAGTTCCTTTGCCAACTTCGCTGTCTACCCAGATATAGCCGCCGCTTTGCTTGATTACGCCGTAAGCTGTGGCCAACCCGAGGCCGGTGCCTTTGCCCTTTTCTTTAGTCGTGAAGAACGGCTCAAAAATATGGGACTGCAACTCGGCGTCCATGCCACAACCTGTATCCGTAACCTTCAACATGGCATAGGGACCCGGAATTACGTAGGGATGGCGAAGCACCGTGGATCGATCCAATTCCCAGTTTCCGGTTTCGATGGTCAGCTTGCCGCCATTGGGCATGGCGTCCCGCGCGTTGACCACCAGATTGAGAATCACCTGTTCGATCTGGCTGCGGTCAGCTTTCACCGAACAATTGTTGGGCGAAAGCACGAGCTGCATCTCGATATCTTCACCCACCAACCGGCGGAGCATTTTCTCGATATCCTGGATGATCGTATTCAGGTTTAGAGTCCGCGGCTCCAAAACTTGCTTGCGGCTGAAAGCCAAAAGCTGCTGCGTGAGCGCGGCGGCGCGCTTGCCCGCGTTCTGAATCTCATCCACCGCCTCGCGGAAGGGATCGTCGGGCGGAATCCGCTCCTGTAGCGCTTCGCTATATCCGATAATCAATCCCAAGAGGTTGTTGAAGTCGTGCGCTACGCCTCCCGATAATCTGCCGATGGCTTCGAGTTTTTGAGAGCGATGAAGCTGCTCTTCCAGTTGCTTCCGCTCGGTGATGTCTCGATTGACGATCACCAGCTTTTCCACCACGCCGTCACGGTTCCGCACCACGCTGGCCGTCGATTCCAGCGTCAGCCATTGGCCTTCCTTATGGCGGATGCGATACTCCACCGTCCGGCCCATTCCCGTGCGCCGGGCGTCATTGGCGGCATCCTCGACCGCCTTGCGATCGTCGGTATGGATTTGCTCAAAGGCCGACGTCTCCCCCAATTCCTTCCGCGAATAACCCAGCCGTTTCTGGTAGGAAGGACTGTTGTAGAGCCGCCGGCCCTTCGTGTCTACGACGGCAATCATGTCCGCCGCATTCTCACTGATGAGGCGAAAAAGCTCCTCTTGTTCCGCCAACTGCTTGCGGAAGCGGGAGAGTTGCACCTGCTGGAAAACGACATAAACATCAAAAATCAAAATGATTCCAACCAGGGCGTGCACGGCAATGTCCGTATCGAAGGCGTAGGAGGCCCCGAGCTCCGGAATCATCGAAGGCAGCAAGAGACAAACGATTCCGGAGGTGAGGATTAGCGATACGGCAATTGCCGAGGAGGAAAGCCACCATTGGCGTCGCTCACTGCCGCGCCAATTGTCACGGAACAATTCCGCGGCATTACTGCCGAGACCAGAGGTGAATAACTTCATGGCTGCGTTGAATCGGCCTGGCGGGCCGCTTTACCGGCTAGTGCCGTTCCAACTTGTTTGAGCAAATCTATTACGGTGATCTCTCGGAAACGTTCGCTTGCGCGTTTGGCCAATCTAGTCGGAACGGCACTAGCAGCTATTGTCCCAGCGTCTGAAAGAACGACAAGGATTTCATTCTCGAAACGTGCTCGGCTGGTTATCGAGGAGAGGTAGGAAGCGGCTGGGCCACTTTAGCCGCCGCCCGCTGGCTGGCCTCGCACTATTTACGCCAGCCTTTGAAGCATCTCCCGGCCCATATTTTCGTCCACGATGCCTTTCCGCATGAGTTCCCTGACGAGTTCGTTCAACACGGACTCCCGGCCCGCCGCAGGATGGGGCGAATCTTCC
>DASPYR010000353.1:0-3286 GCA_035636675.1 Rugosimonospora sp. | reverse complement strand
AGGAGGCACCGCGGACCGGCATCTTACATGGCGTTCGTCGCGAAGCGAATTTTCCTGACAAAAGGCGTTGGTAAACATCGCGAGCGCCTGTCCAGCTTTGAGTTGGCCTTGCGCAATGCGGGCATTGCAGCCTGCAATATCGTGCGCGTCTCCTCGATTTTCCCGCCAAACTGCCGGCTCATCTCGCGCAGCGAGGGCCTGAAGCACATCCGGCCAGGGCAAGTGGCCTTCACGGTGATCAGCGAAAACTCCACGCGCGAACCGCACCGGCTCATCGCCGCGAGCATCGGGCTGGCGCTTCCCGCAGACAAATCCATGTACGGCTATTTGTCCGAGCATCACTCCTTCGGCGAGACCGAAGAGGTGGCGGGCGAGTATGCCGAGGAATTGGCCGCGGAAATGCTCGCCACCACGCTCAACGTCGAATTCGATCCCGATCTTTCCTGGGATGAGAAAAAAGAGGTCTATCGTATCTCCAACAAAATCGTGCGCACGATGAACATCACGCAGTCCGCCGTGGGCGATAAGCGCGGCCTGTGGAGCACGGTTCTGGGCGCGGCCATTCTCCTGGGCACCGAAGACGACTGAAATCCATCTATTTTGACGCCCGCCAAGAGAGTTCCTATAATCGCTCTCTCATCTTTTTTGATGAACATTTGTCCCAGAGAAGTCCAGCGAATGAGTTCCCGTGTATCACATCGTTGAGGCGCGGATTCGCGCGGCGCTGGGCGAATTCCTGAATCGCCACGGCATACAAGATATCCCCGTGGTTACGGAGCGCCCGCCCAGCGTGGCCATGGGCGAAGTGGCCACGCCGATGGCCTTCGAGCTGGCCAAGCGGCTGCGGCGCGCGCCGCGCCAAATTGCGCAGGAGATCGCCGCGGAACTCGCGGCGATTCCCGGAGTGGCGCGCGCGGAACTGGCGGGCGCGGGCTACGTCAATTTCTTTTTCGATCGCGCGGCATTTTTCGCGTGGGCTTTTTCGGAAGCCGCGAACGCCGCCGCGAGCCCGCGCGGAGAAGCCGCCGCCGGCGAGCCGAAATGCGTGGTCGAGCACACCAACATCAATCCCAATAAAGCCGCGCACATCGGGCATTTGCGTAATGCGGCGCTCGGCGACACGTTTGTGCGCCTGCTGCGCCGGGCAGGCCGCCGCGTCGAGGTGCAAAACTATATTGATAATACGGGCGTACAGGTGGCGGATGTGGTGGTCGGGTTCGCACACCTGGAGAAAAAATCCGCGGACGAAGTTCGCGCGCTGGCGGCGGCGCCGCGCTTCGATTACTTCTGCTGGGACCTCTATGCGCGCGTCACGCAATTTCTCGAGGAAGACAAAACGCGCCTGGCGCTGCGCGCCCAGACGCTCGCGGCCATCGAAGAAGGCCACGGTGCCGCGGCGGAGCTGGCGGAAATCGTCTCCGTCGCGATTGTGCGCTGCCATCTGCGCACCATGGAGCGGCTCGGAGTGCAATATGATCTGCTGCCGCGAGAGAGCGAAATCCTGCACCTGAAATTCTGGGAGGCCGCGTTTCAGCAACTGAAAAAGCGCGGTGCGATTCATCTGGCTAGCGCGGGCAAAAATGCGGGCTGCTGGGTAATGACCGTATCCGAAAAGCCTCAGGGAACCGGGCGACAAATCCTTGAGGGCGCCGGCGCGCCGGCGCCGGAGCACCGTCAGCTACGATCCGAGTTTCAAGGGGCCGAGCCTCGAGAGGCCAGCGATGGCGATGATGATGCCAAGGTGATCGTGAGGTCTAACGGCACGGTCACCTATGTGGGCAAAGACATCGCCTATCAGCTCTGGAAATTCGGGCTGCTGGGCCGCGATTTTGCCTACCGGCGATTTCACATCTACCCGAACGGGCACACGGTCTGGTCAAGCGCCGCCAACGGCGGCGAGGCGGGCGCGCCCGAATTCGGGCACGCGGCCGACGTCTATAACGTGATCGACACGCGGCAAGCCTATTTGCAAAACGTGGTGGTCGCGGGGTTGCGCGCGCTGGGATTCGAGCAGGAGGCTGCGCGTTCAGTCCATTTTTCGTACGACGTGGTGGCGCTTTCGCCGCGCTGCGCCGCGGAGATGGGCTACACGCTTTCGGAAGAAGAGAGGGGAAAGCCCTACGTGGAGGTGAGCGGGCGCAAGGGGCAGGGAGTAAAGGCCGACGATCTGCTCGACGAACTGGAATCGGCGGCGCGAGCGGAAGTCGACGCCCGGCATGCCGACGCGCCGGAGGCCGAGCGCGCGCGCATCGCTCACGCTATCGCCATCGGCGCACTCCGCTATTTTCTGCTGAAGTATACGCGCACGGCCATTATTGCTTTCGATTTTCGCGATGCGCTGAGCTTTGAAGGCGAGACGGGACCGTATTGCCAATATGCCGCGGTGCGTGCGCGAAATATTTTCCGAAAAATGGCCGAGCAGCAGCGGGACTTCTCGCTCGCGCAGCTTGACGATGCCACGCCCGATAAAAGCCTTGACGAGGCTTCGCTCAAGGATTTGCTGAAAGCCGGCGAAGGCGATGATGTATGGGAGCTCGCGCTGCTGGCGGGATCGCTCGATGCGCAGGTGGCTACGGCGCTCAGCGCACAGGAGCCCGCGTTTGTGGCGAAATATGCATTCGAGCTGGCGCAGGCATTTAATCTTTTCTATCATCGGCATCACATTCTCTCCGAAGCCAACGCCGCGAAGCGGGATTTCCTGCTGCGCCTGAGCCGTTTGGTGGAGCGGCAATTGGTGACCGCGCTCGACCTGCTGGGCATCGAAGCCCCCGAAAAAATGTAAGCACCACTGAAATTAACTCGCAATGGGCCAGTTTCCGGAAACGAGACTTATCGGACACTATCCGACATCGGTCGACCACCGCCGGGCCGGAGGTGACCGTAAAGTGCGGGGTTCGATGTTGAATCTCAGGTGCTTGCAAATATAGCTCTTGAAGTAGCTTAAGCAACGGTCTCAAGTGCAGAGAAGCTGTTTCCCTTTAGGGTACTCCTGACCTTCCGGCCAGATGTGTTTCTCTCTTTAAAGCGATATGGTCACTCGATTCGATATTTAGGGGGGGATTTCATTCCCGCTGATCTCCCGCAGACCACACGGATTATTTGGCGCGGGACGTGCCTTATTCCAACTTGAGTGGAAGGAGAGCCCTCGATGAGCGAGGCTTCTGAAAGAGAGTTCAACGGCCGAGAAGATATGCAGGCAGAAGAATCCCGCATAGAGGGCGATGGAACGCCCCGGTGGGTGCGGTTGGCCGCAATTGTTCTCGCGGCAGTGTCCGTTTTGGGCTTG
>DASPYR010000352.1:0-12228 GCA_035636675.1 Rugosimonospora sp. | reverse complement strand
CAACTTGTTTGAGCAAATCGTCTTTCGTCTTGAGCCGAACGAATCGACTTTTCACCTGCTCAACGGCAGCCGGCCAGATGAATCGATTCGTTCGGCTCTTGATTACGGCGATCTCTCGGAAACGTTCGCTTGCGCGTTTGGGCCAATCTAGTTGGAACGGCACTAGATGGTCGGGCCTTCAAAAGTCTCGGCGGAGGAGATCCTCCGCCGAGAGTTGTCCTGTACCACCGTAATTCACTTCATAGAGCGGAGGGACCGCATGATTGTGGGAGTCCCCCGGGAAACTTTTCCCGGGGAACGGCGCGTGGCTCTGGTGCCCAGTTCGATTCCGACGCTCGCAAAGGGCGGGCTGGAAGTCCTCGTAGAAGCGGGCGCTGGCGCTCAGGCCGGATATCCCGATGCAGAGTACGCTGCCAAAGGCGCAAAAATCATTCCGGAGCGCCGCGACCTCTTCGCCGCCGCTGAAATCGTGGTTCAGGTGCTCAGTTACGGCTCAAACGATAGAACCGGCCAAGCAGACCTGCCTCTATTTCATAGCGGCCAGGTACTCATCGGATTCCTTCGGCCGCTCGGCGCGGTGGGGCCCCTGCAGGAGATTGCGGCGAGGGGCGTAACCTCCTTCGCCGTGGAACTGATGCCCCGCAGCACGCGCGCGCAGAGCATGGACGCGCTGTCTTCGATGGGCACAATTTGCGGATACAAAGCCGTGCTGATCGCCGCGGACACGCTGCCGCGGATCTTCCCCATGCTTACGACCGCGGCAGGCACGATTACTCCCGGACGCGTTTTGGTAATCGGTGCCGGCGTTGCCGGTCTGCAGGCCATCGCCACGGCCCGGCGTCTGGGAGCGGTCACTTCGGCATATGACTTGCGTCCTGCGGCGAAGGAGCAAGTGCAAAGCCTGGGAGGGCGCTTCGTCGAGCTGCCCATCGAAGCGAAGGACGCCGAGGATGCCCGTGGATATGCCAAAGCGCAGGACGAAAACTTTTACACACGGCAACGCGAGCTGCTGGGCAAAGTGGTGGCGGAAAATGACGTGGTCATTACCGCGGCCGTTATTCCGGGGAAGAAATCGCCTCTGCTGGTGACGGCAGATATGGTCAAGGGCATGGCGTCCGGTTCGGTAATCGTCGATTTAGCAGCCGAACGCGGAGGAAATTGCGAACTCACCCGGCCGGGCGAAGCGGTGGTGGAGCATGGCGTCACCATTATCGGCTGGTTCAACCTCGCCAGTGCGGTGCCGTATCACGCAAGCCAGATGTACGCGCGCAATATCACCGCTTTCCTTCTGCACCTGGTAAAAGATGGCCAGCTTCGGCTGGACACCAACGATGAAATCATCCGCGAAACGTTATTGACTCAGGGCGGCGAAGTGGTGAACAAAAGGGTGCGGGAATTTTTCTCCTTGCCGGCCCTGCCAGCGCAATCTTAGGAGGAAGGAATGCCTTCGGATTTCATCTCCAATCTTTTTGTGTTCATTCTCGCGGGGTTCGTCGGATTTGAAGTGATCAAGCGCGTTTCGCCGTTGCTGCACACGCCGCTGATGTCACTGACGAACGCGCTGGACGCCATTGTGGTTGTGGCGGCCATCATCATCGCGGGCCGGCACGAAACGATGCTCTCCACGGTGCTGGGGATCATCGCGGTGGCCGCTTCATTCAGCAACATGGTGGGCGGATTCCTGATCACGGACCGGATGCTGCGGATGTTTAAGACCGGCAAAACGAAAAAATCATGACCGGATTCTCTCCCCAGCAGCTCATCGACCTCACCTATATTGTCGCGGCCGTTCTGTTCATCCTTTCGCTGAAGTGGCTCAGCTCACCCGTTACTGCGCCGCATGGGGTCTTGGCGGGCGAGATCGGAGCTGCGCTCGCAGTGGGCGCTACGCTCTTCAATCCCGAACTGGTCCAATACCGATGGATCGTCATTGCGCTGATTATCGGCGCGGGCATTGGCATTCCGCTCGGCATGGTTCACATGACGGCAGTGCCACAGCGGACGGCGTTGAGCCATGCGTTTGGCGCCCTGTCCGCAACCATGATCGGAATCGCGGAATATTACGTGCGGGCGCCGCAGGTTACGAAGTTCGGGATGGTGGAGATTGGCCTCGAAGTGATCATTGGTTCGCTGACGTTTACGGGCAGCCTGATCGCGGCCGGGAAGCTGCAGGAAATTCTGCCGCAGCGGCCGATCACCTACCGCGGGCAGAATATCGTGAGTCTTTTGGCGCTGGGCACGGCCGTCGTGCTCGCGTTAATCCTCGTGATTCATCCGGAGTACATGAAACTCTTTCCGGCGATGGTAGGAGTTGCGCTTTTCTTCGGCGTGCTGCTGGTGACACCGATCGGCGGCGCGGATATGCCCACGGTGATTTCACTGCTGAACTCTTACGCAGGACTCTCCGCCGCGCTGCTGGGATTCGTGCTCAACAGCAAAGTGCTGGTGGTGGCGGGCGCGCTCGACGGTTCGTCAGGCTTCATCCTTTCCGTCATCATGTGCAAAGCCATGAACCGCTCGTTCACAAATGTGCTCTTTGGCGCCTTCGGCCAGGAACAGGTCGCAGCCGCCGGCCACGCCGAGGCACGGCCGGTGCACAGCGCGACCGCCGAGGAGGCCGCCGCCATTCTGGCCGCGGCTAACAAGGTGGTCATTGTGCCCGGGTACGGAATGGCCGTGGCGCAGGCACAACACAAGGTCCGCGAGCTTTACGATGCCCTGACGAAGCGCGGCATCGACGTCAAGTTCGGGATCCACCCCGTCGCCGGACGAATGCCCGGACACATGAATGTCTTGCTGGCGGAAGCGGATATTCCCTATGACAAGCTGCTGGATATGGATGTCGTGAACGGCGAATTCCCGCAAACCGACGTGGCGCTGGTGATCGGCGCCAACGACGTCACCAATCCGGCGGCGCGCAACGAAACCGGCAGTCCCATTTACGGAATGCCGATACTCGATGTCGATAAGGCCCGCACCGTCATGGTCGTCAAGCGCAGCATGAGCCCGGGCTTTGCGGGCATCGATAACCCGCTCTACTACCTCGATCGCACTTTGATGCTTTTCGGGGATGCCAAAGCATTTGTGGGCGATATCGTCCGCGAATTGGGCGGAACGCACCAGTAAATCGCGATCTCGAGCAGCTTGCCACCATGGATCGCGAACGCGATCCTCTACGTCATTCGGCCCCGGCTATTGTGCAGAGCGAAAGATCGCCCCGCGATGCCTTTATCCGTTTTGGAACACCCCGGCCTAGATTGAGACGAGTCGTCTTCTGTGCGGCACGCGCTGGGCTGTAACTGGCTCATTCCACGTATCTGCAAGCGCGCCTAGTGGTAGGCCGTGTGCTTAAAGCCAAGCAACGCAAACTCGAGGGGCAAGGAACGGCCAATATTAGGATCGCTCGTGCGCCTTTTCGACACAATCCATCCAGATCACTTGGACCGTCGCGAGCTGCAGCTAACCCTGCTGGCCTGCTGCACGATTCTGGTCTTAGGCGCCGGACTGGCGCTGCTGATGTATCCGGTAGTGTTTTCTTACTCGAGTTCCATACTGCGGAATGCGTTTTACGGCTTTTGCGGGCTCTCGGCGCTGCTGGCGCTGTACCTTGTGGACCGCCAAATCACCATCCTGCACCTGCGGCGCCAGGTCGCGGAGGCCGGCAGGCGAGCCGCGGAAACCAAAATAGAAGCGAGCGCAGAACTCTTGAACGCCATACCGAATCTGAATTCGTTCAAAGATCGTCTGGCCATGGAGTATCGCCGGGCGGCGGCTGCCGGCCAGGTTTTATCCGTACTAGTGGTCACCGTGACGTTGCCGGAAGAAGTCTCTTCGACGCCTTTTGCCATATCTCTGCTGAGCGATGCTGCCAAAGCAATTTCCCGCAAGCTGCGCGGGGAAGATTCCCTTTATGTCCTCCGGCCGCATTGTTTTGGGACCATCCTGCCCACCGTCAGCCGGCCGGTCGCGGAGCGCATAGCAAAGCGCGTGGCGGACGGCCTATCCGACGCCGCCGGCGCCACCAATCGATTTACGTACAAGATTAGTGTGGTGAACTGGCCCGCGAACGCCGCGAGCGCTCATGAACTTCAAGAGGCGGTGCTGACTCTTTTGCCTGCGGATAATTCCATGCGGTCCATGGCGGAAGAAACCCTTTAAGAACTCGCGCCGCTCTGGGCGCAATCCTCAGGAGCGGTACATCGGAAGCTGCGAGCCGGAGTCGAGATCCAATCCCAGTTGCAGCTTTGCGGCATCGGACATTCGGCCGGGATTCCACGGCGGATCGAAGACGATCTCGGCGTGCACTTCTTTTACCTCCGGCAACTGCGCGAGCTTGCGTTCGATATCGGCCCGGAGCACGTCTCCCATGCCGCACCCGGGCGCAGTCATGGCCATTTTGATCTCGATTTTGTGGCCGCCGCCCTCGGCGGGCGTGATCTGGCAGGAGTAGATGAGGCCAAGATCAACGACGTTGACGGGGATTTCTGGATCGTAAACGGTCTTCAACTGGTCCCAAACGAGCTTCTCGCTGAATTGGCCGGGCGCGGCCTGTGCCTCTTTTGACTCCACAGCGACTCCCAGCGCGTCGGCATTCTTGGCCTCGATGCGCATCATGGAGCCCTGTTCAGTGGCGACCGTATACGTGCCGCCAAGCGACTGCATGATTCTCACCCGCGTTCCCGCCGGCAATACCTGCACGCCGCCGTAGGGCACTTCGGTGGCTTCACAGTCGCGACTCAGAACAATCACATGGCTCGACATCGATGGTTCCTTCTTGAGCGGCACAACTTCAGAGAGATCCCTCGCTCACGTTGTTCGCTCGGGACGGCCATCCTGGTCGGATGGCCGCTTACTCCGTGGAGACGGCGTGCTGCTCTCCCTGCAGGGCTGCGCGCAAGGCGTGCCATGCCAGGGTGGCGCACTTCACGCGGACCGGATATTCCGAAACTCCCGCAAACGCCGCCAGTTTGCCAAGTTCATTTGACTCCACCCCGTTTTTCCCCGTAACAACGTGGTGGAATTTTTGGAAGAGCTCCTCGGCCTCCTCGGTGCGCTTGCCCTTGACGGCTTGCGTCATCATCGAGGCGGAAGCCTTGGAGATGGCGCAACCGGAACCTTGGAATGAGATATCGCGGATCTGGCCGTCTCCGACCTGCACATAGATCGTAAAATGATCGCCGCACAGCGGATTAAACCCCTCAGCCGTGCGATTAGCGGCTTCCAGCGTGCGGTAGTTCCGGGGACGCTTGCTGTGTTCCAGGATGATGTCTTGATATAAATCGCGCAGGTCCGGCATCAGGCGAAAACCTCCCTGACCTTTTGCAGCCCATTCGCAAGCGCGCCCATCTCCTCGATCGTGTTGTAGAGCGCCAGAGAGGCGCGTGCCGTAGCCGGCACGCCGAAGCGCTCCATCAGCGGCTGCGCGCAGTGATGTCCGGTGCGAATGGCGATGCCTTCCTGATCCAGAATCGTGCCCACGTCGTGGGGATGAATGCCCTCGAGCACGAAGGAAAGGATACCTTCCTTCTCCCTGGCTGTTCCGATCAGGCGCAGCCCGGGAATCTCCAGCAAACGCTTGGTGCCATAGGCGAGAACTTGCTTCTCGTGCCTGGCAATGCGGTCGATGCCTATGGAGTTCACATACTCGAGTGCCGCGCCCAGTCCGATGGCCCCAGAGATGTGTGGCGTACCCGCCTCGAATTTGTAGGGCAGGCGATTGTATAGAGTCTTTTCGAACGTGACGGAGCTGATCATGTCACCGCCGCCCTGATAGGGCGGCATGGCCTCCAGCAGTTTCTCCTTGCCATACAAAATGCCGATGCCCGTAGGCGCATACACCTTGTGGCCGGAGAAGACGTAGAAATCGCAATCCATGGCGCGCACGTCTAAGGACATGTGCGGGGCCGCCTGAGCGCCGTCCAGCAGCACGCAAGCGTTCCACCGGCGCGCGGCTTCCGTTATCTTGCGCACCGGATTCACTGTGCCCAAGGCGTTCGAGACGTGGGCCATGGCCACTAGCTTCGTCTTCGGTCCGAGCAGCTTTTCAAATTCGTCCAGCAAAAGCTCGCCAGCGTCATTTACCGGAGCGACGCGCAGATTTGCTCCCTGCTGCCCGCAAAGAATCTGCCACGGCACGATATTCGAGTGATGCTCCATGGCCGAGATGACAATTTCATCCCCTCGCCCGACGTGGGTTCGCCCCCAGGTCTGCGCCACGAGATTGATTCCCTCGGTCGCGCCGCGCACGAAGATGATTTCTCGCGACTCAGCCGCGTTCAGAAATCGCTGCACGGTCGCGCGTGCTTGCTCATAACTCTCCGTAGCCAGCTCGGAAAGGGTGTGCACGCCGCGATGGATATTGGCGTTCTCTGCCGTGTAGTAGCGCACCAGGGCGTCAATGACCGCCTGCGGCTTCTGCGTGGTCGCGGCGTTATCGAGATACACGAGCGGCTTGCCTTGAATCTTGCGCGCTAGGATCGGGAAATCGGCGCGCACTTTGTACACATCGAAGTCCGCCTGCGTGACCGCTTGCGGCCGGAGCGCTGTATTTGCGGAAGTCGTCATCCCACTTCCTCCCAGCGTCTCGCGACTTCCCCAGTACACGCGGCTGGAGTGGAAATTCCAGGAAGCCAGCCCTGCACCAAGTCCTGGAGATAATCGCGTACGGGCCGGCACTTCATGCGATCCAGACATTCGTTGGCAAAAGCAAGGAGCAGCAGCCGGCGAGCGGAAGCTTCGTCGATGCCGCGGGAGCGCAGATAGAAGAATGCATTCTCGTCCACTTGGCCGATGGTGGCGCCGTGTGTACATTTCACGTCGTCGGCGTAGATCTCCAGCTGCGGTTTGGTATCAATTTGCGCATCGTCGGAGAGCAGCATGTTGCGGTTGGTTTGTTTCGCGTCGGTCTTTTGCGCATCCTTGTGAACGATGATGCGCCCGTGGAAGACGCCATGAGAATGGCCGTCAAGGATGCCGTTATAGAACTGGCGGCTGCTGCAATGCGGGCTGGCGTGCTCGACCAGCATGTAGTTATCCATATGCTGGCTATCGTTGCCGATGAATAGCCCGTTAATCAGACACTCACCGCCCTCGCCACCCAGCACCGGATGAACGTTGTTACGGACGAGCCCCCCGCCCAGAAGCACCGAATGCGAACTGACATTGGCGGCGCGCGCTTGTTGTGTACGCAGGGTCGAGACGTTAAAGGCCCGCCGGTCGTCACGCTCGATCAGGTAGTGCGAAATCACCGCATCCTCGCCCGCTGCCAGTTCCGTCACGACGTTGGAAAAGAAAACTCCGCTGCCCAGCGAAACGTAATCTTCCACGATGCTGGCCTCGGTGGCGTCTTCCGCCACAATCAGGTTCCGCGGATTGCTCATCTCCGGATCGTCGCCGGGAATGGAGATAAACAAAAAGCAGATCGGCGCTTCCAGCACCGTTCGGCGCGGCAAATAGACATAGGCGCCGTCTTCGATGAATGCCGTATTCAGGGCGCAGAAGGCATCGCGATCGATATTGAGGTAGCGGCCCAGATGCGCTTCGAGGAATTCTCCATTTTGCGTAAGCGCCTCTGCCAGGCTTCCGGCCCGCACGCCCTGCGGCAAGCTTCCCAAATCCGATAACTCCGGAGCGAATCGGCCGTTGAGGAAGACAAGTTGGCACGCCGCGCCCGGAATGCGACAAGCTTCCAGAGTGTCCCCATAGATGGCGCCGGATCGCCGCGCCTCGCGCGCCAGCTGAAAAGGCGTCTGAGCGATGGCATGCACGTTCGTGAAGCGCCAATCCTCGTGCTTCGTCGTTGGAAAACCCGTCTCGCAGAAACGCGCAAATGCGCGCTCACGCAAGGCGCTCAGCCACGCCGGCTGCCGCCTCTCCTCAGCGCCGAGCGCATGGAATGCTTCCAGGTAATTCCGAAGCCTTTCTGTTGCCGCGGTTGCCATCTCGTTTGTCCTGTTTGTCTACCGCGCTGACGCAGAGGCGGGCTCGGCCCAGCCGTAGCCCTTCTCCTCCAACTCGAGTGCCAATTCCGGCCCGCCGGATTTCACAATCCTGCCGTCCACCAGCACGTGCACGTAATCCGGAACGATGTAGTTCAGCAGGCGCTGGTAGTGGGTTACCACGAGAATGGCGCGATCGGCGCTGCGCATCGCGTTCACGCCCTTGGCGACGATCTTCAGCGCGTCAATGTCGAGCCCGGAGTCAGTCTCATCCAGAATCGCCATGCGGGGCTCCAGCACGGCCATCTGCACGATTTCATTCCGCTTCTTCTCGCCTCCCGAAAAGCCTTCGTTGACGGGGCGACTCAAGAAGCGCTCGTCCATTTCCAGCAGCCGCATTTTCTCTTTCAGCAGCGGGAGGAAATCCATGGCGTCCAGCTCTTCCTCGCCACGGTATTTGCGGATAGCGTTCACTGCCGCGCGCAGGAAATAGGCATTGCTGATCCCGGGAATCTCCACCGGATACTGAAAAGCCATGAACAAACCTTCACAGGCAGCCTCTTCCGGCTTCATGGCCAGCAGGTCCTTGCCATTGAGCAGTACCTGGCCCCGGGTAACTTCGTAGCTTTCGCGTCGCGCCAGCACTTGCGCCAGCGTGCTCTTGCCCGACCCGTTCGGCCCCATGACGGAATGCACCTCGCCGGGGTTGACCGTCAGGTCGACTCCTTTGAGGATTTCGTGATTGTGTATGTTCGCGTGCAGGTCTTTGACTTCCAGTATGCTCATGTTCGTTATCCGACACTTCCTTCCAAGCTGATGCTCAGCAATTTCTGCGCTTCCACGGCAAACTCCATCGGCAATTCGCGGAACACCTGCCGGCAAAATCCGTTAATGATCATGGAGACGGCTTCCTCGCTGGTAAGTCCGCGCTGACGCGAATAGAAGATCTGATCCTCGCCGATTTTTGAAGTGGAAGCCTCATGCTCCATGCGCGCGCTGGAGTTCTGCACTTCGATGTAGGGGAAGGTGTGCGCGCCGCATTGGTCGCCGATCAGCAGCGAATCGCACTGCGTGTAGTTGCGCGCTCCCTTGGCGCCCTTCTGAATCTTCACCAATCCACGATAGGTATTCTGTCCGTGGCCTGCAGAAATGCCCTTGGAGACCACGGTGCTGGTGGTGTTCTTGCCGATGTGGATCATCTTCGTTCCGGTATCGGCTTGCTGATAGTTATTGGTCAGCGCGACCGAATAGAACTCGCCCACCGAGTTGTCGCCCACCAGAATGCAACTGGGGTATTTCCAGGTGATGGCCGAGCCGGTCTCCACCTGCGTCCACGATATTTTCGAGTTTCGCCCCTGGCACTTGCCGCGCTTGGTGACAAAGTTGTAGATCCCGCCGCGGCCTTCCTTGTCTCCGGGATACCAGTTCTGAACCGTGGCGTACTTGATGGTGGCGTTCTCGAGTGCGACGAGCTCGACCACGGCGGCATGGAGCTGGTTCTCATCACGGATCGGCGCCGTACACCCTTCGAGATAACTGACGTAGGCCCCTTCGTCGGCGACGATCAGCGTGCGCTCAAATTGGCCTGTTTCCGCGGCATTGATGCGGAAGTAGGTAGAAAGCTCCATGGGGCAACGGACGCCCTTGGGTACATACACAAACGAACCGTCGCTGAACACGGCCGCGTTCAGCGAGGCAAAAAAGTTATCCGTATAAGGGACCACCGAGCCCAGATATTTCTTCACCAACTCCGGGTGATTCTGCACTGCTTCCGAAAAAGAACAGAAGATCACTCCGGCTTCGGCAAGTTTTTCTTTGAAAGTTGTAGCCACCGAGACGCTATCGAAGACGGCGTCCACCGCCACGCCGGCCAGCCGCTGTTGCTCCAGAAGCGGAATTCCCAGCCGGTCGTAGGTGCGCAAGACCTCGGGGTCAACCTCTTCCAAGCTCTTTAAACTAAGCTTCTTCTTGGGCGCAGAGTAATAGACCATGTTTTGGTAGTCGATGGGTCCGAACTTCACGTTCGCCCACTTCGGTTCGGCATGCGACTTCTCCAGCGAACTCCAGTGGCGATAGGATTTCAAGCGCCAATCCAGCATGAACTCCGGCTCGCCCTTTTTTGCGGAGATCAGCCGGACGACGTCTTCATTCAGACCTTTGGGGATCTTGTCCTCTTCAACCGAAGTGACAAAACCCCATTTATATTCTTGGTTGGTAAGGTTTTGAATGGTGTTGATCGTGCTCATTATTCTCTCCTGAGCCAAAAGTGATGGATACCGTGCCACTGCCCCGCGTCGCCGACTCGTGCATCGGTTTCGTCAGGTCTGACAGCCGGATGCTCTGCAGCGCGTGCTGCAAAGCCTTCCCAATAACGCCTGAGTTGTAGCGCACCGTGCACGACGGCTCCAAATCGCAACATCCGGGAGTCGTGTTGCACTCGGTAAAACCGATCGGCCCTTCGAAGGCGCTGATAATCTCAGCCAGCGAAATTTCTCGCGCCGGGCGCGTTAGGGCATAGCCACCTTTCATGCCCCGGTGGGAAGTCACCAGACGATGGTCCAAAAGCCCTCTGAGCACCTTCCCAACTGTTGTCAGCGGCAACTGCGTTCCCCCCGCCAATTCGCGCGCCGTATGCAGGGAAGGCTCAGGGGTGCTGGCGATGTGCGTCATCACCACGACCGCGTAGTCCGTAAGTTTGTTCAGCCGAAACATCGCTTTCCCGAGCTTTCCTGGGCCGTTTTGCCCTAGACCCTAATCTTGACTAAGTTAGTCTACATTCCATTTTAGCGTGTCCGGCGAAATCGTCAAGTCGCAAATGCATTGAAATCGAAAAAAGAAGCACTCTGGTGAGTGTACGCGACGATCTGCAAATGGCAACTATTGCCCGGGACTTCAGAGCGGCCCTGGTTCGATGTAGCCTCGTACGGAAAGTGACAAAACATTTTTGTATGGACTCCGTCTAATCAGTCGTACACGGAGCAGCAACCGCGCAACCCCAAGTCAGCGTCGCGCGTTATATAATGCGAGGAGGAGTTCCGGTCTGCTATCGTCGCAGGGAAGACCATGTTTCTTTGTGGCAGCAGATGGCATCTAAAATACGTGGGGGTAGGCGCTCCGTACGTTTCTGGAAGCCTTGGCCCGAGTGTGAGGCTTGCGCAGAGCGCCACAATTGACGCAGTCTCCCGAATCAACGCAATTCCAAATTCCATGCATCAGCCCCGGCTAGCGGCCGGGGAGGGCTCAGTTCATCGAGTGGCAGGAGGCCATTGGTCATGAACCATAGATTCTTTCAGATTCGACGTTCCATAGCGCTGGTCTCCCTGGCCGCGGCTGTTGTGATCGGCGGCGCCCTGGCTTGGATGATCAGCTCCAGCGCTCATACGGTCCTCGGGGCCGGCAGCCCGGTGACACTGCGAATCGCCGGCAATGCGCCGGCGGGTCCGGTGAACTTCAACGAAGGATTTTCTGCCGTGGTCGAACCGCTCCTTCCCGCGGTGGTCAACATCTCCACCTCCAAGGTAGTGAAGAACCAGCAGCGGGGGGAGAACCCTTTCTTCAGCGATCCTTTCTTCCGCCAATTTTTTGGAAATCCCTTCGGCGATGGCGATCGCGATCAGCAGCAGCCGAAGGAACAACGGGAGCATAGCCTCGGATCGGGCGTGATCGTAAATCCCGATGGCTACATCCTGACGAATAATCACGTGGTGGAAGGCGCCACCGACGTGCAGGTTACGCTCAGTGATAAGCGCACTCTCAAGGCTAAAGTCGTAGGTACAGATCCACGTACCGATATTGCCGTGTTGAAGATTCCTGCTTCGGGTCTGTCCACAGTGACCCTGGGCGACTCGGCCAAGGCCAAGGTTGGCGACATCGTGCTCGCGATTGGCGATCCCTTTGGCATTGGTGAAACCGTGACCATGGGAATCGTCAGCGCCAAAGGGCGCAGAGATCTGCGGCTGGAGGGGCCGGAGGGATATGAGGACTTCATTCAAACTGACGCCTCCATCAATCCTGGCAATTCCGGAGGTGCCCTGGTCAACACGCGCGGCGAACTGATTGGCATTAACACCGCGATCATCAGCAATGGAGGGGGAGGCAACCAGGGAATCGGTTTCGCCGTTCCGGTCAATATGGCCCGCACAGTCATGGAGCAGATTCTGAAGACCGGCAAGGTTAGCCGCGGATATCTGGGCGTCATGATCCAGGAAGTTACGCCCGATCTCGGCAAGGCCTTCAACCTACCTTCGGCCGAGGGTGCGCTCGTCGGCGACGTCACGCCCGATAGCCCTGG
>DASPYR010000351.1:0-8695 GCA_035636675.1 Rugosimonospora sp. | reverse complement strand
TCATGGTTTTCAGACTTCCTCGAGGGTATGGGCACGGTTTCAATTACGACTATTACGGGCTTATATGACAAGTGGGGGAAGTCTGCGTTTTTGGCTCAGGCGAATCCCTTAATATCCTGAAATCCCACCGATAACCAAACCTGGTAGTGCCTGATATGCGGCCTGGCTACACAACCTGCTCAAGCCACACGTCAGGGGAAGTGTTTTTCTTGAGATCCCCTTTTATAGAACGGGATTATCGGAAACTGTGGGGCCTGCCCGGAGGATTTTGCCGGGCGCACTTTCCCCCCTGACCCCGTTGGAGCCTGCTATTTTTGCTAAGTACGGAAGAAATCAGCTACGCAGGTATTTGTTGAACCAGCCGATCGTGCGCCCCCAGGCCAGGTCGGCCGCGGCTTTGTTGTACCGTTCCGGCGTCGCATCGCAATTGAAGCCGTGAACAGCGTTAGGGTAGATATAGCCTTCGTGTGGAACGTTTATGGCCGTCAGGGCCTTGTCGTACGCCGGCCATGTCGAGGCCAGCCGCGTGTCGAGTTCCCCGTGATGGACCAGAATCGCCCCTTTGATCTTCGGAAGGTCCGCGTCGGCGGGCGGCCCGCCGTAGAACGGCACAGCGGCCCCCAAATCGGCTCCCAGCCGGGCGGCCATGTTATTGGATACGCTGCCCCCGAAGCAGAAACCGGTGATGCCGATCCTGCCCGTGCAATCGGGGCGCGATTTCAGCCACATCGCGCAGGCCACGAAATCTTCGAACATCTTTTTGCCATCGACCTTCATGAAGAGTTGCCCGCCGTTATAGTCATCGCCGGGAAAGCCGCCTAGCGACGTCAGTCCGTCCGGCGCAAACGCCATGAAGTTAACCAGAGCGAGCCGCCGCGCGACGTCTTCGATGTGAGGATTCAGACCTCGATTTTCGTGCACGACGATAATGCCGGGCAATTTCGCCGGCATCGCGTCTCGTGTGTCGGCACTGATCGGCCGCACGAGATAGCCTTTGATCTTTCCGTTCCCTTGCGGTGACGAAATGGTCTCGTAGCTGGCCTTGATCCGGTCATCATTCTTGGCCACCTGCTGCGCCTGGGCGTACTGTGGCATCAACGCTTCGATAATCGTTGCCGCCGTCAGACCGCCGATCGCAAACTTCTGCACTTCAGTCATAAACGCGCGGCGACTGATCACGCCATGAATAAAAAGGTTGTAGAGTTCTATAGCCTCGCTCGGCAGGTTGGGTTTCGTTGGCTCCTTCGGCTCCATTGCCTGGCTCCTTTCAGAAAATATCTTTCCCGGGTTCACGGTGCGGCATGCAACTCGGGAGATTAGCACGCGAAGCGCCTGCGGCGCTAGCGGCTTTCTCTCCAACGGCTGCCGGAAGCGATGCACGTCGTTGCGCACTCTGGCAAATTGGTGCCAGCTCTAAAAAGACTCACCACCCGGACTAGATTCGATCCCGATAAATGACGCTTATACGCGGGAGTTGGTTTGGGACAATCTACTTTCATTGAGGGTTTGCGTCTGTGTGCATAGCTTCTACTCCTGTTAGTTGGCTAGGCGGCCTCGGATTACTTCTCATCTGGGGGCACTTGATGTTGCCCCGGCATAACGGTGTATCATCACTGCAAGATACCTAACATGCGTCGCGCCACATTGCTTGCGACTATTGCATTGGGGCTGAGTTGCGGAGTTTACGCGCAGACCCCGCCCAGCGATTGTTCCGGAGCGGTTACAGAATCGACGCCGCAAATCCAGGACGTGCTTAAGGCTGCTTGTGTCCCGTTTCCCGAGAGTCCTTCCATCGAGACCGGACTACCAATAACCAGCTACGAAGTACTCAATCGTCCGAATCAATTTATGCTTGCCTACTACGTGGCGAATGGTTCGGACCGCTTGGAGCCGCCCCTGCGTTTGTTGCGTTATGACAAGGTGACTGCCAGGTGGGACACAGCCGAATTCTCCGACGTTGAAACGGACGCGGGCGCTGGCCTTCGTGCTCCCTGCCTGGGCTCGGCAGTCGGAATTACGGAAGCGGGCGACATGCTCTACGTTGGTCTCCACCTGAGCCCGTCCGCCGAGTGCCTCCTCGTTTTATCTCGCGACCTCAAACTCAAGAAGACATTATACGGCTGGCCTGTTGCTAGCTTTTCCTCAGGAACGATCGTGCTCCAGAAAAGCATGGTGCATTTTGCCCCGACACATCCGCTGGAGCTGTCCATTTTTGACCCTTCAAGCGGTACACTGACGCCGATCTATCCGCCCCAATCCGATCCGTTTCGAGCCGAGTATGTACGCCGCCTGCAAACGGAAATTTCGCCGTCGGATCGGTGCGAAGGCTACAACTGCGAGGGAAATCCCCAGCGATTCGACAATGATTTCGCTTTTACTTGCGCACCGATCCGTTGCACGAGCCAGATCGCGACCAACGAAAAAACTGGGGCTTTGGCTTTCATTGCACAGTTCTCTCCTACCGGGTTCCTACGTTTCGATAAAGTGAAAGGCTCGCCTGAGTGGACCGAACAGGTTGTTTATGTATATCGGATTTTCCCAGGGCCCATCGAGTATCGAGCATTCCGACCTGCCGATATGAAGGAGCGTTTCGGCATTACGTCTCTCGACGCGCTAATAACTCCCGAATCGCTAGCTCGCGTATTCCAGTAGCTGGGTTGTTCTGCCATCCTCGGCCAAAATTGGCCAAGTCCTGACAAGTCGATTACCGGAAACGGAGCCGCTACACGATTTCTTGATTTGACGCTCGCGGTAAAATAGAGATACGCCTGCTTTTGGACGGGCTCCCGGGGCATGCCGAAGTGAAGCAGCGGTAGGCCCGACGTGGAGACTGCCGGACCGTTTCCGGTGACCGGGCTCGACCGAGCGGCCTGGTAGCCCAGGGCGCGCCGCTCTGCCGCGAAAGTCACTCGCCGCGGCGAGTTGATCTTTCGCCCATTAACAAGGTTCAGCGTGAGCCAGGGATCTCTCTTTAAAAAATTAATCCTCGTCAACCGAACGAATCCCCAGTTGCCCTCATTTCGAACGCAGTGGCAGCCGCCTTCCAGTCCTTCGGCTCGGAGATTGAAGTCTTACGAATTCGGCTCGCGCAAAGAACCTCAGGCTAACTATCGCGAAGTCAACACTTGCACAACAGACGTGCTTAAGCCGCCTAAAATGAACACTTGCGTAAAAACTGGGAGGGGGGAGGGGTCTTTTTGTAACTCAGATCATACCGCCCATGCTTTGCCTGCCGGAGAGCCTGAGGCTTTTGCCTTCTCTCGCTCCGCAATTGCATCGCAGCTAGCGGCCAATTCTCAGAGAATGCGCACCTGCGGAAATCCCGCTAAGCTATGCAAAATGAACACTTACACAATAAAGGGGGTGGGGGGTACTCGTAGTGGCTAATTGCATAAACTATCCCGGAGTCCGAGCAGGTAGGAAGCCTCAGTTTTCACTCTTCCGGCGCAAACGCCAGCAGCACGTTTCCCGGCATCCCGCCGTTGCGAGGGTAACCGGAATTTACAAACAGCATGCCGCCGGCGATCACTGGGCCAGCGCCGTCGAGCGATCCTCCCTTGGCTTCAACTCCATTCACGGCGGAATAGCTCTTGGCGGTGTCGAAGTCCCAGAGGACTTTGCCGTCTTCGGCCGCAAAGGCGCGCAAATGTCCATCAACCGAGCCGGAGAAAACCACGCCAGGGATCGCCGTAACCGCCTGCGACTGCGCCGGGCTGCAACCGGGCCGCGGTGGATCGCATGGATGCGGCGCCGCGAACCAGATCTTCCCGCCATCGGCGGGACGCAGTGCCGTCAAGCCGCCGCCCTTCGCGGGATCGAACTTGGCTCCGCCCACCGCCCCCCCAGAGTTCAGCACGCCGGCCAAGTCCGATACTGCTGCGAAGACCGCTTGGCCGTCGCTGGCCATTCCCCACTGCACGCCTCCGTTCTTGCCTCCTTGCCCCACCCGCGTCTGCCAGAGAATCTTGCCCTTCTGGTCCGGATCGAGCCCGTACACCACGCCCGACTTCTGTCCGGCCACGAGAATCTCTTTCCCGCCCGGCAGGGATAGCAGGAGAGCGGACGAGCCAAAGTCGTAATCCGGACCGTCTTCTCCGGGGCAGTTGGGGCCGCGGTTACGGCAGGCACTCGTATAGGCGTCGTTCGGGGTGGTCTGCTGGAACCATCGTATCTTTCCGGTCGCAATATCGAGAGCCATCACGGCATCGCTGGTCGCGGTGCTAGGAGAAGAATAGTTGTCGCCCGTAGTCACGTAGATCACGCCGCGTTTGGCATCAATCGTAGGCGCGGACCACACCGGCGCGCCGGAAGGTCCCCACTGCTGCGTGCCCGCGCTATTGACTCTGGTCTTCTTGGGCGGATCGATCGTGTACGTCTTCCAGACCTGAGAGCCGTCAACCACGCGAAGTGCGGTCACGCTGCCGCGAAACGTGCAGCAAGCATAGTGCGGCTCGATGGAGCGAGTCTCTTCCCAGGACGCCGCGCCAATGAATACCACCCCTTCGTAAACGGCGGGCGAACCGGTCAGCCGGGTGGCTTCGTGTTCATCCAGGCGGTGCTTCCAAAGCAGCCGGCCCGTCTTCGCCGCGAGCGCATAGAACCAACCAATCTGGTCGCCGAAGAGCAGCGAATAATCGGAGCCGTTCGCAACGGCCACAATCGCCGACCGCACCGGCCCATTGGCCTGAAAAGTCCAGTGCAGGCAGCCGGTCTTCGCCTCCAGAGCCTGCACCACGCCGCCCGCGCTACCCACGAAGATCGTGCCGTTCAAGACCGTGGGCTCGGCGAATGCCGTCACGTCACCGGCGAATCCGTATGCCCATTTCAATTTCAGCCGCGCTACTTGATCCTTAGTGATCCCTCCGGCTGGTTGATAGCGCGTGTTGGCAGGCGAGGGGCTCCAGCCATTCCAATTTCCCGCCGGTTGATCGGATAAGGGATGTCGCTCAGCACTGCAGAAGGCGGCGGCCGGCGGTCCAGGTTCGCTCCCCTTGGTTCCCAAATAATTTGCGACGGTCTCGCGCTCCTCGCGCGTGAGCGGGTAAGCCACGCCCATCATCAAGCCGAAGTCCAGAGTCCGCAGGATGCGGCTTACCGGCATTTTCTGCAGAGCGTCGCGCGAAGGCGCGCGGTTGGCGGCTGCATTCTCATGGCATTGCGCGCAGCGCTGCTGATAGATGTCTGCGCCCGATACCGGGTGAGAAGATACCGTCTGGGCAGAGAGCGGCCCCGCGGCCAGCATTACGGCGATCATCGCGCAGCCGGGGAGCAGGCAGAATGAAATCGGGGAGAATGCGCCCAAACAATTCGGTTTGTTTCTCACGTGATGTGCTTCCCTCCTGGGAATCTCATCGCTCATCGCTTCGTGGCAAAAATTGCCTTGGGTATCGCCATGTGCACGCCGTTGTTTCCATCAACCACTTCCGTGATCTGGAGATCGGCAGCGACACTTGCCAGCATGTAGGCGTCGTCACGCGTGAGATGCTTTTCCTGCATCAGAAAATCGATCATTTCGCGCACGGCCATTTTCGTGGCTTCGGTGAGGTCTGCATGCAACCCCATGGTGATGTACTGTGTGGGCGTTTCCGCGCGAGGCCAGCGGAGGTGCATGTCTTTCCGCACAATAAACTGGAAGGTCCCGATCAGAGAAGTTTCCAGCGCGCTGAGGTCTACTTCGCCATCCCCCTGGCCTGCATGGCCGTCGCCGACCTCGAATAGGGCCCCGCGCGCGTGCACCGGAATGAAAAGCGTCGTGCCGGCGATCAAATCCTTATCATCGAGGTTCCCCGCGTGGATCCAAGGCGGACCGCTGCTGATGCGCCCGGTCACTTCCGGCGGCGCCACGCCCATGCTGCCAAAAAATGGACGAATGGGTATCTCGATGCCATCCGCGAAGTGCGCCACCATCCGTTTTTCATCGAGCGGAATGACTTTCGTCCGTGCATACGGAAAATCGTCCGGCAAGAAGCCGCGCCCGGGCAAAAAGGCGTTGATCGCATACGGGATGGCAAGCCGAATCTGCTGGATGCGCACTTCCAGAACGTCGCCCGGCTCGGCGCCCTCGATAAAGATTGGACCGGTCAGGATGTGGGGGCCAGGACCTTTCTCCTTGACCTCCCTGAAAATGTCCCGCAGCGGCTGCTCGATTTGGTCGGGCCCGAGGCCGGCGCTTTCAAAGCGCTCGGGATTGGACGCTACGAGCGTTTGGATTTCCACCGTGTCGCCGGATTTGATCCGCAGCACCGGAGGCGTTTTCGGATCGTAATATCCCCACACCACTGTTTTCGGCGAGGGCTTGAGCTGATAGACCTGTCCCGCAGGCGTTGCCGATTGCGGCGCCTGTAAGGGAGCGGCGATGTAAGCAAATAGAAAAAGTGCCGGCGCTGCGAATCGCGTCATCGTTTGCTCTCCGGGGGCGAAAATTGCGAGCGCGAACCCGCATGGAACCCGCTTGGGCCGGGATTGTAGCGCGCTTCAGTTCCGAGGACCAATTTTTCCTTTCGCCTCCGCGGCATGGGCGTCATTTGCCTCCTCGGTCATGATAGATTCCTCACGGCAGAGGTCACGGGCTCTGCAAATGATGAAGGACGCTCATAAAGTGGCATCTCCGCGCGTGGTGAATATCGCCGACCTACGAACTTTGGCGCGCCGCAGGCTGCCCCGAGTCGTCTTCGATTACGTTGACGGAGGCGCGGAGGATGAAATCACGCTGCGCGAAAATCGCCGCGCTTTTGAGGACATCACGTTTCGCCCACGCCAAGCCGTAGCGATGCCGCACTGCGCTTTGCGCACTCGGGTCTTGGGCTGCGAGTTGTCGCTTCCCGCGCTCCTGGCGCCCGTCGGATACACGCGCGTCATCCACGCGGGCGGTGAAGTGGCGGCGGCTCGTGCCGCGGGTCAGGCGGGCACGGCGTACGTACTCTCGACGATCTCCGGTTACCCGCTGGAAGACGTAAGAGCGGCATCGGTCGGCCCGGTGTTCTATCAGCTTTACATAATGGGAGGCCGCGAAGCTGCCGAGGGCGCCCTGGAGCGCGCGCGGAATGCCGGATACGCGGGTCTCTTTGTCACCATTGATACGGCCGTCGCGGGCATGCGTGAGCGCGACTTCCGCAACGGCATGAAGGAACTGCTCGGCCCCAGTCTCCTCGAAAAGATTCGATTTTCACCGCAAGTGCTGGCGCACCCGGGCTGGCTCGCGAGCTTTTTGCTGGACGGCGGCGTACGGCCGCTGCCCAACGTCGTCATTCCCGGACGCGGGCCCATGCCGCTGATCGACGTCGGCGCCGCTTTATCTCTCTCGACGATCACCTGGGAAGATTTGCGCTGGATTCGTGATGCCTGGCGCGGCCCAATCATCATCAAGGGAGTGCTTACCGGAGAGGATGCCCGGCGCGCCATGGACGAGGGAGCCTCAGCCGTAGTGGTCTCCAATCATGGCGGGAGACAACTCGATGGCGTGCAGGCTACCTTGAGAGCATTGCCCGAAATCGTGTCGGCAGTGAATGGTCAAATCGAAGTGCTCATGGATGGAGGCATTCGGCGCGGCGCGGACATCGTAAAGGCCCTTTGCCTGGGCGCCCGCGCAGTTCTTTGCGGCAGGGCTTATGCTTACGGATTGGCGGCCGCAGGCGAGGCCGGCGTGGCGCGCGCCCTTGAAATTCTGAGGACAGATTTGGAGCGCACCATGCGGTTGCTTGGCTGCCCCTCGGTTGAGGCGCTCGATCGCTCGTATATTTCCTGCCAGCGCCTCTAATTGACCTTCACGTATTTTCTTAGGTTGTGTGTGCCAACGTCTGCCGCGTAGATGGCGCCTTTGTCGTCCGCGGCGATTCCCGACGCCGAAGTTCCCGTGATCACCTGGTCGAGGTCCGCAGGATCGGGAATGAACGCCTTGAGCGAGCCATCTTTAGCGTTTCCAATCGTGATGCCCCGCAACTCCCCTTTTTTGGCGTTCGGGTCCGGAAATGAGGCGCCCACGTAAATCGTGTCGTCTTTTCCGACAAATACCGAGCTCGGCTGCCCAAATTGCTTCCACGCCGCGATCAAGTTGCCTTCCTGGTCGAAAACCTGCATGCGGCGATTCCGCCGATCGGCCACGTAAACCCGATTCTGCGAGCCGCCGATGAAAATGTCGTGCGGTTCGTCGAACTCGCCGGGCCCCGCACCCTTGTGTCCCCAGGATTTGATAAAGCGGCCGTCTTTTGAAAATTTCACCACGCGCGCTGTGTCGTGCTTGTTCGGGTAATGACCGTCGGCCACAAAGATTCCTCCATTGGGAGCATTGGCAACGCCTGTGGGCCGGTCGAACGTGTCCGGACCAGTTCCGGCCACGCCCTCTTTGCCCAGGGTCATCAACACCTTGCCCTCTGGGCTTAGCTTGAGCACTTTCTGCCCCATGATCACGCCGGCCGCGTTCTTCGCGGACATGCCGAGTATCGTTGGCTGGTCATTTACATCGCTCGCCCACAAATTCCCGTCTCGATCCATGGTGAATCCATGTGGATACGCAAAGATTCCCGCGCCAAAGCTCTTCAGAAGCTTGCCTGACGGGTCGAATTCCAGAATGGGCGGATTCGCCGGTCCCCGATTGATACAGGTCGCGCTGCCCGGCGGCACCACATTGAAGCAGCGATGAAAAACCCAAAGGTTGCCCTTGGTATCCACATGTACACGGATTACTTCGCCCCAATGA
>DASPYR010000350.1:0-11922 GCA_035636675.1 Rugosimonospora sp. | reverse complement strand
TGGAAAACGGTGTAAACGCTGTTGCAGCAGGCTGTGGTTCCGGCTGTAGTTGTGCTTGTTGCCGTGGTTGTGGTTGCGATCGCGGTTCTGGCTGTGACTGCGGCTGCGGTTCTGGCTGTGGCTGTGTACGCGGCTGTGGTTGCGCCTGTGGCTGTGGTTCTGGTTGCGATTGCGGTTGTAGTTGTGGTTGTAATGGTTGCAGTTGAGACTGTGGCTGCGATTGTGGCTCTGGTTGCGGCTGTGGCTGTGATTCCGTCTGGCGTTGCGGCGGAGTTTGTGCCTGCGGCTGAGTTTTTGCCTGCGGTTTTAGCTGTTCGCTGCTGGAGTTCGGGGGCGCTGCGGGAGCCGTGGGCGCCGCGGGTGGCCGTTGCCCCGCAGGTGCAGGGGCAGTAAGGGAAGGCTTCGGTACATAGCCCTCTTTCCCATCCGCGGTCCGCACCCTGGTTCTGGCGTTATCTCGCGCATCCAGAACCGTGACCCTTTGCCCGCATTTCAGGTTGGCTAACACCTGGAAGCCGGTCACCGTGTCATAGAGAAATACATATCCTTCTCCCGACGGGCAAGATGCATAGGCGACGTCGTCTGCTTTAGCCTTAGCAGTCGATAGCAAGCACAGCATTCCTAGCATAATGAGCACTTTACGGGACATGGCGCTTTGCCTCCCTTACCCAGGTTAGCCCGGCGCCGCCATCGGAGTAATTGCCAATTTCGCGACATACGACGCAACCGATATTGCCTAACGGGCAACAGCGCGTACTACGGTCCCAGTCTTGCCTGCGTTCTCCGGATCATTCTTTCGGGCAGGCGGCGACGCGCCCTCACAATCCTAGTTCTCTTCTTCCCGGGCTTGCCAAAGGAGTAAAATACGGGGCAGAATCGCGCGAGATAAGCCATTCCGCGCCTGAGGTCCTCATGAGCCGCACATTGTTAAAAGTAAATGGTCAATCCCGCACCGTCGACGTCGAGCCGGATTGTCCGCTGCTTTACGTGCTGCGTGACCATCTGGCTTTGAATAATCCCCGATTCGGCTGCGGCCTGGGACAATGCGGTGCCTGCACCGTGCTGATCGATAATCGCGCGGTGCGTTCTTGTACCCTGCCCGTATCCGCCGCTGCGGGAAAAGAGATCGTCACACTCGAAGGGCTGGCGACCGACGGCAATCCCCACCCCGTGCAGAAAGCTTTTATCCAGGAGCAGGCCTTCCAGTGCGGTTACTGTCTGAACGGCTGGGTGCTGACGGCCAAAGCCCTGCTCGACAAAAATCCGCATCCCAGCGATGAGGAGATGCGAACCGCCTTTGAGAACCTGATCTGTCGCTGCGGCAGCCACGTGCGCATTTTTGCCGCCGTTCGGCAAGCCGCGGATGAAACCAAGAGGAGCGCATAGCCATGGCCGCGAAGAACGTGCTCTCCAGAAGAGAATTCGTGAAGGATACGGGCGGGCTCTTGATCGGCTTCAGCCTGGCCGATAGCGCGGTTCTGCCGCAGGTTTTAGCGGCAGCGGCCGAGGTCACCCCGACGCCTTCCCCGAACCGCCTGGATGCCTGGCTGCGCATCGATCGCGATGGAACCGTGCACGTTTTTACTGGCAAGGCGGAAATTGGCATGGGCGTGGAGACCGGCTTCGCCCAGATCGTCGCCGAGGAGCTGGACGTGCCGCTCGCTCGCGTCGTTTTCGTGATGGGCGATACTTCCAGCACCGCCGATCAGGGCGGCGTGGGTGGCAGCACCTCCATCGCACTCGGCTCGAAGCCGCTGCGCAACGTGTCGGCCACCGCGCGTGCACTTTTGCTGCGCCTGGCCGCAAAGAATCTAGGCGCCTCTCCCGGCGAGCTCCAGGTTCGCGAAGGCGTCGTGAGCGTGAAAGCCGATCCCGCCCGAAAAGTCTCTTATGCTGAGCTCGCTGCTTCCGGCGATCTCGATGATGCGCTGAAGGTTTCCGGCGAAGGCTTCGCGCTGAATGTGGAAGGCCTCGGCAAACCCAAAGATCCTTCGACCTACACAGTCGTCGGCCAGCCCGTCCCGCGCGTCGATCTCGCGCCCAAAATTCTCGGCAAGTGGCCATACGTCACGGATGTGCGCGTGCCCGGAATGCTGCACGGCCGCGTGGTTCGTCCGGCCGGGGTGGGCGCCAAGCTGATGGGCGTGGACGACTCCGCAGCCAAGAAAATTCCCGGTTACCTGCAGACTGTGACCAAGGGCAATTTCCTCGGCGTCGTCGCGGAAAACGAATGGGCCGCCATTCGCGCCGCCAAAGCCCTGCGGGTTAGCTGGAGTGCGCCCGAAAGGGCCTTCCCCGAGCAGAAAGATCTGTATCAACACATGCGTTCGGTCGCTCCCAAGGCGACAAAAGAAACGCTCAAGAAAGGCGATGCTGCCGGGGTGCTGGCGTCCACAACGAAAAAAGTGCAGGCCAGCTACGAAGTACCCTTTCAATCGCACGCGACGATGGGGCCGGGATGCGCTGTGGCCGACATTCATACCGATGGCCTATCCACGATTTGGTCGGGCGGTCAGAAACCCCATGCCCTTCAGAAAGGTTTCGCCGAATTGCTGCGCGTGCCCCTCGACAAAGTCCGCGTGATTTGGGTGGAAGATGCCGGCTCCTACGGCCGTCCCGGTTTCGAGGACACCGCAGCCGACGCCGTTCTGCTCTCTCAGGCCGTCGGCAAGCCCGTGCGCGTGCAGTGGTCCCGCGCGGATATGACGGCATGGGGAACCAAAGGCCCCGCCGTAGTCTGCGACCTCGCCGCCGCGATTGATGAGCGGGGAGAAATCGGCGCCGTCGACTTCACCTCGCGTGCTTTTTCAGGCGGCGAGATCATGTTCGTGCCCGCCACGGCGGACAATTATCTCGGCGCGCAACTCACCGGCATTCCCAATACGAGCGGCGTGGACGAATTCGCCCAGTGGGGCGTGCAGGCGCCGGCGTACGTTTTTCCCAATGTCCACGCTGTTTCGCACGTCCTCTCCGGCTTCTACAGCGGGGCCTCGCCACTGCGCTCCACCCATCTGCGCGATCCCGAAGGGCCGCAGACCAGCTTCGCCGTGGAATCATTTATGGATGAACTCGCCGCCGCCACCGGAGCTGATCCCATCGAATTCCGCCTGCGCCATCTCGATAATGCGCGGGCCAAAGCAGTATTAACGGCAGCGGCGGAAAAGGCGGGTTGGGAGCGGCGGCCGTCGCCAAAATCAAACCAAGGCTCGGGCGATATCGTGACCGGGCGCGGCGTGGGTTTGAGCACGCGCGGCGGCACTTACGTGGGCACCATCGCGGAAGTGGAAGTGAATCGGCGCACCGGCGCCGCGCGCGTTACGCGCTTCGTCTGCGCCCACGACTGCGGGCTGATCATCAACCCCGAAGCCCTGCGCGGTACCATCGCCGCGAACCTGATTCAATCCATGAGCCGCGGAATGAAGGAAGAGGTCACCTTCGACCGCAGCAACGTCACCAGCGTGGACTGGACCACTTACCCGATCGCTCGCGCTCGAGACATTCCCGCGCAAGTCGATATCGTGCTGATTGATCATCCCGAACTTCCGCCGAGCGGCGCGGGGGAACCTTCCAGCCGCGCCACGGCCGCGGCCATCGCCAATGCTATCTTCGACGCCACAGGCGCTCGCGTGCGCCAGACGCCGCTTACCCCGGCGCGCGTCAAAGCCGCGCTTTCGGGATCACACTCAGCCTGATCGATTGACCGTTATCGGATAGCCTGGTCGCGGGAAGCTGCTTGCTACTCGGCGGGCGGTTCGCTTTCGGAGACCACATCGGAATGCTTGTCCGGCGTGCCGTCGCTCGAAGGCACAGCAGTTTTCTCTGGAGCAACGGATTCGGATGCAGGTGCGGCGATGTCCGGCGGCTCCGAGGAAGCATTCGCGGGCGCAGAGGTCGCTTGCGCTGCCGGCTCAGTATTTTCGCTCACATTCGCAGGAGCTTCCTCTGTGGTCGCGGCGCTTTCCGTTGCGGTGGCACTTTCGGTTGCTTCGACTGGCGGCGCCTGCAACCGGGGCGCTAACACATCCACCAGCAAATCGACGACGATCTTCACCCCGCTTCCATCAGCATCGCGTGTGGGATTGTAACCGGCAAGAACCAGTGCGGCGAGGTTGGGCTGCCGCGCGAAAACGGCCAATGCCTGCCGTACTTCGTCCAGGCTCAATCCGCCCGACCCCGGATAATTCGTCGCCGCAAAATCCTCAGAAGCGACGACATCCAGATCGAGAAGCAGCACAAATTCGTGCCGAGAGCCATGCATGGTTTCGAGCGCTTCCTGTGCCGCCACAGCGGGGCCCCGTTTTTTCAGATCGACAGCCAGATAACGGTGCAGAGGCGAGCGCACCAGCCATCTCTGTTCAGGCTCGTCTATGCGGTCGATCCCAAACACAGCCACGTCCGGCTCGCGCACCAGCGGGGGCTCGCCCCAGAAGCGCAGCAATTCCGGCGCTCCCCGGCCGGTGACGTGGGATATGACCATGCCATCCACGCACCCCGAGGGCGTCATGGCGGGCACGTTCAGCCCGGCGTCGCGATCGACGGAGATCAGGCTGACGTGGCGATAGTACCGGCGGGCTCCGGCAATCGCGGCAAGGACCACCGAATCATCGCCGGACAATATCACTGGCAGCGCGCCCGATTTCACGGCAATCTCCACTTTGGGCCGCAATTCTTCGAGAATCGCCAGCACTTCGTTTACGTTGCGGGCCCTGGGATGTTCGTCATCCGCCTTGTAAACGCGCGGCGCACAGTCGCCGTAATCGGTGACTTGGAATCCCGCGCTGGTGAGGCGGTCGAGAAGACCGGCCGAGCGCAGGGCTGCGGGAGCGCCCTCCTGACCGCTGGCTAATCCGGCCGCACTGGTTGGCGCGCCCAAGAGCGCAATGCTCTTCACCTGACGGACAATCTTGACCGCCAAGATTTCTCCTTGACTATCTTTTGGGGAGCGGCTGATCCCCCGCAGCCGCTTCTGACTGCTAGTACCGTTCCAACTTGTTGCTACGAACTCCAGCTAGCCCGTTATTCGAAATAGTTGGAACGGCACTAGTTGCTCTTGGCCGCTGGCGCGATAACGGCAAGTTCGGGCGGCAATGTAAATCGCACATCCTCGCGAATCAGGTCGAGATCGCTCTGGTCGGTAAAGCCATACTGGGCCAGGCGTTCGCTCACCTGTTCGACCAATACTTCCGGAGCCGAAGCGCCTGCCGTCAGCCCGACGCTTTCAATTCCTTCAAACCAATCTGCGCTAATGGCCGAAGCGTCATCGATCAGCCGTGCCTTTACGCCGCAGCGTTGCGCTACTTCCACCAGGCGATTGGAGTTCGAGCTGTTCGGCGATCCAACAACGAGCATAAGCTGCACTTCGCGCGCCACCTGCTCAACTGCCTCCTGCCGGTTCTGAGTGGCGTAGCAAATATCGTCGGATGCGGGCCCGGCGATCTGGGGAAAGCGTTCCCGCAGCCTGGTCACAATTTCGTTGGTGTCGTAGAGGCTGAGCGTGGTTTGCGTCAAGTAAGCGAGCCGCGTGGGGTCCTCCACCACCAGCCGGTTCACTGCTTCCACGCTGTCCACCACCACGGTCTGCTCCGGAGCCTCACCCGAAGTCCCCACGATCTCCTGGTGATCCTTGTGACCGATCAAAATGATCGTGCGCCCTTCACGTGCAAAGCGCAGGGCCTCGAGGTGCACTTTGGTCACCAGCGGACAAGTCGCGTCGATCACGCGAAGTTTGCGCAGATGCGCCTCTTCGCGCACGGTTGGGGGGACGCCATGAGCGCTGAAGATGAGCACCGCCCCGATCGGCACGTCCTCGACCGATTCGACAAAGATCGCTCCCCGGCGCCGCAGCTGCTCGACCACGTAACGGTTGTGAACGATCTCATGGTGCACATAAACCGGCGGACCATAGGCTTCCACGGCCAGCTGCACGATATCCACCGCCCGAACCACGCCAGCGCAAAATCCGCGGGGGCGGATTCGCAACAGCTTCTTTCCCTTCGGCAGGACACTATTTGGCAAAGCTACACCTCGCCCGGAGTCCATGAAAACGCACATCATACCTCATTCCAGCTTCGCCCGCCTACGCGACTTTTTGGCCCCGCTCCGCACCACAACGATGCGCGAGAAGCCTTCTTCCCGCGTGGGAGGTTCGATCCGCCGTGCCATCCGGCGCAAAACGTCTTCCGGCACAACGCGCGCGTCCCGGCCTGGGCCGGCTCGTAGGTTCTCCCGCTTGCGGTTTCGTTTCAGGCAAATCTCCAACGGCACATGGAAATAGAGTGCCTCGGCAGCGCAGCCAAATTCCCGTGCGATTTGCAAGAAGGGACGCCGAAAGAATCGGGTGAGATTCGTGGCATCGATGTACGTTGTCTGGGCGCCCGCGGCTAAGCGGCGCCGCAAGAGCTCCCGAAGAGCAGCAAACACCCATTCCGGGTGGCGTTGATCGGCGGCATTGTCATAAAGCAGCTCGCGAATCAAATCGCTCGAGAGCGGCACGATTCCCTTGCGCACAAAGTAGGTGGATTTCCCTGCTCCAGGAAGACCGATCGCCAGCACAATTTTCCTTCGCGCCGCCATACAGCCAGTTTATCGCACGATTTTGCGTCGCGTTGCGCTCGCCCACGGTTTCGAGACGCCTCTGTGCAATGCTATGCTCCTTGCTCGCGAGCTCATCAGCAAGATCCATGCTTCTCGAGGGCAAAGTTGCGGTGGTAACCGGCGGCGGGCGCGGAATCGGCCGCGCGATCGCCAAGCGATTCGCTGCCGAGGGCGCAGCCGTGTTGGTTGCGTCGCGCACGGAAGCGGAACTCCGCAACGTCGCCGGGGAAATCGAACAGGCTCGCGGCAAAGCCGCGTGGATTGCAGCGGATGTTTCGCGCGAAGCGGATTGCGCTCGCATCGTCGCAGCCGCCGAGGATCGGCTGGGAGCCGTGAACCTTCTCGTTAACAATGCCGGTGATTACGGGCCGGTGAAACCTGTCGAGGAGATTTCCCCGGAAGAATGGGATCGCGTGATCGCGGTGCATCTGCGCGGCGCGTTTCTCCTCACGCGGCTCGTTTTGCCGGGTATGTATCAGCGCCGGTCAGGCGCCATTGTGAATATCTCCAGTCTTTCCGCGAAAGCTGCGTTTGCATGGGGAGCGCCGTATGCGGCGGCAAAAGCGGGCATGCTTGGGCTCACACGCGTGACCGCGGCGGAAGCCGCCCGTCGCGGCGTGCGTGTGAACGCGATCTGTCCGGGGCCAGTTACGGAAACCAAGATGTCTCAGGATCTCGGGAATGCGCTGGCGGCTCGCCTGGCAATCAGTCCGGAGGTTCAACTGCGGCAGCTTCTGGAGGGAATTCTGCAAGGCCGGGGACAAACGGCGGATGAAGTCGCCGCCGCGGCCGTGTTTCTCGCTTCCGATCAAGCCAGTGCCATCACCGGGCAATCCCTAAACGTGGATGGCGGAGCTGCGTTCTATTGAGGGAGAGCTGTGCGTTCGTGCGGCTGCCGTCTCGCCGTCAGCGTGGCCACGAAATTCATGCCGCGGCGCGGAGTGCGTAGGATAGCCAGCACGCACAGTTCGGCCCGGGTCAGAGTTCGTGCGCTGGCCCGATCGACCAGGAAGACCAGAAGGCCTGCTCCCGCGACGAGAGCAAACAGCACGCCCAGAACCACGAAAGCCGCGATCACCTCCTGCACGTAATAGAATTGCAGCGCCGCGACAATTGCCAGACCTATCCACATCCACTTGCGAGCTTTCTGCTCTGGAACCGACCAAGGGGAAAACACGGGAATCCTTTCGGGGCCTGAATTCGGACCTGTAAATCTGAGATTGTCCTCGCCCTTCTCGCTATTTTAGATGCGGGACCGGCAAAGAGGGGTTTAAGTGTGGAAAAATCGGAGTGGGCACGTGCCTAATCCAAAAATACAGGAAAGACTGGAGACATCGACAAATTGTTTCCGCGGCTATTTGCGCGCGGTGCGCCTCTTGGATGAGGGATGGGAGAATGCGGTGATCTCGCTGGGCAGCCGGCGCACCAGCGCGCTGCGCACCAGCCAAGCCAGTGTTTCGATGGCGAAATTTCGGGCGTAGTGTTCGGTTCGGCTGGCCGGCCATTGCTGCGTGGGAACATGACGGACCAGCGCGGCCTTTTCTTCGGTGAATAGCTCGAAGCGCGGCGGGTGGTGCGTCAACCAGCGTATATATTCGGCGGTGCGATGCATCAGGCTGTCTGGCTCGCTGACGAGCCGCCGATGCAAGCGGCCGCCGAGCGGCCCAACAAAACAGAAGACCAGAAATTCCGGCGGCGTGGACTTGAGAAAAGGCAGCCCGCGATGGTCCAGCAGATAGCCGATAAAAAATCCCGCTGACGCTTTTTCCGAGGCGGCGGATCGCACTTTTTTGCCGGATGGCGGCGATACAGCGGAACGCTGCGCCAGGAAGTGACAGCCTAAAAGAGAGTTGCCGCTTTCAAAGGTCGACGCGTAGCCGCGAAGGTATGGTTCCGCCAGCGAAGGAATCCAGCCGCAACTCCACTGGGACGACCGAACGTCCGAATTTACGTCTGCAGGAGCTTCCGAGCCAGTGAGAGACCGCCCGCGCTGAGCATTATCTTTTGCAAGTTGCGGCTTCAATGGACTTAGCGTCCCTCGAAGGGATAACCATTCGCATTTATCACCGCATCGGCAACCGTGCGGCGCAGCCCGATTGTGTCCGCCGGTTCGCGCTTGATCATCCGGCGCAGCACCGCCAATTGGGTGCGCAGCATATCGCCCTCGACCGAAGCCGCGAGCGCCGTGCGGGCGCCGGCTTCGATTCGCGCTGCACCATCCTGCAGCAGGACTCGCGCCGCGGCCGCAATGGCGCCGGAGGAATCTTTGCCGCGCGCCGCGACGGCTTTCTGGGCGCGCAGCAGCGCAGATTCCATGGGGTAGATCTCCAGGACGATATCGGCCAGCGCGCCGATGATCTCCTGCTGATCGGCGAGGCGATCCCGATATTTCTGCATGGCCGCTCCGGCGGCGAGCAAAAATACCTTCTTGGCTCCTCGAACGATGCGGCTTTCCTCCGCCCACGGCCCGTCGGGCGAATCTTCCACCGGCGAACCGCTGAGAATTTCCTCCTGAAGTTTTGCGCCGGCTGCCATAAGGGGCAGAGTGCCGGCGAGCGCACGCTTCATCAGCATCTGAATGATGAGCATGCGGTTGATTTCGTTGGTGCCCTCGAAGATGCGGTTCACGCGCGAATCGCGGTAACCCCGCGCGACGGGGTAGTCTTCATGGAAGCCGTAGCCGCCATAGATTTGCACCGCTTCGTCCACGGTGTAGTCGAGGACTTCACTGCCGAATACTTTCGCGATGGAACATTCGATGGCGTATTCCTCGAGAACCTTCATCGTGTGCGTGGCCTTGTTCCCGCCGGTAGCGCCGGCCTTCATGGCTTGATCGATGGTGCCCGCTGTTCGATAGATCATCGATTCCAGCGCAAAAGTCCGAATGGCGATCTCCGCGAGCTTGGCGCGCACCAGCCCAAAATCGCTGATGGAATGACCGAAAGCCGTGCGCTCCTTGGAGTAGCGCGCGGCGGATTCGAGCTCGTTTTTGGAAAATCCCAAGCAGGAGGCGCCGAGCGTAAACCGGCCGACGTTGAGGATGTTGAAAGCGACGATGTGCCCGCGGCCGATTTCGTGCAGCAGGTTTTCGCGGGGCAGGCGGCAATTCTCGAAGAAGATCGGGACGGTAGAACTGCCGCGCAAGCCCATTTTCTTTTCCTCGGCGCCGACCGAAAATCCCGGAAAGCCGCGCTCGACGATAAAGGAGGAAAATTTTTCGCCGTCCACTTTCGCGAAAACCGTGAATACATCCGCGAATCCGCCGTTGGTGATCCACATTTTCTGGCCGTTCAAGATCCAATGGCGGCCGTCCGGAGACAGCACGGCGCGGGTGCGGGAATTCTGCGCGTCCGAGCCTGCCTGAGGCTCGGAGAGACAGTAAGAGGCCAGCCATTCGCCGGTGGCGAGTTTGGGCAGATATTTTTTCTTCTGCTCCTCGGTGCCGAAGTAAACGATGGGCAGCGTGCCGATTCCGGAGTGCGCGCCAACACTCACACTGAAGGAGCCGTAGGAGGAAATCTTCTCCGAGAGGACCGTGGAGGAGATGCGGTCGAGTCCCGAGCCGCCATGCTCTTCCGGCACGCCGCCGCCCAAGAGGCCGATCTCTCCCGCTTTTTTCATCAGCTGGGCCATCAGCCCTTCTTTGTGCTGCTCGAGTTCGGGGATGAGCGGAGCGACTTCCTTGGTAACGAATTCCTCGGCGGCCTGGCCGATCAGCCGATGGTCGTCGGTCAGTTCAGCGGGAGTAAAGACGTCTTCCGCGCGCGGGGATTCCAGGAGAAAGCCGCCTCCGGGTGCGAGGGTTCCGGGTGTCGCCGTAGTAGCCATATCTCCTCCAAAAAATTACGAGAGGCGCTCGAATATGCCGGCGGCGCCCATGCCGCCGCCGATGCACATGGTAACCATGCCATAGCGCGCCTTGCGACGCTGGAGTTCGCGCACAATCGTGGCGGTGAGCTTCGCTCCGGTGCAGCCGAGCGGATGGCCGAGAGCGATGGCGCCACCATTCGGGTTGACGCGCGCGGGATCCAGACCCGCGAGGCGAATCACGGAAAGCGACTGCGCGGCGAAGGCCTCGTTCAGCTCGATAACGTCGATCTGATCGAGCTTCAAACCGGCCAGGCGCAGCGCCTTGGGAATGGCAAACACCGGTCCCACGCCCATCTCTTCCGGGGCGCAGCCGGCTGTGGCGAAGGAGACGAACCGAGCCAGAGGCTTCACGCCGA
Source organism: Rugosimonospora sp. (assembly GCA_035636675.1). GTDB lineage: Bacteria > Acidobacteriota > Terriglobia > Acidiferrales > UBA7541 > Palsa-189. Next base: position 1,102 of record DASPYR010000350.1, on the reverse strand, counting down.
GGGCGCGGGCGCGGTCGGCGCTCATGACCACGGAGATCGCGGCGCCATCGCTCATCTGCGAGCTATTTCCGGCAGTGACGGTTCCGTGCGCATGAAATGCAGGCTTGAGCCGCGCGAGCGCATCGAGCGACGTATCGGCGCGTGGTCCTTCGTCGGTGTCGAAGACCTTGGTGGCCGTTTTGGCGCGGCCACCGCGGCCGTCTCCATTAGCGACGATTGTGCTGCGGACTTCGACGGGCACGATTTCATCCTTGAATTTTCCCGCAGCGATTGCGGCGAGGGCCTTTTGGTGGCTGCAATAGGAAAACTCGTCGGCTTTCTCGCGCGTGATTTGATACTTGCGGGCCAGATTTTCCGCGGTGAGCCCCATGCCCAAATAGGTGTCCGGATAATGATCCATCAACCAGGGATTCGGGGACGTTTTATTGCCGCCCATGGGCACCATGCTCATTGACTCCGCGCCGCCGGCGATCACCACTTCGGCATTGCCGAGCATGATGCGTTCCGCAGCCATGGCGATGGCTTGCAAGCCCGAAGAACAGAAGCGATTTACGGTAATGGCGGAACACTCCACGGGCAGACCGGCGCGCAAGGAGGCGATACGCGCGATATTCATGCCCTGTTCGCCCTCGGGCATGGCGCAACCCAGAACAACGTCTTCAATTTCCTTGGGGTCGAGCCCAGGGACACGCCCGATCGCATTGGTGATAGCTAGCGCGGCCAGGTCGTCGGGGCGGGTGGCGTGGAGCGTGCCCTTATAGGCTTTACCGACGGCGGTACGTACGGAACTCGCGATCACAGCTTCTTTCATGGTTTAGACTCCCGACAACTGAGTGCTTAGATGCGCTTCAGTGGGCTGGGTACCCCCCTCCCCTGTTTTAGATAAGTGCGCATTCTAAAGGGGTTTAAGCGGCGCCATTTCAACATTTTTGCAAATGTTGAAAACAGAGAGCTTGGAACGTAACCATAATTCCGGGGCCGTATCCGCATCTCCAAGTTCCATTCGTTCCTCTCTGAATCCCTCTTGAAGTCGCCGACCTGACGGGAGACGAGCAAAGCGGCACCTCCTCGCCAGGACCTTCGGCTCCTGAAGGCCCAGCTG
>DASPYR010000349.1:0-7092 GCA_035636675.1 Rugosimonospora sp. | reverse complement strand
TTAGTTAACACCACCTCCGGCAGTTAAACCTTAACTCCGCGGGGCCAAGCGCGTGGAGGTGGCTTGGCTATACACAGGGGGGCGCAACGAAAAATGACTCTCGCGCGTCCCAGATTCATGCTAGTTTGAGACCCCTACGGGCACAAGAGGTTTGCGCTTGAAGTGGAAGAGACCAATCCGGGCACTCGTGACCGCGGCAGCGTTCCTGGCGATCTTGCTCTTTGCCACTTCAGTCGGCGAGGCCTGCGAGGCTTGGCAGCATCACGAATGCAGCGCCAACCCGAACTGCCCAATCTGCCATTTGGACCAGCAAGTAGCTGAATGGGCGGCACAGGGACACTGCATTGCGGTTCCCCAACGTTTAGGTGTCGCGTTCAGCCCGCCCGAGCCTTCCCTTGCCCCCAGCTTGCGCACACCGCTGCTCATCACTCGCGCTCCTCCCTACTTCTGAACTGGCCTTGGCACGGCATTCCGATATGTCGTGCAGAACGAATCTTAATTAGCCGGTCGAAAATTGATTTTCGCACGCGAGCGTGCTTACTCCCAGTCCAAACTTCTGTGAAAGGGCGAAGCGATGAAACAGGCACTTCTCGTATTTTGCGTTGTGTTATCTGTTCCCGCAGTTCTGCGTGCTCAGACCTCAGCTGAGGAGAGCGAGGCCAGGTTCAAAGCTCTGGAAGAACGCGTTCGTATGCTCGAAGCCGAAGTACAAGAGCTTCGAGCGCAGCGGATGCCAGCGGTTCATTTGGCGTCTGCTCGGAACGGGAGCCTGTCACCTCAGGTAGATTCAGCTGCCATCCCGGAACTTGTGGGCTCGGCCGATCCGGTGAAGACCGCGGATGCCGTGCGAGCCGGCGATCCACACGATCCGGTGACTGCCGCCCTTTCGCCCCAAGTGCCGGATACGTCGGCAGTCCAGGCCCAGGGCCAGCCATTGCCTAACTATGGCGGGGCGAGTGCCGCATCGAAGATTCTCAATCCGGACATCAGCATGATTGGGGATTTTATCGGAGCGGTTGGCAAGGCGAACGTGCCGCCAGGGCTCGCCGCGGCAGGACAAAATCCAGTGCCTGTGCTGCAGATGCATGAGAGCGAGCTGGGCCTGCAAGCCATCATCGACCCCTATGCGCGCGGGGACTTCTTCCTGACTTTCGGAGAATCGGGCGTGAGTCTTGAAGAAGGTTACATCACATTTACGGCTCTGCCGGGTGGATTCGTGGCGAAAGGAGGCAAGTTCCGCGGCGACTTTGGCAAAGTAAACACGCTACATAACCACGTATTGCCCTGGATAGATCGCCCGCTGGTCACCGACAGGTTGCTCGCCGGCGAAGACGGAATTGATGATGCCGGGCTCTCGGTGACGCGCATCCTTCCGGCGCCAAAAGGCATCTTCCTCGAAGGAACCGCTCAGGTATTTCGGGGTGACTCAGGAGATGTATTCACGTCCAGCAACCGCGGCGATGCCAGCGTGTTGGGGCATCTCCGCGGTTATCGCGATATTACCGACCAGACAAATGTGGACCTCGGTATCTCTTACGCCCGCGGGCACAATGATCTGGGCAGCGCGTTTCTGACCGATCTGTATGGAATCGACGCGACACTTCGTTGGACACCGCTGCGGCGCACCATCTATCATAATTTTGTGGGCCGCGGCGAATTCGTCTGGAGCCGCCGCGACCAACTGCCATTTACGCAGCGAGCCTTCGGATTTTTCACCTCCGGCGATTATCGTCTCAATCGCCGATGGACGGTGGGCGGCCGCCTTGACCGTTCAGGCCGGTCGCGTACCGCGAATCTGATCGATGACGGTCTTTCAGGCGTGCTTACCTACTGGCCCAGTGAGTTCAGTCAAGTCCGCGGCCAATACCGTTTTACTCATTTCGCTGAAGGCCGCGACGGTAATGAGCTGCTATTCCAATTTATATTCGTCCTCGGCGCCCACGGTGCGCATCCTTTCTAGGAGATGACCATGAAATTGTCCCAATTATGCCGACACTTATGTTTCGGCCTCTTGCCGGGCGCGTTCGCGCTGGGTATGTGTGCGATGCCCGGGCAGGCGGCGGGCAAAATCAAGATTGTCACCGCGACCTCCGATCTCGCGGCCCTGGCCCAGGAGGTGGGCGGAGATCGTGTCGATGTCGAGTCGATTGCCAAGGGCTATCAAGATCCCCACTTCGTGGAGGCGAAACCAAGCTATCTGTTGAAGCTTCGGCGGGCTGACCTGTTGGTCGTGGTCGGCCTACAACTGGAGATCGGCTGGCTGCCGCCGCTCATCACACAATCCGGCAACTCCCGTATCCAGGTCAGTGGGCCCGGTTATCTGGACGCATCGCAATTCGCCGAAATCCTAGAGAAACCCACGGGCGAGGTGACGCGAGCGCAGGGCGACGTGCATCCATACGGGAACCCGCACTACTGGCTGGATCCCGAAAATGGGCGGAGAGTGGCGCGAGGGATCGCCGATAAGCTTGTCGAGCTGCGTTCTTCCGACGCCGCTTACTTCAACCAGAATTTCGATTCGTTCAGCCAGCTGCTTACCGAGGCCAGCAAAAAGTGGCTGGCCGAAATGGAGCCGTATCGCGGGCGCAAGGTGATTACCTATCACCGCTCCTGGCCGAATTTTCTGAAGTATTTTGGGCTCGTGACCATGGGCGAAATTGAGCCGCGGCCCGGCATTCCGCCTACGCCGAGCCACACGCTGGACCTCATCAACATGATGAAGCGCGAACACGTAACCGTGATCCTCGTGGAGCCCTATTTTGACCCCAAGACACCTCAGAGCATCGCCAGAGAAACGGGAGCGCAAGCAGTCATCATGCCTCCCTCGGTAGGCGGCGAGAAGGAAATCACTGACTATTTCAAGCTCTTCGATTACGATCTGGGCCTCCTGATCAAAGCGTTCCAGGCAACCAAGTAATGATTCCCGAGGAGGGTGGATGGAAGTCCTTCGATTCCTGCTGGCGCCTTTCGTAGCGAGCCTGATCCTCACAGGTATTCACACCTACCTCGGCGTGCACGTCGTGGAGCGGGGCGTGATCTTTGTGGACCTGGCGCTGGCGCAGTTTGCCGCGCTCGGCGCAACCATGGGCATCCTGATAGGACTCGATCCGCACGCCGCCGCTTCTTACTGGATCAGCCTGGCATTTACGCTTCTCGGCGCAGCCATTTTTTCCCTGGTGCGGCTGCGGCGTTCGAGGATTCCGCAGGAAGCCTTCATAGGCATCGCTTATGCGGTCGCTTCTGCTGCCGCCATCCTCGCCGTCAGTAAGGCCACGGGCGAAACCGAACACCTGAAGGATATGCTCGTCGGCAATATCCTGGCTGTCTCCTGGCCGGAGGTGGCCCACACGGCAATGTTGTACGGAGTCGTCGGCGTGTTCCACCTGATTTTTCGCAAGAATTTCCTCCAGATTTCCATGGACCCTCAAGCCGCCGAAGCCAGAGGCGTTTCTCTCCGCTTCTGGGACTTCCTTTTTTACGCTTCGTTCGGATTTGTAGTCACTTCGTCGGTAGCCATTGCGGGCGTTCTGCTGGTCTTCTGTTATCTGATCGTGCCTTCGGTGGGGGCAATGCTGTTCGCGGACCGCATTGGACGCCGCTTGGCGATCGGGTGGACCATGGGAACCCTGGTATCCGCCTTGGGATGCTATTTATCCGTCGCCTGGGATTTCCCAACAGGCGCGACCATCGTCTGCACTTTCGGCGGCGTTCTGGTTGTGATGTTCTTGCTGCACCTCGCCCTCAGGCGCGGGCATGAACCCAAGGCCGTGCCGAGCGTCGCCGCCCATTCGTTTGAGATGCGCGATCGGGTCTAAGCCGGACTGCTTTCCCGCCTGTTGATCGGATTCTTTGTAAATCCGGTTCTTTACGAAATGGTGGCACGCGAGGGCGACGTCTTGCAGGTATGATAAGCTCGTTAAATCTCGTGCCGGTCGTACTCCGTAGAGAGCTTGCTACTCTTCGCCGCCAATCCAGCTTCCGCTGGCGGCCTCTTCGAATCGCGTGAATTTGCCCAGAAAAACAAACGGGATGCTGTCTACGGGCCCATTCCGTTGCTTGGCGATTTTGAGCTCCGTCTGCGCGCGCTCCTCTTCGGTGACCTGGCTTTTCTTTTTGAAGAGATTCGGCCGGTGAATAAAAAGCACTACGTCGGCATCTTGCTCGATGGCGCCCGATTCCCGCAGGTCAGCGAGCTGCGGGCTGCGCTCCTCACGTTCGGGCGCCCGCGTGAGCTGGCTTAGGACGAGGACCGGGACTTTGAGTTCCTTCGCCAGCGCCTTCAGACCCCGGGTGATGCTGGAGACTTCTTCATTGCGATTGGAAAACCGCCCGCGAGCCGCAATCAGCTGCAAGTAGTCCACGATTAGCAGCGAGAGGCCGCGATCGCGCTTGAGCCGCCGCGCCTTCGCGCCGATTTCCGTTACAGTCGCCGATCCGGAATCGTCGATCCATAGCGGCGAGGCCGCTAGTTGCGCCAGCGCCTGTGTCATTTCCCGCCAATCTTCGCGGCGCAAGTGGCCCGTTCGAAATCTATGGGCGTCCACGCGCGCCAGCGAGGCAAGCAAGCGCATAAGTAGCGATTCCTTGGACATTTCCAGGCTGAAGATGGCCACCGGGGCTTGCTGGCGGAGTGCAACATTCTCGGCGATATTGAGCGCGAGGGCCGTCTTCCCCACCGAGGGCCGCGCCGCGAGGATGATCAATTCCGAAGGCTGCAGCCCGGAAGTCAGGCTATCGAGCTGCGCGTAGTCCGTGGCCAGCCCCGTGACGCGCTTTCCTTCCGTAATGACGCGCTCCAGGCGCTCCATATTGTCCTGAACCACGTCTTTCATGGACACCAGGCCCATTCGAATGCGGTCTTCGGCAATCTGGAAAATCGAGGACTCGGCGCGATCGAGCAGGGCATCCGCATCTTCCTCCGCGTCCAGAGCCGTCTGCTGGATGGTATAGGTGGCGTGAATCAGGTTGCGCAGCAGGGATTTTTCTTTGATGATCCGCGCATAGTGTTCCAGATTCGAAACTCGCGGCATTCCGTCCGCTAACTGCGAGATAAACGCCGCGCCGCCTACCGCTTCGAGCTCGCCTTTACGCCGAAGCTGGTCGGTCAGCGTCACCAGATCGATCGCCTGCTGCGCCTCCCCGAGCTGAATCATGTGGTTGAAAATGCGGCGATGTGGATCCGAGAAAAAATCCTCCGGCTTCAGCTTCTCAATCGCTGTATTTAGAGCGTGGTTATCGAGGAGGATGGCGCCGAGGACGCTGCGCTCGGCTTCGAGGTTCTGGGGCAGCGGTCGTTCGAGAGTCGCGTCAGCCATGAATGTGCCTTCGCTCTATATTCGCCTGGAGGCAGCGTGTGACGCAAGCACTTCCGATTCCTTCAGTCCTTGGAGAAGAACCAAACAAACGCTCGCCTGTAAGCTGGGGGCAATGATTCTGCGGATGCGGTCGAGGCCGGTCAACAGCGTTCAACTGTGAATTTTTTTAAAATGTTGAAAACCAGGAGTGAGGCGCGCGTTGAGGAGTTCGCGTGGAAAATCTGTGAATGCGCGCGGAAAAAACTGCCGTCGCCTTTAGCCCTCCGCCCGGCGCTACGTCTTCGCCACAACGCATCCCGCCCGGAAGGGCGGCCCTACATCATCCTTCGCGGGAAACGTTGACCTTGAACGTCGCGGTAACACCGTGAACCAGTTTGGCGGTGATTTCGTACTGGCCCACCACTTTGATCGGTTCCGCGAGTTCGATGCGCCGCTTATCGATCCCAAAGCCCTGAGCAGCGAGCGCCTCCACAATATCGCCGGCTGTAACGGAACCGAATAGCTGATCGCTTTCCCCAGCTTTGCGCGAGAAGCTGAGCGTAACGTCCTTCAGCAACTCCGCTTGCTTCTCCGCTCCTTCACGTTCGGTAGCCGTGCGCTTGGCCAGAGTGGTGCGAATTTTCTCCAGACGCTTCAGGTTTCCCGGTGAAGCTTCCAGCGCCAATTTCCGCGGCAGCAAGAAATTTCGCGCATATCCTTCCGCCACGCTCACCACGTCCCCGCGCGCTCCGAGTTTTTCGACGTCTTCTTGCAGGATAATTTGCATCGCATCTCCCTCATGGTTCCGCGGCTTAGAGCTCGGTCGCAAACGGCAGCAGTGCGATATTTCGCGCGCGTTTCACCGCCACGCCGAGCCACCGCTGGTGCTTCGAGCAGGTGCCGGTCATGCGCCGAGGCAAAATCTTGCCGCGCTCCTGCACGAAGGGCTGGAGCATTTCCACTTTCTTGTAGTCGATGAAGTCCACTTTTTCGACGCAGAAGCGGCAGACCTTCTTCTTGCGAAAATATTGCCGTTTGCCTCGCCGGCCACCTGGAGGTCCGCTGGCTCCCGGAGGACCGGAGCGCCCTTCGCGGGGCGGTCCGCCGGGATGCGGCGGTCGGGGTATTGGCTGTTGCTCGCTCATGGCTCTCATCTCCACTTTCTCTTGAGTTGAATTTCGTTGGCTAACTGGCCGCCGCCTGCTGCTCCGGTGCCGGACCGGCTGCCGGGGCTGCCGGGCCTGCCGGAGCTGCCGCGGGCTTGCGCGGGCGGCGACGCGCGCGATGCTCGCGATGCGCGACGAGCTTCTGCTGCCGCTTGATCTCTTCGTCCACACGCACGGTCATGTACTTGATTACGGCGTCGGAAACCTTGAGGCGCCGCTCGAGTTCCTTGATTAATGCCCCCTGCGTGCTATGCAGCGCGAGATAAACATAAAATCCTTCACGCTGTTTGGCCACTCGATAAGCCATCTTGCGCGTTCCCCACTTCTCCACCTTTTCCACTTTGCCGCCATGCTCGGAGGCGGTTTGCTCGAGCGTGCTCACGATTTTCGTGATCTCCTCTTCCGGCGTCGTGGGCATACAGATGAAAATCAGATCGTACAGGCGTTCTGCCATTTTTCCTCGTTTCGGTGCCGGCGCTCTCGAGCGCCACGACACGCTAAATATCCGTCTCGTCCTCGGTTCCGTCTGGCGGGGTAACGCGCTGGTTGAACCGATTCATTGCATGCGCGATTCCCCGCGTAATTATGAGCTCGACCGCGTCGGCGGCCTGCTCTGTCATTTCCGCTGCAAT
>DASPYR010000348.1:0-2814 GCA_035636675.1 Rugosimonospora sp. | reverse complement strand
CGCTTCGCTGGCGTAGAGCTTGGCCATGCTGGATTCGCGCGTGAAGCGCATCCCGCCGCCATTGGCGTTTGATTTATCGGCCAGCCACGCGGCGTGATAAACAAGCATCTGCGCGGCGGAAATTTCCGTGACCATGTCCGCGAGCTTGAACTGAATGCCCTCGAATTCGCTGATGGGCTTGCCGAATTGCTTGCGCTCCTGCGCGTATTTCGTGGCCGCGTTGCAGGCGCCCTGCGCCATTCCCAGCGCCAGCGCGGCGATGGAGATGCGTCCGCCATCGAGCACCTGGAGGCTGTTTACGAAGCCGTCGCCCTGCTTGCCCAGCAGATTTTCTTCGGGCACCAGGCAATCGCTGAAGACGACTTCGGAGGTGTCGCTCGCGCGCATGCCCAGCTTATTTTCTTTTTTCCCGGGGCGAAAGCCGGGCGTGCCTTTCTCGATGATGAACGCGGAGATGCCGTGCGAGCCTTTTTCGCGGTCGGTGACGGCCATGGCCACGCAGACGTCGGCGTGGTGACCGTTGGTGGTGAAAGTTTTCGCGCCGTTGAGCACCCAACCTTCGCCCGCTTGCCCAGAGCCTCGAAGGGTGCGGCCAGCACCGCCGCGCGCCCGCACGGCGACGGTGCGCGTGCCGCCCGCGTCGGAGCCGGCTTCGGGTTCGGTGAGCGACCAGCAGCCAAGCTTTTTCCCTTGCGCCAGCGGGACCACGTATTTTTGACGCTGCGACTCCGTGCCAAATTTGTAGATGTGGTTGGTGCAAAGCGAATTGTGCGCCGCCACGATGAGCGCGACCGATCCATCCACGCGCGCCAGTTCTTCGATGGCGATCACGTATTCGATATAGCCGAGGCCGGCGCCGCCGTAGTTTTCCGGGAAGAGGACGCCCAGCAGGCCGAGTTCGGCGAGCTTGGGGATGAGTTCGGCGGGAAAGCGCGAGGCTTCGTCCCATTCCATGACGTGCGGGGCGATTTCCGATTGCGCGAAATCGCGCACGGTGCGCTGAAGCTGCTGCTGTTCGTCGGTGAGGGAGAAGTCCACGCGGGTTGGGCCTCAGGAAAGCCTTTATGCACGTACTTCTATATTCACACGGTTGGATGCGCTAAGCGAGACGCCAGGACGAGACAGTAAACGACCTGAACGAAACAATTGTCATTCTGAGTCCGCCTCGGGCGGACGAAGAATCTCTGCGTGCAGTTCCCAAAAGATGAAGAGAGATTCCTCGGTCGCCGCAAGAGGAATCGGACACGGCTTTTTTACTGGCGTGGCGCTTCGCGCCTGGCCGCGCCCGACGGTGACCTCGGAATGACAGCTTCGCGGGCGCTAGACGGCGGCGAGGAGGGCGCGGAATTCCAGCAAGGCGCGGTCGATGGCGGCGCGATCCACGTCGCAATGCGTGACCATGCGGATGGCGTATTTGCCGGTCGGGCCCGCCAAAACGTTGCGATTGGTCAGCGCGGCGCAAATTTCCGCCGCGGTGCGGCCCGTGCCGCTCACGTCGAAGATGACGATGTTGGTCTGCACTTTGCGCAGATCGACTTTGATGCCAGGCAGCTGCGCCAGCGCTTCGGCGAGGTAGCGCGCGTTGGCGTGATCCTCATGCAAACGCGCCGGCGATTTTTCGAGCGCAATGAGGCCGGCCGCTCCGAGAACGCCTACCTGCCGCATGCCGCCGCCAAAAAGTTTGCGATAGACGCGCGCCTTCTCAATGAACTCGCGCGAGCCGACGAGCATCGAGCCAACCGGCGCGCCCAGTCCCTTCGACAGGCAAAACATCACGGAATCGAATTTGCGCGTTATGTCGGCCACGCTGCGCCCGAGATAGACGGAAGCATTGAAGATGCGCGCGCCATCGAGATGCACGCGCAGGCCGGCCTCGTGGGCGCGGTCGCAGATTTCGTCGCTCACTTCGGGCGGATAGACTGTGCCGCCGGCCATGTTGTGCGAGCTTTCCAGGCTGACGAGCGCGGTCTGCGCGCGGTAATAAACCTTGGGACGGATCAGCGGCTCAATGCAGTCCCAGGTGAGGATGCCGTCCTCGACGTAGGTGGTGCGCGGCATGCAGCCGGCGATGGCGGTGATGGAGTCCATCTCATATTGATGAATGTGGCCGCGCTCTTCGATGATCACTTCGTCGCCGTGATGGGTCCAGGTCTTGACGGCAACGATATTGCCCATGGAGCCCGTGGGTACAAAAATGGCCGCTTCGCGCCCGAAGATTTCCGCGGCGCGCGCCTGCAACTTGTTTATCGTGGGATCTTCGCCGTAGACGTCATCGCCGACGGGGGCTTCGGCCATGGCGCGGCGCATCTCCGGCGAGGGCCGCGTTACGGTATCGCTGCGGAGATCAATGGCGGCGCTGCTGGCGGGCTGCTTCTCGGGCTCAGAGGTGGTTTGCGTAGCTGAAACTGGATTCATCGCAGGCTCCTGTTCGATGTTCTCGCATTATGTGACGGCGGACCTCAGACCCACAAGGTAGATGGAGATGCCGCCCACAAAAACGTGAGAGATTCCTCGGTCGCCGAAGCAGGAATCGGGCACGGTTTTTTTGCCGGCGTGGCGCTTCGCGCCCGGGCGTGCCCGACGGCGACCTCGGAATGACAACGAGTGGCGGCGCTCGCTATTGGCAATCGTAATCGACTGGTCATTTCGGTGCCCGTTCGCCTAGTTCAGTGCTCGAAGGACAAGAAGGCGGCGTTATCCTCGCAAACCTGCTCCATCAGGCTCCAATCCGGATGCAGGCGAAAGAATAAGCTCGACGTAAAAGGCTTGGTATATGCGACCGGATCCTCGATGGTGAAATCGACCTGCAATCTA
>DASPYR010000347.1:0-2375 GCA_035636675.1 Rugosimonospora sp. | reverse complement strand
ATGCTGGAACGTCAGATCGAGACGTCGCACGGCTGGCCGCTCCGCATTACAACCAGTCCCAATCAACGCACGCTCGGCAATTTCAAGATGCAAGGTGGTGGCGCCGAAATGTTGCGATGGGCGACAGTGCAGTTATGCAAGGTTGGGATCATTCCCTGCATGTTGATCCACGATGCAATTCTTCTCGAAGAGACTGATCGAGAAAAGATTGAACACGCCCGAGAGATCATGCTTCAAACCGGACGCGACCTCTTCAATTTTGAAATCGGTGTTGACGCCGACCAGACGCTGATCGGCGGAGCGCGCTACTGCGACAAACGTCCAGTGGCGCAGAAGATGTGGAACACGATCATGTCGACGCTCGAAGCAATCGGCGCATTACCGAAGCGAGCCTGACCTATGGGTAACGTCCATTACATTCACCACCATGGCCGAAGAATTGCAGTTGAGACCCTTGACATTGGCCCGCTACCGAAGAAACGGCGCCGAGAGCAATTCGTGAAGGTGCCGGAAACATGGTTGCGAAAACTCAGCGCTATGAGCCCGGCCACCCGATGGCTTGCCGTGGTGCTTTTGTGGAAGTTCTGGCGTCGATACCGACATACTTTCGTTTGTGGAAATCTCGAGGAGTTCGGAATTTCACGGTACCGTAAAGATAAAGGGTTGATCGAACTGGAACAGGCTGGAATGATCATTGTCCACCGCTCCCTACACCGCTCCCCCCGGATCGAAATGGTCGCGAATTAGGGTGCGAGTTTTTCGCACCCTAGGGTGCGAGTTTTTTGCACCCCGTACTGCTTCTTATTCTTTTTCTTATCTTCTTCTTAGGTAGGACTAAATGAGTACCGCTACCGATGACCGCCGCGAGCGTGAACGCGAGCTCGGCAGGGGCTATTGGGAAAGCGCAACGGTCCTGTTCGACTCGTGAAAGATCTGGGCGGAGGAGCGTTCCGAGTGGGTCTCTTTCGATCGCCAGGGCCGATCAGCCGTTGCGTCCATAGCCATGGCTGGCCTACCGGCGCGGCTGCGGCTTTCATGATGCGGCCGACAACTTCGCCCTCACACAGGACGTCGTAGTCGTCATCGCTCCACTCGCCGGATAGGCGAGAGGCCGAGGCGCGCTTGAGGACTAGAGCAGATTCCGGTCGAATTCACTTATAACCTGCGTGCCTGAAATAGTTGCAAGCTTCGCGAGCGGCTAGGGTGCAGGCGAACCTAGCAATGCGGCGGCGCAGGCGAGGAATCGTTCGTTCCGCCGCCTTGCGCAGAGACGCCTTCAGCTTGCTGAACGGCATCTCGATGGGATTGAGGTCGGGCGAGTACTGGGGCAGATAGCGAAGCGTAGCGCCGCGCGCTTCAATCGCTTCGCGTATGCCAGCAGCTTTGTGCGCAGGAAGATTGTCGATCATGACGATATCCTTGCGCTTGAGGGTGGGGGCCAGACACTGTTCGACGTAGGCCAGAAACTTGGCTCCATTCATTGAACCATCAACAGTGCACGGCGCTCTCATGCCATTGCGGCGAAGCGCGGCCACAAAGGTGATGGTCTTCCAATGCCCCTGCGGCACACGGCCAATCAGGCGCTCGCCGCGCGGGCAACGACCACTCAGCCGCACCATCTTGGTATTGGCGGCGGTCTCGTCGACGAAGACCAGTCGAGCGGGATCAAACATGCCCTGTTCTCGCATCCAGCGCCGGCGCGCCCGCGCCACGTCCGCGCGCTCTTGCTCCGCTGCGCGCAGGCTTTTTTTTGAAAGTAATCTTGTGACGCTTAAAGAAGCGCCAGACCGCGGTGCGGCCGCCAGGAATCTTGTGCTTGCGCATCGCCAAAACCACTTCGTCCAGCGTCAGGTCAGGCTGCTTCTCAATCAGACCCAATAGAAAATCCGCATGCTTCTCCAATGGTGAGATGCTTCCGCCCCGCGGTTTGGCCGCGCAGCGGCCCGTCTGCCGAAAGCACTTGACCCAGATAACTGCGGTGCTGGCACTAACCGCAAATTCCTCGGCCGCCTCGCGCCGCGAAGCTCCACTTTCGACCTCCGCAATCACTCGCTCCCGCATCTCCCCAGAATAGGCCTTTGGCATCGCCCAGCCTCCCAAAAGCGAATCAATGCCGATAGCCTCTCCCATCCTCGGCCCCACGAGAATCCCCCTGATTCAATTGGGGCGGAACATGCTCTAGATCAGCCGATGCGCTGGTGTGGAGGCGGCAGGGTGGTAAGCTTCGACCGGGCGGCAGACTAGGCGCCGTCATAGCGCGCGAACGGAGGGCAGCGTCATGCGGACAGGCAACGAGCGCAGGGATTTCATCAAGCAGGGTCTCTTCCTCGCCGGGGCAGCAGGTGTCCTCGCCGATCGCTGCCCGTGCCCAAGTC
>DASPYR010000346.1:0-7533 GCA_035636675.1 Rugosimonospora sp. | reverse complement strand
GAGCTCATACCATGGCATTTCAGCATAGGCTCCGCCGCCAGAGCAACATAGCCAGGCCGGCAGACGTACCTGATAGGGAGCAATGGTCCATGGGCCAATTGACGCGGTTTCTGCCGTCTTTTAGCATAAAAATTCCTCCTGCGCCCATGCCCACAAGCCAGACTGACGAAGATCTGATCCGCCTTGAGCGCGACATTCGCCAGCTCAAGATCGAATTTGATCAATATTTCGGCGGCGGCAGAAAACGCCCGCCGAACGACATCGAATGGCGGATCGAGCAGCTCATCAAACGCTACGGAGACCGCGCCGCGGAAATGAATTACGGACAGCGATTTCGATATGGCAATTTGTCGCAAACGTATGCGAAATATCGCGAGATTTTTCACAAGCGGATGCAGAGGCGCGAGGAGGGGACGGTGGAGAGGCATTTCGGCGCGGCGGCGCGCGCCATTGAAGCCGAACGCGCCCGGTCCCGCCGTGCAGCATCCCCGCCGTCAGTATCCATCACTTGCTCCGATCTGGAACGTGAATCCGGTAAGGTGGATGAACTGTATCATGCGTTTCGTGAGGCTTTGCAAAGGTCCGGCGAGTCTGTCGAGCGCCTCTCGCGCGAGAAATTCGAGAAATTCCTTCTGCAGAAATCCGACCAAATCCGCAAACATCGCGGGCAGCAACTCGAGTTCGTGGTCAGCGTAGAAAACGGAAAGGCGCGGCTGAAGGCGCGAGTGAAAAGCTGATCGGCTCGTTCGCTACTTAGAATTTCCCTGCTCCAATCCAGCAACGGCGGCTTTTTTTACCGGCGAACCTCAGGAGAGATGCCTCGCTCGTCCGCCCCAGGCGGACTCGCTCGGGACACCGATCTCCGGTTTCTGGAGTCCGGTGGACCCCACCGGAGTCCGAAAGCCGGACCTGATCGGATCGACGCTTTCGCCGGGAGCGCGCTACAATTCGTCTTCGTCACTTTTTAAATCGCCGAGCGGAGTGTAGCCTGTGCCGATTGAACGGGCTCTCGTCAGTGTTCACGAAAAAACGGGAATCGTGGAGTTCACACGTGCACTCACGCAGGCCGGCGTAGAAGTGGTCTCGACCGGGGGCACGGCCAGGCTGCTGCGCGAATCCGGTGTGAAAGTTCGCGAAGTCGCGGAGCTGACCGGCTGGCCGGAGATGCTGGGCGGGCGCGTAAAGACTCTGCATCCGAAAGTGCATGGCGGAATTTTGTTCCGCCGCAATCGGCCCGAAGACGGAGACGAAGCGCGCCAGCACGGAATTGCTCCGGTGGATCTGGTCGTAGTGAACCTTTATCCGTTTGAAGCGACGGCGGGGCGAGCGGGCGTTTCGGCGGAAGACCTGATCGAAAACATTGATATCGGCGGACCGGCCATGGTGCGGTCGGCGGCGAAGAACTTCGAGAGCGTGGCGGTGGTCACTGATCCGGGCGATTATGCCCGCCTCCTTGATGAATTTTCGGAACGGCACGATTGGTCTTTGGAGACCCGGCTGGCGTTGGCGCGCAAAGCATTTGCCATGACGGCGCGATATGACAGCTTGATTGCCAGCGAACTCGAACGGCTCACGGTATCCGATAACGCGGTGACTGTGGGTGCACGGCCGGAGTTGCCCGCGCAACTGCATTTGGAATTATCGCGGTACGCTCCGTTGCGTTATGGTGAGAATCCGCATCAGAAATCGGCGCTCTACATTCCAAGCGGATTCCCAGCCTCAGGCTTAGCGGGGGCCCAGCAACTCCAGGGCAAGGAACTCTCTTACAACAACCTCGTTGATTTGGATGCGGCCTGGTCGCTGGTGCAGGAATTTGCCGATCCGGCCTGCGCGATTGTGAAGCACAACAATCCCTGCGGCACAGCGGAACAGAGGACGCTGGCGGAGGCATATCGTCAGGCGCTCGCATGCGATCCTGTCTCGGCCTTTGGCGGCGTGCTGGCTTTCAATCGCACCGTGGACGGCGATACGGCCGCGGAAGTGGCGAAGCTTTTTGTCGAATGTATCCTCGCGCCCGGTTACGATTCCGCGGCGCGTGAGGCACTTGCCGGGAAAAAGAATCTTCGGCTGATGCAAATGGGCGCCCTTCCAGGAGAGAAGAAGTTCCTGTGGGACTTGAAACGCATTTCTGGAGGCGTTTTGGTGCAGGAGCCCGATTCCCTGACGATCGCGGAATCGGATCTGAAGGTGGTCACAAAACGGCAACCGAGCCGCGAGGAGCTGCGGGACCTGTTATTCGGCTGGAAGATTGCGAAGCACGTGAAATCGAATGCTATTGTCTTCGCAGGTGCCGGCCGGACGCTGGGCATCGGCGCGGGGCAGATGAGTCGAGTGGATTCTGTGAAGATCGCAGTCCTGAAAGCGCAAGAATCGCTGGCCGGCAGCGCTGTCGCCTCAGATGCTTTTTTTCCATTTCCGGACGGAGTGGAGGAGGCGGCGCGCGCAGGCGCGACAGCCGTCATCCAGCCGGGCGGCTCAGTACGCGATGCAGAGGTCATCGCCGCCGCGGACCGGCTGGGACTGGCCATGGTATTTACAGGCGTCCGGCATTTTCGCCATTAAGTTTGGCATCAGCTATGGAGCGAGTCGTCACCCTCATTTTGCGGCTCGTATGTGAAGAGAAATCCGCGACGCCAAAATTCGCCGCCGGTTTGGCAGGCCATAAGTTCGGCCTAACAGCTGTAAATAAGAGACACCTTCGGATGCTGCGAAGCATCCGATAAGAACTGGCGGAGCGGGGTGGAACAACCGAATACTGGGCGCTTTGAGCATCTCCGAACTCATGGGATAATCGAACCTTCTGAGGCCAGAATGAAAATCCGCTTTCTGACGGTGGCTTTGCTGATTTTTGGCGTCACGGGTGCTGTGGCGCTGGCCCAAGATCAACAGCGAACTGCCCCGCCGGCTTCGCCCGCCCAGGGCGGGGTCTCGGCGGATCAGCGCGCACAGGCCTATTACAACGTGACCATGGGCCATCTGTACGAGCAGGAATTCGAGTCCTCGGGGCACGCCGAAGACGCCGCGAAAGCCATCGAGTTTTATAAGAAAGCGTACGCACTGGATCCCTCCAGCCCGGAAATTGGAGAGGACCTTGCGGAAGTCTATTTTCTTGCGCACCGCTCTCGAGAGGCGATAAACGAAGCCCAAGAGCTTATTCGCCGCAATCCCGACGATATTTCCGCGCGGCGTTTGCTGGCGCGGATCTACATCCGTTCTCTCGGTGACCTGAATAATTCGGCGGAACAGCAGCAGACCATCACGGCGGCAATCGGGCAGTTGCGCGAGATCGTGCGGCTGGATCCCTCCGACAGCGAATCGGCATTGTGGCTGGCGCGGCTCTTGCGGCTCGACAACCAGGACGATGAGGCCGAAAAGCTGCTGCGGGTGCTGCTGGCTAAAGATCCGCAGAATAAGGGAGCGGTCGAGCAACTCTCGGCGCTTTTCCTGGACCGCAGTAACGCGCAGGAAGCTATATCGTTGCTGGAATCCTTTGTGCAACGTGCGCCCAGCGCGGACCTCTACGACCGGTTAGGAGACGCCTACCAGCAAATACAGCAACCCGGCAAATCGGAGCGGGCTTATCGCCAGGCTGTGGCCATGGAGCCGGACCAGACAGAACATCGGCGCCATTTAGCGCAATCGCTCTACGAGCGCGGGAGATATACGGAGGCGCTTGCTGAATATCAAAGGCTAGCGGACCTGGAACCCGACAGCGTCAATAACCATCTGCGAATCTCCGAGATTTACCGCCGCTTGCATCAGTTCGACAAGGCGCAGGAGCAAATTCTGCTGGCCAAGAAGATGGCGCCCGGGAATCTGGAGGTGGTGTACAACGAAGCGGCTGTGTACGAAGCCGAGGAGCACTACGACGATGCCGTGCGCGTCCTCTCCGGCGCGGTCGCGGAAGTGAAGTCAGAATCGGAGTTCGCGCCGGCGCGCCGCCGTTCTCTGGGAATTCTCTATCAGTTGCTCGGGCAACTCTATCGCGACGAACAAAACTACCCCGTGGCCATCAATACATTTGAGGAAATGGTGCGCCTGGGGCCAGAAGAAGAACTTCGCGCCCGCATGCTTATCATCGATACTTATCGCGCCAACCACGATCTTTCGCACGCCTTCGATGAAGCCAGCAAGGCGCTGAGCGAGCACCCGCGCGACCGCGGACTATTGATCAGTCAGGCGGTCCTCTACGGCGAAAATAAACAGCCCGAGTTGGCAGCGCAGACTTTGCAGCCATTGATCGAGAATTCACCGAGCGATCTGGAGATCTATTCCAATCTCGCACAGGTATATACGGAGAGCCGGCGTTTTGGGGATGCTGAGAAGGCCGTACGCTCGGCGGAAAAACTTGCGCGGAATCCCTCGGACAAAGAAACGGTGGGCTTCCTGCTGGGTGGCATGTACGAACGGCAGAAGAAGTACGAGCAGGCCGAGCAGGCTTTCAAGGGCGTACTCACGGTGAATCCTCAAAACGCGCCGACACTCAACTATTTCGGCTACATGCTCGCGGATCGCGGCGTGCGGCTGGATGAAGCCGCCGATATGGTGCGACGTGCTCTGGATATCGATCCTACCAATGCTGCCTACCTCGACAGCATGGGTTGGATTTTCTACAAGCAGAACAAGCTCGGCGAGGCAGAGAGTTACCTCCGCAAAGCGATCGATCGCGATTCTCACGATCCGACCATGCTCACCCACCTGGGCGACGTGCTCGCCAAGAGCGGCCGCACCGAACAGGCAGCCATGGAATGGGAGAAATCGCTGGCGGAGTGGCATCGCGCCATGCCGGCGGAATTCGAGGAAGAGAAGGTGGCGGAGCTGGAGCAGAAGATTTCCAGCGTGAAACGCCGCCTCGCACAGCAGAAGTCTCCCGCCGCAGAAAATCCGCACTGATCCGAGGCATGCAATCGATCCGAGTGCCCGCGTTTGCGAAGGTGAACTTGCGCCTGGACGTGCTGGCACGGCGCGCGGATGGTTACCACGAACTGCGTACCATCTTTCAATCCATCAGCCTGCACGACACTTTGCAAGTGCAGCGCACCCGTGAACGGGGCGTCGAACTGGAGATCGTCGGCGATCCCGTCTTGGCTGCGGGCGCGCAGCGGGAAAATCTAGTTTGGCGCGCCGCGGAAGCTTTTCGCCGCCGTATGAGTTTCCCTGGCGGGGTCCACATCACTCTGAAGAAGCGCATCCCGGTGGGCCGCGGTCTGGGCGGCGGTTCGAGCGATGCCGCCGCAGCCTTGGTGGGCTTGCTGCGACTCACGAAGCAGCGAATTGCCTCGCAGCGACTGCTGGAAATTGCCGCCGGGTTGGGCGCCGACGTGCCCTTCTTCCTTTTCGGCGGCCGGGCCTTGGGAACCAGTCGCGGCGATGAAATCTATCCCCTTCCCGATAGCAGGCGACGAACTCTCCTTGTCGTCTCGCCGCGAGATACTGCGGTCAGCACTCGCGACGCTTACGGCTGGCTCGATCGCAGATTGACAAAAAATCCCGGCAATCCTAGACTATGGAGTTTCTGCGCTCTGTGCTGGAGCCCGCAGGAAGATCATCTCTCGAATGATTTCGAGGCGGTTGTCTTCCGGCGGCACCCTAGGCTAGCTCATATTCGGCGGGTGCTGCTCCAAGGAGGAGCTGCGGAAGCCGCGCTGGCGGGTAGCGGTTCGGCGGTGTTTGGAATATTCACAAACCCAGCGCAGGCGCGCCGATCTGCCCGGTTGTTTCCGGAAGACCAGGTCTTCGTTTGCAGCACGCTTTCGCGCAGGGCCTATGCCCGCGCTTTGTGGGGTTCTGCCGCAGGCGGGGCGAGCGGAACTTGAAAGCGCTGCGGAAGCGTCGCCGCGCCGGTCGCGAAAAAAGCTGCCATTCGTGGCGAACCTTCTTGGGCGAGGAAACTTCGGCGCGCTAAACGAAGGCTTTCGCGCGTAACCTTTCGTAGATAACAAAGTTGAGACGGATTTGATCGACGAAAAATTCAAGATCTTTGCCGGAAGCGCCTACCCGCAACTCGCGCAGCGCATCTGCAGCTATTTGGGCGTGGATGTCGGCGGCGCGCAACTGGGCCGCTTCAGTGATGGCGAGATCTACTTTCAGATCCTGGAGAATGTTCGCGGCGCGGATGTCTTCGTGGTGCAGACCTGCGCCGATCCGGTCGATCATCATCTGGTCGAACTGCTGCTGATGATTGATGCATTCAAGCGCGCTTCGGCTTGGCGGGTGACGGCGGTGGTGCCTTATTACGCGTATGCGCGGCAGGATCGCAAGGATAAGCCGCGGGTTCCGATTTCGGCCAAGCTGGTAGCGGATCTGCTGGAAACTGCGGGCGCTAGCCGGGCTCTGACGCTGGACCTGCACGCGCCGCAGATTCAGGGCTATTTCAACGTGCCGGTGGATCACCTGTACGCATCGCCGGTGCTGGTGGACTATTACAAGCAGCGCAGACTGCATGACGTCACGGTGGTTTCCCCGGATGCAGGCGGCGTGGAAAGGGCGCGGTCGTTCGCCAAGAAACTTGATGCGCCGCTGGCTATCGTGGATAAGCGCCGCGTGGACGTGGACGTCAGTGAAGTGATGCACCTGATCGGCGATGTGCGCGGCAGACCAGCGCTGGTCATTGACGACATCATTGATACGGCGGGAACGCTGGTGAAGACGGCCGAGGCTTTGCTGAAAGAAGGCGCCACTGAGGTCTTCGCCGCGTGCACGCATCCGGTGCTTTCGGGGCCCGCGGTGGAGCGCCTGTGCCGTTCGCCGATCTCTGAAGTTGTGGTCACCGATTCGCTGCCTCTTTGCGAAGCCGCGCGCAAAGTGAGCAAGATCAAGGTGCTGAGCGTGGCGGAGTTGCTGGCGCGCGGGATTCGCTCCATTCACGAGGAGACATCCATCAGCGAGCTGTTTATCTAGGACTACGAGTTTGAGAGGAAGAACATGGACCAGATAACTGTCGAAGCCAAGCCGCGCGATGATCGCGGAAAGAATGCGGCGCGGCGTCTGCGCCGCCAGGGCCAGGTGCCGGGAGTGCTGTACGGCGGCGACGGCAAGTCCATCACGTTGGCCGTGAATGCGAAACAGCTCGCCGCGATTCTGCGCTCGCAATCCGGCCACAACACAATCTTCAAGGTGAAGCTGCCCACCGGGGATCAGCCGGCGATGCTGAAAGACTGGCAAGTGGATCCGCTGCTCGGTTCGCTTCTGCATGTGGACCTGCTGCGCGTGGCCATGGATGTGCGCATGCACGTCATGGTGCCGGTGCACACGTTTGGAGAACCACAGGGCGTGAAGTTGCAGGGCGGGATTTTCGAGATGGTCACGCGGGAAGTGGAGGTCGAATGTCTGCCTTCGGATATTCCCGGTGAAATCCGCGTGGACGTGAGCGAGTTGATGATCGGCAAACAATTACGCGTGGGCGATCTGCCGATCGACGCCGCGAAAATCAAGCTGGTGAGCGATCCGCAGCGCGTGGTGGCGCACGTAGTGGCGCTGCGCGCCGAAGAGGAGAAGCCCGCGGAAGCCGTGGCAGCCGAAGCCGCCGCGCCG
>DASPYR010000345.1:0-7617 GCA_035636675.1 Rugosimonospora sp. | reverse complement strand
AACTTGGCGCGCAGCGAATACGGCATGATCGGCTCGACCTTGCCGTTGCTGGAAATGGATGAGCGGAAAGTCTGGTGTGATGCCTGTACTACCGCCACGCGGGCCGACGGGCGCCGGCTATTCAGATAGAGAAGAACCACTACTAATGCGACTGCCAACGCGAGCAGCAACCACACCCGCCTGCTCAGCGTTCGCATGCGAACCTCATCCTGCTTCTCTCCCTCACCGGCGGATTTCGGGCAATTCTAGCAAAATTCGGCAGCCAGAGGTGTGTCGGCAACGACCCTGACGCGTTATGCGAGATGCTATATTCTGCAGCCAAGATGCCGGTCGTCTTCATCGTTTCCGGCGAATGGGATTTGCGGGGCGCCGTGCGAGCCGAATTGCGGGAGGTAGGCATGGAAGCCCTGGGCATGGAAACGGTGGAAGATATGGCGCGGACGATCGCCGGCGGCATCGCTCCGTCGCTGGTGGTTGTGGATGGCGAGCAGTTACACAAGCCCAAAGCGCGCCAGGATCTGCAAAATCTAACTTCTCGCTTGCCGCTCCTGGTGATTGATTCCCGCGTGAGTCCGTCGCCTCCCCTGCCTGGCGCCAAAACGATTCTGCGGCCGGTCCAGGTGAAAGAGATTGTGGCACGCGTCTTGGCCATGCTCTCCTCGCCGGCTTCCTGAGCGCATCTCCAATACTATGTTAAAATGAGGCCATGAGTGAGCATCCTACGACATCGCCGCACGCCGCCGAGAACGCTGCGTTGCCGCGCGGCACCCGGGTGATTCATCGCGTCTGCATTCAATGCAACAACATGTTTCGCGTCACGCCAGACCGTTTCGACGCCAAACAGTGTCCCAGCTGCCATAAAGGTTGATCTCGCCGGCGAATTTCCTTCCGCCCCTACATCGGCTAGAATCTCCGCCGCCCATCGGAGAAGCGCATGCGTATTCATAGCGATTACGTGACCGTGCAAACCAAGGAGAGGCGCGAGTTCCTGAATATCACGCCTAACATTGAGGCCGCCGTGGAGAAAAGCGGTATTCGCGACGGCATTATCCTGATTTCCTCGCTGCACTCCAATTCGGCTCTCTTCGTCAACGATGAAGAGCCCGGCCTTTTGCAGGACATCACGGAATGGGCCGACCGCCTGGCGCCCTTCGGGCCCGATTACCATCACAGCGCGCGCAGTGAAAGCAACGCCGGCGCACACCTGCAGAATCTTCTTCTCCATCATCAGGCCTTTGTCTCGCTCGCGGATGGAAAGCTCGAGTTGGGTCCCTGGCAAAACGTGATTTATGCCGAACTGGACGGGCAGCGGCCGAAACGCATTCTCATCAAGATCCTGGGCGAATGATGCTTCCTCGGAATCGAAAGTTACCGTACGTTCGCCTGGGTTCCGGGGCGCTCTCTGGGAGCCAGCGCGCCAGAGACTGAGCCAGGGACATGGCCAGAGACATGGCCAGAGACATGGAATGATCGTAGCGGAAAATCTGGGCAAGGAATTTCGAGCGAAGAAGCGGGGCGCAATTCGCGCTGTCGAGAACCTCAGCTTCTACTGCACCCCGGGTCAGGTTTATGGCCTGCTCGGCGCAAACGGAGCAGGCAAGACCACCGCGCTGCGCATGCTTGCGACGATCCTCGCGCCCACTTCGGGCACCGCTAGGGTCGCGGGTTTTGATATTCGACGGGAGCCGGAAAAAGCCCGCCAGAATTTGGGCTTTCTCTCCACCGCCACGGCCCTCTACGGCCGGCTGACGGCGCTGGAAATGGTGGTGTACTTCGGCCGTCTTCATGGCCTGGATCAAGCGAACGCCCGCCGGCGCACTCGTATGCTTTTCGAGCGGCTGGACATCGCCGCCTTTGGCGATCGTCGCTGCGAAGATCTTTCTACGGGTATGAAACAGCGGGTTTCCATTGCCCGCACACTCGTTAATGACCCGCCGGTGATGATCTTCGACGAGCCGACTTCCGGACTCGACGTCATCAGCGCCAGGACCATCGTGGCCTTCATTCGTGAATGCAGAGAGAGCGGCAAAACCGTTGTTTTCTCGACGCATGTCATGAGCGAAGCCGAGAAGCTTTGCGATACGATCGGCATCATCCATGACGGCAGGCTGCTGGCCGAAGGATCTCTCCAGGAGCTTCGCGTGCGTTACGGCCGCGCCGATCTCGAGGAAATTTTTATGCGGGTAGTGGGCGGGTGAATCTGCGCAATATTGCCGTCGTCTATCGCAAGGAGCTCACCGACTCGCTCCGCGATCGTCGCACGGTCATTTCCATGATCGTCGTGCCGATCTTCCTGATGCCGGTGCTGACGATCTTCGTGGGAGCGCTGTCGGCGCGGCTGATCGGCCGGGCGCTGCTGCAAGTGCCTTCGGTCATGGTGATCGGAGGAGAAAACTCGCCGCGAATTGTGGCCGCCCTGCGCGCGCTCCCGGAGCTGCAGGTCGTGCCCGCAACTTCCGATTACGCCCAGCAGATCATCGACAAGAAAATTCGCGCGGCGGTTGAGCTCCCTTCCGATTTCGACGCCATCATCGCGCGCGGTGATACCGCCAAAGTCCGCATCGATATGTATCAGGGCGAAATCAATTCCGGATTCAGCGCCGATAAGTTGCAGAGGTTTTTTCGGGATTTTCGCGCACGCACCATTCGCGAGCGCCTCGATGCGCGTCATCTGCCCGAGAATCTCGCCGAGCCCATCCTGGTGGAGGAAACCAACGTCGCGCCGCCGGAAAAGGTCGGAGGCGTCGTGCTGGGTGGATTGGTGCCCTACTTCGTCATCATTCTCTCCCTGACCGGAACCATGTACCCGGCCATGGACCTGACCGTTGGCGAAAAAGAACGCGGGACGATCGAGACGATCCTGTGCAGCCCCATCTCGCGTATGAGTCTCGTGCTGGGGAAATTCTTGATGGTGCTCACAGCGTCGCTTTCGACCGCCGCTCTCGCCATAGCCTCCATGGGAGCGACGCTCGCGGCGGTCAGCAGGATGGTTGGCGGTCTTTCGCAAATCGGCGGCATGGGCCTGCAGTTCCATATAAATCCGCAGGCCGTCATCTGGGTCTTTGTGATGGTCGTGCCGCTGGCGGTCCTGTTCTCCGCCGTTCTCTTGGCCATATCGCTTTTTGCCAAGAGCTTCAAGGAAGCGCAGAGTTACCTGTCTCCTCTAACCATCGTGGTCATCGCCCCAGCGATCGTATCGATCCTTCCGGGAGTGGATTTGAACGCCACCTTGTCGCTCGTTCCGATCTTGAACACGAGCCTCGTCTGTAAGGAGATCGTGAGCGGGACATATCACTGGAACTATGTCGCGCTGATCTTCGCTTCCTCCTGCGTGTATGCCGCGGCGGCGCTTTGGGTGGCTATCCGGCTCTTTCAGCGCGAAGACGTACTCTTCCGTATTTGAAAATCGAATGTCAGAGCGTGGGCACTGACGGCCGATTGAGCTATTGCTCCTACGATCCGTCCGCCTGTCTTAATTCCGCAGCGCTGCTCAACCGTCGCACGATCTCACGCAGTCGCACGGCGAGATGCGCGATGGTCTCCAGACGTTCAATTGCCGATGCCGGCAGACGATCGCGTCTTGCGAGCAGCATCTCGGCATTGCCCAGAATTCCAGTGAGAGGATTGTTTACTTCGTGTCGAAGGATTTCGCCGAAATCGGTGCTCCATTCCTCGCTGGGACTGACCAATGGGCCCAGCACGCCCGCAGCGTACAGCCGTATGCGCCGCTCCACCAGACCTACCGCAACCGGCACGAAGTTGCCCGTCCGCGCGACAAAGTCTGCCGCCCCGGAGCTAAGCAGAACGCTCAGTTCAGACTGCCGCTCCGGCGCGGCAACCACGATCACCGGCGCTGCTTCCACCAGGCGTTCGATGGCGCATTTCAGCGTCTCTCTCGATTGCTCCTCGACGCCCGATTCGTCCAGAAGAAAAACGGAAGCCTCGGCGCGCACTTGCCGAGCTTGCGCAAGCCAGGCAATTGGCCGGAGGTGAAAAGACTCGCTCGCATTCTGGAACTCGTGGATATATTCCCGCGTCAATTCCGGGTTCGCGCAGATAATTTGGATCAGATGTTCAGCGTTCATAATGCTTCCAGTATTGCCGATTGGATTGCTCATAGCCGCGCACCCCTTCGTCCCGTTGCGGAGCCCCGGTCGAAGTGGCCGGCAGGCCGTTTATCTGTTCCAATGTGCGGCCTACCACTTCTTTCAGTTCCTCAACCAGAAATGGCTTTGCCAGATAGGGCAGGCCACAGGTCTGCAGAAAGTCCACGGTTCGCGGTGCCAAGGTGTCGCCGGTTACGAAAATCAGCCTGTGCTGGAGGGGGTTTTCGTCTCGGACCAGCTGCCGATAAAAGGCGCGCCCGTCCAGATGGGGCATTCGTAAATCACAAATGATCAAATCGTACCGGCGTCCGCGCGCGAGGTCGAGACCCTGACGGCTATCCAAAATGGTGTCCACCAGGAACCCGTCTTCGCGTAGGACATCCGCGATCAGCCGCGCTACCGTGGGCTCATCTTCCACCACCAGAATTCGGCCGCCCCTCGCCTTGTCCCGGGTGACCTGATCTTCCGCGTTCGATGAATTGATCAGGCAGGGCTTCTCATCGCCGGCCCCAGACTTTGCGGCCCTCGGCAGTTCCAGCGTGAACACTGCGCCTCCTCCCGGCCGGTTTTCCACGGAAACCTCGCCGCCATGCTGGTGGACGATTCCGTACAAAATCGAAAGACCCAGGCCGGTACCCACGCCGGCCGGTTTGGTTGTGAAGAATGGATCAAAAATTCGCAGGATCACCTCCGGAGGAACGCCCGGACCATCATCGGCGACTTCCACAGCGATGTGATCCCCGGGAATCTGTTTCGTCCGGATCCAAATGTGGCCGCTTTCTCTGGTTTGCCGGATGGCCTGCTCCGCATTCACGATAAGGTTGAGCAAAGCCTGCTGAATCTGTGCGGCATCCGCGATCGCCTCCGGGAGTTGCTGGTCCAAATCGAGCTCCACGCGAATATTCTCCAGGCGCAGCTCGTACGCACGGATCTCCAGTGTGCGCTCTACGACTTCGTTCAGGTTCACCGGGGCGCGTTCGCTCTCGCTGCCGCGTGAGAAGAGCAATAAGTTTCGGGCAATGCCTCTCGCGCGCTCGGCCTCTTCCAGGATGTGCCGGGCCTCAGCCTCCCACTCGAACCCTCTCGTCCGTTTCTGCACCATCTGCGCGTAACCAAAAATGCTGGTGAGCGCATTATTAAGTTCATGCGCGACGCCGGAAACCATCTGTCCTAACGCGGCAAGCCTCTCGCTATGGAACAACCGCGACTCGATTTGCCGCTGGCCGCTGATATCGCGATAGACTTCCAGCCATCCGAGCGGCTGTTTGTAACGATTGAGCACCGCACGCGTGTGGCGTTCCAGAATCTTTTTCTCCGGCTTGGCCAGCTCCAGTTCATCCCGAGAGGCCTCGCCATTGCGAAACCGCTGCCGCCATCGCACGGCCTCACTATCGGCATGGGCAAATTGGGGGGCTACCTTTTCCACAATCTGCTCGAAATTGCTTAATTCGCGCAGCCTCTCCGGTTCGACTCCCACCATTCCGCCGAACCGGTCGTTGACGGCCCACAGATCTCCTCTCAGCCCGAACAGGACGATTCCACAGTCAGCCGATTCGAGTACGGTCGCCAGCACGGCTTCCAGCCGGGACTCTACCTCGGGCGAGCGCCCTGCGGCCCGGCTGGAGAGACCTGCGCCCTGAATCGTCTCTGTTGTCCGGGAATCGTTTGGCGCAAGATGGCGCATTTGTCACCCAGTTCGGTCGGCATTCGCCAACCATCGCGATGCCTGCAGAACCCACTAACCGATCAGCGCCGCCGTTCCGAATGTCGTGAAGATTTCGACGTTCAACTTACTCGCGCTGTAGCCGGACCTTCCGGCGGATCATGCAGCTCTCCCGCATAACCTCCTGCACAGGGTTAGCCAACCCGTGGGAAATTGTTTTTGCAGAATCAACGTGTTGGAAAAGTGATGTGACGCTCAGGTGTGTGCGGATTCCCACTCCGACACACAACGAGCCCCAACACGTCCCCGGACGGGAATGAGGCATGGTCCTGGTACCGCACACACCGTCAGCCGTTCGCCGGAAGATTTTGTCAGTTGGGAGGGCTCTCGGGGCCGTACTGTTTGAGCTTGCGATAGAGGGTCGTCTTGCCGATACCCAGCAATCTCGCCGCGGCGAGCTTATCGCCGTTGGTTTCGCGCAGCGCGCGCAAAATGAAGCGGCGTTCCATTTCTTCAAGCGTCGTGAGTTCGTTCGATTCGAGCAATTTGTCGCTCGAACCCTGTTGCAGGTTGGAAGGAAGATCCCCGATGTGCAGCATCGGCCCGGAGCCGAGCGCCACCGCCCGCTCCACCGCGTTCTCCAGTTCGCGCACATTTCCCGGCCAGTCGTAAGTCATCAGCCGCCGCATGGCATCTTCAGAAATGGTGCGAATGGGCCTCAGCGGATCGCTGAATTTCTCCAGAAAAAAACTGACCAGCAGCGGAATATCGCTCTTGCGTTCTCGCAGCGGAGGCAATTTGACCTGCACCACGTTCAGCCGGAAATAGAGGTCCTGCCGGAAGGTGCCGGCGCGAATGGCGGATTCCAGATCGCGATTGGTGGCCGCAATGATGCGGATATCGATACGCAGCCGGTCCGTGGCTCCCACGGGCCGGATCTCGCGTTCTTGTAGTGCTCGTAGCAGTTTGGCTTGCAAATCCACGGGAAGATCGCCGATTTCGTCAAGGAAGACGGTCCCGCCGTTCGCCGTCTCCAGCAATCCGGTGCGGGAGTGCTGGGCCCCGGTAAACGCGCCCTTCACGTAACCAAATAGTTCCGATTCGATGAGCGTGGGCACCAGCCCCGAACAATCCACGGGCACAAACGGCTTGTTCTGCCGCACACCTAGAAAATGGATGGATCGGGCCACCAGCTCCTTGCCCGTTCCGCTCTCCCCCAGAATCAATACCGGATAATTGTGCTGGCTGACCTTCTCCAGCATCTTGTAAACGCGCTGCATTTTCGCCGAGACACCAATTAATCCGCCAAAGCCAGGCCGCGTCCGCAACTGCTCGCGAAGGACCCGATTTTCGTGGTCCAGCTCGAGCGCCTGAACCAGCCGCTCGATCTTGGTGCGCAATTCGTCCACGTGAAAGGGCTTGGTCACATAATCACGGGCCCCCAGCCGGGTGGCGGCAACCGCCGTCTCTATCGTTCCGTATTGGGTCAGCACCATCACCGAGGTATTCGGTTGGCTCGAATTGATGCGCTTCAGAAGCTCGAGCCCTCCCAGTTGCGGTACTCGGAGGTCGGTAACCACGATATCGACGGCTGACTGCTCCAGTATCTCAAGCGCCTCGCTGGTGGTAGAGGCCGTGTGTACTTCTAGACCTAGTTCCGCGGCAATGTCTCGGCACAAATCGCGTGTGGCGTCCTCGTCGTCTACGATCAGAACGGAAAAACCAGCGGCGTTGGTTTTCAGATTAGCGGGCTTGGCTTCAATTTCCACGGCAACGCTTGCTCAAAAACGAGCAAGAGCTGTGCCAAAACGACCCAGCAAAATGCTTGCCAGAACAGTACTTGCCGAA
>DASPYR010000344.1:0-2772 GCA_035636675.1 Rugosimonospora sp. | reverse complement strand
CTAAATTTAGGCGCTTGCAGTAGGGGGTCCAGGCGTCGTCGCGGAGCCAGCCGAGGCGCGCGAGGCGTTTGCCGAATTTCTTCGCGATGGGCGGCGGGAGCCAGGCGTGGACGTCTTCGAGGCCGCGCTGCCAGGCGTCGCGCTCGGCGGCGGCGTGCAGCGCGAGGAGCCAATTCCAGCGTTCGCGTGGCGTGCCGGCGCGCGGATCGAGCAGCAGATAGGCTTCCGCCGTTAACCGCAGGAAAGCGGCGCCCAGGATTTTGGTCGACGGAGCCGCCGCACAAGCATCTTGCGAACCGTTTTCGAGCGAACCCTCCTGTGTGCTTCGTGGTTGCTGCAGGGGCGCAGCATGCTGCGCCCCTACAAGCGAAGATGCAGCATCTTGCGCAAGGACCAGCTTTGTGACGAAGAGCGGGTTGCGCAAGTCAGGCAGCGCGTAGTCGAAGCCCTGCGCCGCATGGATGGCTCGCAGCGCACTGAGATCCTGTTCGGTGTACTCGCGAATTTGCACAGAAGTCTCGGCCAGCCGAGTCAGAGGAATCGCAGGGCACGATATATCGTGCCCTGCGCGTGCTTTACAAGGCTGCTTGCCAGGCGGTTCGGACGGTCCATTACAGAATCGATTGGCGAGCGATGCGCGAGCCGGGATGAATGCCGAAGCCATTGCCGCCGCGAGGGACGCCGTTGGGAAAGACGCCGCTTCCGCTGGAAGGCAGAGGCGCAGGGCCAGCCGCGCCACCGCCGGCGACGGCGATTGGCGGGGCGCCGAACGAAACCGGCGCAGACGGCAGCGACCCGATGTACTGCGAATAGGCGCGCCAATAGAGCGTCTGATTGCCAAGCTGGACGTACAGGTTGCGCGAGGCGCCCATGAAATAGACGCGTGGAGCGCCGAATGCGGGCGTCGTGTCCGACTCCGCAAAATAAAACAGGCCAGGCCGCGCGTGGGACGGGTCAGTGATGGAAATATCAAACCAGCCATTCGAGGCCTGCACCGAGACCGAGGCAATCGGAGACGGAGCTGGCGCCGGCGTGCTGGGGTCCACGCCCGCGCGCTGGCTGGTGGCGTTCACGGACGCGACGATTTTCACGAGCGTTTCGTAGAGGTACGGGTCGCGGTCTTTCAGCGGCGCGAGTTGGGCAACGGTCAGCATAAAGCGGGTCCAGAAACTGTTACATTGACAGTAAAATACGTCTTGATTAATCTCTTTCGATAGGAGCATGAAAGGCGGCAAGGATCTTCGGGACAGGCTTGTTCGCAGCTCTCTTTACGGAGAGGCCTTGCGAGAAGGCGGTGTTCTCCTTGTCGTCTTCGGACCGATCGTGTGCATCGAGACAAAATCACTCTCACTTTCCCTGGTCATTGCAATATGGGCGGTTGCAAGCATAATGTTGTGGAGAGGAGTCGAGCTCGAGGTAAAGGTCAAAAAAGTCGAGCGCAGCCTTTTATGAACCCTTATCTAGCTTTATTGCCGGTACTGCTTTTTGCCGTCTTTAGCGCAATTTGTGGCTATGGGTCGCTCTGGCTCGTTGAACGTGATTCTGCTAACGGAAAAGCCAAGCAGCCCGATCATTCAACTCGCATTGACCCGCATCCTCCCGTTCCGGTTTCCCGCTAAACTCTCGCTGGATTAATTGATACCTCTTACGGGGGCCCAGGGATCGACGCGCACAGAGGGCGTGAATTTCTGCAGGCGGAACCACGCGCCGGGCTGGTTCGTGCTCACCTGGAAGGCTACGCGTTCGCCGAGAACATTGATGGGCAGCTCGAGGTCCTTGATGGACGGCGAGCTGAGCGGGAGCGGCTGCTGCGTTTGCGGCACGCTCGCAGAATCGGCGAAGCTCGTCAGCGACAAGTTCCCTGCCCCTTCGACAAACATCGTGAGATAGCTGAATAGTTTTCGGTGCGCGCCGAGGCTAAGCGCTTGCTCGACAGCGCGCTCCGGAAAATAGTGCGTTGTGTAGTAGCTCGGAATCGCAGTGCCGTCGTCGGAGAGCTGCGCGTCTTTCAATTGATAGACTTTGCCGGTGGCACCGCCGCCGCCGATGCCGGGCGTTCCCCCGCCCATCGCCACAATCGCCGTGCCGTCGGTGCGCTCGATGAGCGCGCAAGCGTTTGCGGCAATGCTCCAAGGAGACCATTTGCGCGTCTTATCCGTGGCAGTTTTTCGGCCAGTGTAGGTGATATTGATCGGCGGGCGCGAGGCGATCAAGTCAGCGTCGTCCAGGTCGCGGTAATCGAGCATGAGAATTTTGTTTGGTGAAGTGGCTGTGCCAAGCGGCACGCCAACGAAAATACGCCGCTCCTTGGTGTCCACGGTGACCCAAAGCGTGTGGCCGTACTGCCAGTTGATCTGGTTCCAGGTGGGCTGAATTTCCTGAGAAATCTTGACCGGCTCGCCGCCGCTGAAAATATAAAGGCCGGTGCGGTGCGCGATGACTACCCAATCTTCGCCGATGCCCACGCCGCGCACGGAGGGCGTGCCGACTTTGCGCGAAACTTCGGCGGTGGCCCACAGCGATGGCTCGTTGGTGCCGTCGTCCTGCGTGACGTGGAGCGAATGCTCCTTCACGAAGTAGAGCCGCTCGCGCAGCTTGAAGGCCGCGCGAATGGCCTGGCCGTTGTTTTCGGCGATGCTAAGCAGGCCATTAACTCCGTCGTAGCTTTCCGGATCCTCGACGCGGCTGGCGCGCACCAGCGAAGCGTTCACCGGCTGCGCGGTTGGAAATATTTCGATGGCGTCAATGTAAAACTGGCCGTTCTGGTTCGGC
>DASPYR010000343.1:0-14304 GCA_035636675.1 Rugosimonospora sp. | reverse complement strand
GTCGAGGCGGCGCAGGCGCTTGCCGCCGCTGATCCAGGCGCGGAAGCGATCAAGATACAGATAGACCACCGGAGTGGTGTACAGGGTAAGCATCTGGCTGACGATCAAGCCTCCGCAAATGGCGATACCCAGCGGCCGGCGTACTTCCGCGCCGTTGCCCCGGCTGATGGCGATGGGAACGGCGCCTAACAGTGCGGCCATGGTGGTCATCATGATGGGCCGGAATCGCAGCAGGCAAGCCTGGTAGATGGATTGTTCCGGGCTATTGTCTTCGTTGCGTTCGGCCTGGATGGCGAAATCGATCATGAGAATGGCGTTTTTCTTCACAATGCCGATGAGCAGGATGATGCCGATCAAGGCGATGATATCGAGCTGGCTATTCGTGACCAGGATGGCCAGCAGCGCTCCCACGCCGGCCGAAGGCAGCGTGGACAGGATGGTGAGCGGGTGGACATAGTTTTCATAGAGGATTCCGAGGACGATGTAGACGGTGGCCAAGGCGGCGAGAATCAAAAGCGGCTCGGTGGAGAGCGAGCTTTGGAAGGCTTGCGCGGCACCCTGGAAGCCCCCCTGAATGCTGACGGGCAAACCTATCTTGCGCTCGACGTCCTGAATAGCGGTCACGGCGTCTCCGAGGGGAACGTCCGGCGCCAGGTTGAATGTGATGGTGACCGCGGGAAATTGTCCCTGATGAGCGATGGCCAGCGACGTGTTTGATTGCTGGTAGTGCGTAAAGGCGCTGAGCGGAACGGTCTGTCCAGTAGAAGAACGCACGTAGATATTGTTGAGCGCGTCCGGACTTTGCTGGAATTTGGGATCGATCTCCATCACCACGTGATATTGATTGATGCCTTTGTAAATCGTGGAGACTTGCCGCTGGCCAAAGGCGTCGTAGAGCGCGTTATCGATGGTGTTGGCCGTTATGCCCAAGCGCCCGGCGGTGGCGCGGTCGATCACCAACTCGGCTTGCAATCCGCGATGCTGCAAGTCCGTGTTGACATCCCGAAGCTGGGGCGTCGTTCGGAGCTTTTGTTCCAAGATCGGAGCCCAAGTCATGAGATCCTTCAGATTATCGCCCTGCAGCGTGTATTGATATTGGGCGTTCCCGGCCCGGCCACCGATTTGCACGTCCTGCACGGCTTGGAGGAAGAGTGTTGCTCCGGGGACCTGGGCCAGGCGGGGCCGCAAACGGTTGATCACCTGGTCGGCACTGACCTTTCGCTCCGAGAGCGGCTTGAGGGTGATATTGAGGTTGGCCGTGTTCGCCCTGCCAATGAAGCCGGCGACCACATCGACCGCCGGATCGCTTCTGACGATATCGACGTATTGGATGAGCTTCTGGCTCATGGATTGGAACGAAATATCCTCGGGTCCGCGGGCATTTCCGTTCAAGCGGCCGGTGTCCTGCTGGGGGAAAAAGCCCTTGGGAACGACGATGTATAAGTAAACCGCGAGACAGACCGTGCCGAGAGTTATCCCCAGGACGAAGCGTTGATGGTCCAGCACCCATCGGAGACTGCCGCCATAGACTTCATAAAACAGTTCGAAAGTGCGCTCGCTGGCGCGGTAAAACCAATTGTGCTTGCGCCGTTTTTCTTCCGGCTTCAGAAGCTTGGCGCACATCATGGGCGTAGTGGTGAGTGAAACAATCATGGAGATGGCCACGGCCACACTCAAGGTGACAGCGAATTCGCGGAACATGCGGCCAATGATGCCGCCCATCAAGAGGATGGGGATGAATACGGCCATGAGAGAAGTGCTCATCGATAGCACGGTAAAACCGATCTCGCGCGAGCCTTCGAGCGCTGCTTGGAGCGGGGCCATGCCTTTCTCGATGTAACGGGTGATGTTTTCGATCACCACGATGGCATCGTCCACCACAAAACCCGTGGAGATGGTCAAGGCCATGAGGGAAAGGTTATCTATGGAATAGCCGGCCAAATACATGACCCCGAAGGTGCCCACCAATGAGAGAGGCACGGCGATGCTGGGAATGGACGTGGCCCAAATACTGCGGAGAAAGAAAAAGACGACAAAAATGACCAGAGTGACCGAGATAATGAGGGTCACTTCAATATCGTGGACGGAAGCACGAATGGTGATCGTGCGGTCCTGCGAAACGCTGATTTGGATGGATGGCGGAATCGAGGCTTGGAGCAGCGGCAAGAGAGCGCGCACACGGTCCACGGTGGCAATTGTATTTGCCGATGGCTGGCGATAGAGCTGGAGTAAGACAGCGCGTCTGCCATTCACTGTGCCGGCATTACGGCTGTTTTGCTGGCCGTCAAGGACGTTGGCGACGTCGGAGAGGCGCACCGGCGCGCCGTGTTGGTAGGCAATAATCAGCGGCGCATACTCGCGGGCGACAAAAAGCTGGTCATTATCGGTGAGGAGGGAGGCATTATCCTGGTTGGACAGGGAGCCTTTCGGGGAATTCGCATTCGCCTGGGCAAGCGCTGCGCGCACCTGATCGAGGCCTACGCCCAGCTTGCTGAGGAGCATGGGGTTGATTTCTACGCGGACCGCGGGTTGCGAACTGCCACCGACGTTAACCTGACCGATACCATCGATCTGTGCGATTTTCTGAGCAAGGATCGAATCCGCTACGTCGAACATCTGCTGCTGAGTGGCGGTTTCTGAGGTAAGCGCCAGCACCATGACCGGGGATTCGGCGGGATTGACCTTGCGCCAGTTTGGATTGTTGGGCAGGTTGGCGGGCAATTGCCCGCGAGCTGCATTGATGGCCGCTTGCACGTCACGTGCCGCACCATCGATATCGCGGCTCAATTCGAATACCAAAACAATGAACGTGGAGCCGAGCTGGCTATTCGAAGTCATCTGGGTAATGCCCGCGATGCGACCGAACATGCGCTCGAGCGGAGTGGCCACGGCGGTGGCCATTGTCTCCGGGCTGGCGCCCGGGAGATTAGCGGAGACCATAATGACCGGGTAGGTCACCTCAGGCATGGAGGCCACAGGAAGCATGCGAAAGGCCAGCGCGCCGGAAAGCAGCAGGGCGGCGGTGAGCAGCGAGGTGGCTACCGGACGGCGAATGAATGGGGCGGAGATGTTCATCGCTGGACTCTGTTTAAACGCCCGCTCACCGCGGGCTAAACCCTTTCCCGCTAATCGCCGGGCTGCGGAGCGTCCAATCGCCCGTGGACAGGTTGAGCTCGGCGAAAGTGGCCGGCCAAGCGATCAAACCAGATGTACACCACCGGAGTGGTGTACAGCGTGAGCAACTGGCTAATCAGTAAACCTCCAATGATGCAAATGCCCAGTGGCTGGCGCAGCTCCGAACCGGTGCCGCGACCTACAGCCAGCGGCAAAGCCCCAAACAATGCGGCCATAGTCGTCATCATGATGGGCCGGAAGCGTAACAGGCAGGCCTGATAAATGGCTTCGTCGGGCGCCAGATGTTCGCCTCGTTCGGCTTCGAGAGCGAAATCAATCATCATGATGGCGTTCTTCTTCACGATACCGATCAAGAGGATGATTCCGATCAGCGCGATTACGCCCAAGTCGAGATGAAAGAGCTGCAAGGCGAGAATGGCGCCCACTCCCGCCGACGGCAGAGTCGAGAGGATCGTCAGCGGATGAATGTAACTTTCGTACAAGACCCCCAGCACAATGTAGACCGTCACGACGGCAGCCAGCAGCAACCAAGTCTCATTGGCCAGCGAATTACGGAACGCGGCGGCCGTGCCTTGAAAACTAGCGGCGATGCTCTGGGGCATGCCGATTTCGCGCTCGGCGTCTTCGATCTCCTGAACGGCGTCGCCCAGGGAAGCTCCCGGAGCGAGATTGAAAGAGACCGTGGTGGAGGGGAACTGGCCCTGGTGATTGAGTGTGAGTGACGCGGTGTTCGGCTCGAAATGCGTGAAGGCGCTCAGGGGCACCTGTTCTCCCGTATTGGACTTGACGTACAGACTCCTGAGCGCGTCCGGGTTTTGGCGGAATCCAGGCGCCACTTCCAAAACCACGTGGTATTGGTTGATCTGCGTGAACATGATGGAGACGAGGCGCTGTCCGAAAGCGTCGTATAGGGTGTTATCAATGGTCGCTGTGGTCACGCCAAGCCGCGAAGCGGTATCGCGATCCACGATCAAATCTTCTTCCAGGGCATGATTCTGCTGATCGGTGGCGACGTCCCGCAGATTAGGCAGCGCCTGCAGTTTTTGCACGAACAAGGGCACCCAGGTGGCCAATTCGTTGGCATCGGCGGCTTCCAGGCTGTACTGATACTGCGTGCGGCTTACGCGATCTTCCACGGTGAGGTCCTGCACGGCCTGCATGTACAACGTGATTCCCTCCACGGGTTGCACGCTGTCCGAGAGCCGACGGATGATTTGCGTGACATCGTCCGACCGTTCATCGCGAGGCTTGAGATTAATCTGGATGCGCCCGCTGTTCGGGGTCATGTTCGTGCCGTCCACGCCGATAAATGAGGAAAGGCTCACCACATCGGGATCTTGCAAAATTACCCGCGCAAGTTGCCTCTGCTTTTCCGACATACCCTCGAACGACGTGGTCTCCGGGGCTTGCGAGACGCCCAGGATGACTCCGGTATCCTGTACCGGGAAAAAGCCTTTGGGCACAACGATGTACATATAAAAAGTTAAAACCAGCGTACTCAGCGTCACGAATAGCGTGATGGTCTGGTGCCGCAGCACGGCGCGAAGGGTGGAGGCATAACGGTCAATCACCCACTGCCACCAGCGTTCCGAGATTCGATAGAAGGCCCCCTGCTGGGACAAGGGACGATGGCGCAGCAGCTTGGCACACATCATGGGGGTCAGCGTGAGCGACACGCCCGCGGAAATCAGAATGGCCACGCTCAGGGTGATGGCAAATTCGCGGAACAAGCGTCCCACGATATCGCCCATGAAGAGCAGCGGAATAAGTACGGCGATGAGCGATACCGTCAGCGAAATAATCGTGAAACCGATCTGCCCGGAACCCTTGAGAGCGGCGTCAAGAGGTGCATACCCGTCTTCCAGAAAGCGGTCGATATTCTCGATCATGACGATGGCATCGTCCACGAGGAAGCCGGTAGAGATCGTGAGGGCCATCAGGGAGAGGTTGTCGAGCGAAAATCCAAGCAGATACATCGCCGCGAATGTGCCTACGATGGACAAGGGAACGGCCACGCTGGGAATTACCGTAGCCGAAAGGTTGCGCAGGAACAGAAAAATGACCATGACGACCAGGGCCACCGTCAGTATCAATTCGAATTGCACATCTTTAACCGAAGCGCGAATCGTGGTGGTGCGGTCCGTCAGAATGGAAACCTGAACGGCAGGCGGCAGAGAGGCCTTGAGGGTCGGCAAAAGCGCTTCGATGCGGTCAACGACGCTGATGATGTTGGCGCCGGGCTGCCGCTGAATATTGAGGATCACGGCCGGAGTGTCATTGAACCAAGCGGCTTGGCTGATGTTTTCGACGCTATCAATAACGTTAGCGACGTCTTGGACGCGGACGGGCGCGCCGTTCTTATATCCAAGGATGATGGGCTTGTATTGCGCGCTGTTGAAGATCTGATCGTTAGCGCCAATCGTATAAGCCTGCCGCGGGCCATCGATATTGCCCTTGGCCTGGTCCACGTTGGCCGCGGCCAAGGCTGCACGCAAGTCTTCCAGGCTCAAACCAAAGGAGGCCAGGGCCGTGGGATTGGCCTGCACCCGCACAGCCGGTTTCTGGCCGCCGCTGATGGTTACCAAGCCGACTCCCGGGAGCTGTGAAATCTTTTGCGCCAGCGTGGTATCGGCCAAGTCCTCCACCTTTTGCAGCGGCATGGTGTCGCAGCTCAACGCCAAAGTCAGGATTGGGGCGTCGGCCGGATTCACTTTGCTGTAAATGGGCGGATTCGGCAGGTCCGTGGGAAGAAACGTGCCTCCCGCATTGATGGCGGCCTGCACCTGCTGTTCAGCAACATCGATGTTTTGATCGAGATCGAACTGCAGCGTGATCAATGACGCCCCGAAAGTGCTGGTCGAGGTCATCTGCTTCAGCCCCGGTACCTGTCCGAATTGCCGTTCCAGAGGGGCCGTGACCGAAGAAACGATCACGCTGGGACCGGCGCCGGGATAAAACGTGAGCACCTGAATAGTGGGGTAATCTACCTGCGGCAGCGCGGAAACCGGCAACTGGCCATAGGCGACAAAGCCGGCGAGCATTATGGCAGCCATCAAAAGCGTGGTGGCTACCGGGCGGAGAATGAAAATACGAGACGGACTCATTGCTGATTACGGCGATTCCTGTTGCCCGTTCGATATCCTTGAGAATTATCGGATTGGCCGCTCGGCTGATTGCCCTGCAAACTAGGTCTTGCGAACGACTGGGAGCCGGCCGGAGGTTGGAATTGGCGGCGTGGTGACGCAGGCAAACTTTGAGGCGCGGGATTATCGGTCTGCGGGTTCGCCGGATTGGTCGTGGCATTGGACCGCGTATCCGGCCGCGGCTCGACGCGCACTCCGGCGCGCAAGCGATCCTGCCCATCAGTAACCACGAGATCGTTGGGAGAAATGCCGTTCTGGATCGAAGCCAGAATGCCCTCGGTTATGCCGAGAGTGACGGGCACGACCTCAGCCGTGTTATCGGATGGCTTCACGCGATAGACGAAGGTGCCCTGATCGCCGCGCTGAACCGCGGCAACCGGGATAATCGTGGCATTCTTCTTGACGTCGATCAGCAGGCGCGCATTGACGAATTGATTGGGCCACAGAGAGCGATCCTTATTGTCGAAGACGGCTTTCAATCGGAAGGTGCCGGTGGTCTGGTCGATCTGGTTGTCGATCGTGAGCAAAGTGCCCGCGGCGATTTCCGTTCCATCGTCGCGGCTCAGGGCCTTTACTTGCAGTGTCGCGCCGGATCGCATCCGGCCATTTACGGCCGGCAAGCTATCCTCAGGCAAGGTGAAGATCACGGCAATGGGCTGCATTTGCGTGATCACGAGAAGGCCGTTCTGGTCTGAGGCGTGAACGATGTTGCCCGGATCAACGAGCCGCAAGCCTACTCGTCCATCGATCGGGGATGTGATATGCGCATAGTCGATATTGAGTTTGGCGTTATCAATCTGGGCTTGATCGGCTCCCACCGCTGCCTGAAGCTGATTGGTGAGGGCTACCTGCGTATCATACTGCTGCTGCGGAATAATTCCTTGTTTGATGAGCTGGTCATAGCGCTGGGCATTTAGTTTTGCGTCCGCGAGCTGCGCCTGATCTTTGGCGAAGTTTGCCTGAGCCTGCGCTAGGGCCACCTCGTACGGTCTGGGATCTATGATCGCCAGTAAATCGCCCTTATGTACCTCCTGGCCCTCCTTGAAGAGGACCTGCATCATCTGGCCGTCCACACGGCTTTTCACCGTAACCGTATTAAATGCCTGCACTGAGCCAAGGCCGTCCAGATAGACAGGCAGATCACGGCGCTGCGCCGCGGTTACGGCGACGGGAACGCGCGCGTTTAGGTCGCCATTGCGGTCGCCCCGGCCGCGGCCGGCGGCTGCAGTGGTCTGAGGCTTGTGGGTCGTGCGGTAAAGGAAAAAGCCTCCCGCCAAAACGGCGATCAGAATAAGGATACCGATGGGACGAGCGGAAGAGCGCTTGTTGCCGGAGTTCATGACCCTCTCAAATGGCTGACTTCGAGTTATTATGATTTAGATCCAGATCAGGTGAGCGCTTCGAGCCGCACCCTTCCCTGCGGATCCAAGCAATCTGCCCACCTTCATCCAGGATAGAGTGCGCCCGGCTATCTTCAGTGTAGCAGACTATATTGTGCCAATGTTTTAGACGAACGTTAGGGCAGGATCGTTACGCGGAAGGCGCCCGCAATGGTTTCGTTGTTATCCTCTCCCTGGTCAGGGTGCAGCAGACCGATTGACATCGGGGTGGCAGGGGCCATGGGCAGCGTGTCGGGCGATTTCGGCTGGCGAGCCAGAATTTGCTGCATAAACACTACTTATAGTAGCTGCCAGAAACATAAATTGGACTGGCGATGAGAAAATCTGCTATTTATGAGGAATAGGCGAGCAGCAAAAGAGTGCGCAGATGATGAACGAGGAATCTTCCCATAGCGCAGCGCCACGGAAGCTCAGCGGCGCGGAGATTATCTGGGAATGCCTGGAGCGCCTCGGCGTCGAGCACGTCTTCGGATATCCCGGGGGCGCCATTCTGCCGACCTACGATGCCCTGACCAAGTCGAAGGTCCACCATGTGCTGGTGCGGCATGAACAGGGCGCCACGCACATGGCCGACGGATACGCGCGGGCGAGCGGCCGGGTGGGTGTAGCGCTGGCGACGTCGGGTCCCGGGGCGACCAATATGGTCACGGGAATCGCGACGGCGATGATGGATTCGTCTCCCATCGTGTGCATTACGGGGCAGGTGGGCAGCGCGGTTCTGGGAAGCGACGCCTTCCAGGAGACGGACATCACCGGCATCACTCTTCCCATCACCAAGCACAATTATCTGGTGACGCGCGCCGACGAAATCGCCGTCAGCCTGCGCGAAGCCTTCCACATCGCGGCTTCCGACCGGCCGGGTCCCGTGCTCGTGGACATCACCAAAGACGCGCAGCTTGGTTCCTGTGAATTCGATTGGGATGCGGCCGCGCCCCGGGAGCACCGGCAAATGCCCGATTTCTTTCCCGCTCCCGCGAAACTGGATGAGGCGGCCGCGTTGATCAATGAATCGCAGCGCCCCGTGATCCTGGCGGGACATGGCATCATTCTCTCCGGTGCTGGGGAAGAGGTCCGCCGGCTGGCGGAAACAGCCGATATTCCCGTGGCCTTGACGCTGCTCGGGCTGGGCGCTTTTCCCGCTTCGCATGCTCTGAATCTGGGAATGATGGGCATGCACGGGGAGGCCTGGGTCAACCAGGCCATTCAGGAATCCGATCTTTTGATTGCGCTGGGTATGCGCTTCGACGACCGCGTGACCGGCAAGCTCAACACCTATGCGCAAAAAGCCAAGAAAATTCACGTGGAGATTGATCGGGCGGAGATCAACAAGAACGTCCATGTGGACGTGCCGCTGATCGGCGACCTGCGCGAAATCCTCCACCGGCTGCTCCCACTGGTGAAAGCGAACCGGCATTCGGAATGGTGGTCGCAGGTCCATGTGTCGAAGCAGGATTCGGCCGTGCGCGACATCCAGAATCTTCCCGATAGCGGCCACCTTTACGCCGCGCATGTGATTAACGACCTCTGGCGCGAGACGCAGGGGGACGCCGTCATCGTTACTGATGTCGGGCAGCACCAGATGTGGGAGGCGCAGTATTACCACCACGAAAAGCCGCGCTCGTTGATCACGTCCGGCGGCCTGGGAACGATGGGATTTGCCTTGCCGGCAGCAATCGGGGCGAAGTTTGCCCGGCCGGAGGCAGAAGTTTGGGTCGTGGCCGGAGACGGCGGCTTTCAGATGACCATGGCCGAACTGGCGACCATTGTTCAGGAAAAGCTGAACGTCAAAATCGCCATCATCAACAACGGCTATTTGGGCATGGTCCGGCAGTGGCAGGAATTTTTCTATGAAGGCCGGTACGCGGGAACACCATTGCTGAGCCCCGATTACGTGAAACTGGCCGAGGCTTACGGAATTCCCGGGCTCATGGTGACGGAGCGCTCACAGGTCGTGCCGGCGCTGCATACGTCGCGTTTCCATGCCGGCGCGGCCTTGATCGATTTTCGCGTGGAACAGGAGGATTCGGTCTACCCCATGGTGCCCGCGGGGGCCGATTTACACGCCATGATCCGGCGGCCTACTCCTCTGGTGGAAAGGCCGACGGATGACTGAGCGCGAAAAACCGCACACATTCGTCGTCTATGTGGAGAACAAGCCGGGCGTTCTCAACCGCATTGCCTCGCTCTTCCGGCGCCGCGGATACAACATCGAATCGCTGGCCGTCGGACATACCGAGCGTCCCAACATTTCGCGCATGACCATCGTCTCCTCGATCGGGGAAGGGGCGGCCCACCGCGTGGAGGCGAATATCTACAAGCTGGTGAGCGTGCTGTCGGTGGAAGACGTAACGCACGCCACCACGATTTCGCGGAGCCTGGCGTTGATCAAAGTAGAGGCCGCGGAGGAGTCGCGGCACCGGCTGATGGAGATTGTGCGCGTTTTCCGGGCGCGCGTCGTGGATCTGGCGCCGCGCTCCTTAGTCATTGAAATTACCGGCGCAGAGGATAAAATCCACGCTCTGGTGGACGTGCTACGCCCCTTCGGAATTTTGGAGATGGTGCGCACGGGCCAGGTGGTCATGAGGCGCGGGGCGCAGGAACGCGCAAACGAGAGTGCCTCGCCGAAGGCCGCGCAGGGTGACACTCGGCAGAGCGAGCGAAAAACAGGCTCAGAACTGACCGGCGCGAATGCGCTCGTCGAGGCGGAGCGCCCCGGCTCCGTCTGAATGGGCCCGAATCATCAAGGAGCAAAAGAATGGCTACGATTCATCACGACGATGCCGCAGACCTCTCTCTGATTCAGGCCAAGAAAATCGCCATTATCGGATACGGTTCGCAGGGCCACGCACACTCCCTGAATTTGAGGGACAGCGGCTGCACCGTCTGTGTTGGGCTGCATCCGCAGAGCAAGTCGCGGCAGAAAGCGGTCAGCGCGGGCCTTACGGTGAAATCCAATGCCGATGCCGCCGCATGGGCCGACGTCATCATGCTGCTCGCGCCCGATACCACACAGCCGGCCATATACGAAAAAGAGGTCGCGCCAAGTCTTTCCGCCGGCAAAATGCTGATGTTTGCTCACGGGTTCAACATTCGCTACGGAACGATTCACCCTCCCAAAAATGTCGACGTGACCATGATTGCGCCCAAGGCGCCGGGACATCGCGTGCGCGAGGTGTTCGCCGAAGGCGGAGGGACGCCGGCTTTGCTGGCCGTGCATCAAGACGCCACGGGCAAGGCCAAGCAGCTTGCGCTCTCCTATGGCAAAGCCATTGGCGCAACGCGCGCGGGCGTTATGGAGACGACATTCACCGAGGAGACGGAAACCGATCTCTTCGGCGAGCAAGCCGTGCTCTGCGGCGGCATCAGCGCGCTGATGAAAGCGGGATTCGATACGCTGGTGGAGGCGGGCTATCAGCCGGAAGCCGCCTATTTCGAGTGCGTGCACGAAATGAAGCTGATCGTGGATTTGATCTATCAGGGCGGGCTCAATTACATGCGCTATTCCATCAGCGATACCGCCGAATGGGGCGACTATATTGCCGGCCCGCAGATCGTCAACGCTGAAACCCGCCGCACGATGAAGGAATTGCTGCGCAGGATTCAGAACGGCGAAATGGCGCGGGACTGGATCGCGGAAAACGAAACCGGCCGTAAGCGATTCATGGAGATGCGCCGCAAAGAACAGCACTTGCTGGTGGAACAGGTTGGCGAACGGCTGCGCGCGCTGATGCCGTTCCTGAATCCGGTGAAGGTCGCGACCGAGCCGCCGAACGCCGCGGTGGGCGCGAAGCCGTAAAGTTCCATTTTTCTTCTAATCCAGAGGAAAGAGAGATTCCTCGCCCGCTGCTAGAAGCATTCGGGCGCAAACTGCGCGCCCGAGAGCGGTCTCGGAATGACCAATCCTTTTTTCCTCTGATTCGGAGCCATCAACTCTCAGGCAGCAATGACTGACACTGCAACGCGTCTCAACAAACGAAGCCGGCTGGTAACGGAAGGCATTGAACGCACACCCAATCGCGCCATGCTGCGCGCCGTGGGCTTCGACGACGGCGATTTCGACAAGCCGATCATCGCCGTGGCCAATGGTTACAGCACCATCACGCCCTGCAACGCCGGGCTCAATGATTTGGCCGAACGCGCCGTGGAATCGCTTCGCGAAGCGCGGACCATGCCGCAGATCTTTGGCACGATCACCGTCAGCGACGGCATCTCCATGGGCACCGAGGGAATGAAATATTCGCTGGTGTCGCGCGAGGTGATCGCGGATTCGATCGAAACGGTTTGCGGCGCAGCGGAGGTGGATGGCCTGGTGGCCATCGGGGGCTGCGATAAAAACATGCCCGGCGCGATGATGGCCATCGCGCGCCTGAATATCCCTTCCATTTTTGTTTATGGCGGCACGATCAAGCCCGGCCGCCTGGACGGCAGAAATCTTACCGTGGTGAGCGCGTTCGAGGCGGTGGGGGAATTCAGCGCGGGGCGAATCGACAGGTCCGAGTTGCTGGAGGTCGAGCGGCACGCCTGCCCGGGAGTAGGGTCGTGCGGGGGGATGTTTACGGCCAATACGATGTCGTCGGCGATCGAGGCTTTGGGCATGAGCCTGCCGTACTCCTCGACGATGGCGGCGGAGGATGAGGAAAAAAAAGAGAGCGCGGCCGAATCCGCGCGAGTGCTGGCGAATGCGGTCAGCCGGCAACTGCTGCCACGAGACATCATGACGCGCAAGGCTTTTGAGAACGCTATCGCCGTGGTGATGGCCACCGGCGGGTCGACGAATGCGGTACTTCACCTGCTCGCGATTGCCAGGGCCGCGCGCGTTCCATTGGCCCTGGAAGATTTTGAAAGCATCCGCAAGCGCGTGCCGGTGCTTTGTGATTTGAAGCCGTCGGGCAAGTACGTCACCACGGAACTGCACGCGGCAGGCGGCATTCCGCAACTGATGAAAATTCTGCTGGCGCACGGCGTGCTGCATGGCGACCCGGTCACCATCAGCGGCAAGACCGTGGCGCAAACTCTTGAAGCTGTCCCGAGCGAGCCACGCAAGGGCCAGGACGTGATTCATTCCTGGGAAAAACCTGTTGCGCCCGAAGGCCACCTGGTCATTTTGAAAGGCAATCTCGCTGCCGAGGGAGCGGTGGCCAAGATTTCCAAAGCCGAAAAAATCACCGGGCCCGCGCGCGTCTTCGATTCGGAAGAGAGTTGCCTCGCGGCCATTCTCTCCAAGCAAATACGTCCCGGCGATGTGATCGTGGTTCGTTATGAGGGACCGAAGGGCGGTCCGGGAATGCGGGAGATGCTGGCTCCCACGTCGGCGCTGATTGGCGCGGGATTAGGCAATTCGGTGGGCCTGATTACCGATGGCCGTTTTTCCGGCGGCACCCACGGCTTGGTGGTGGGTCACGTCGCTCCGGAAGCGGCTGTGGGCGGTGCGATCGCTCTGGTGCGCGATGGCGATTCCATTACGATTGATGCCCAATCGCGCAGGCTCGAACTCCACGTAACGTCGGAGGAACTGGCGCGCAGGCGAAGCGCATGGAAACCGCCTCAGCCTCGCTATCCATCGGGCGTGCTGGCCAAGTATCGCCATTTGGTCTCCAGCAGCAGCCTTGGCGCCGTGACGGATTTATTCCTCGCCGAATAGACTCTTTTCAATTTCCGCAAATTTCTTCAAAAAACTCATATTGATAATTGAAGGGCGCATCGCTATCTTTGGCGCGCCGAAGCCGTATCGGCCGGCTTCGACGCCGCGTTTTGTACGGATTTTATAAAAGGACCAAGGCAGGGCTTGGACCTGTCGCAGCACGCAGAAGTAGGATACGATTTCGAGTCCTAGTGCTGCGCCTCGCGAGGATAGAACGCAGGTCGAAACGTCAA
Organism: Rugosimonospora sp.; assembly: GCA_035636675.1. Classification (GTDB taxonomy): domain Bacteria; phylum Acidobacteriota; class Terriglobia; order Acidiferrales; family UBA7541; genus Palsa-189. The sequence goes on along the minus strand of DASPYR010000343.1, from coordinate 752 downwards.
ATGATGGATGATCTAGGAGGCGAATTCGATGATGCGGATTGAAGCTATCATCCAGCCTTCCCGCTTCGAATCGGTGAAGGAAGCCCTGCATCAGATCGGCGTCGAGGGCATGACCGTTTCCGAAGTGCGCGGCCACGGGCGGCAGAAGGGCCATACCGAAACCTACCGCGGCCGGGAATACGAAGTGGACCTGCTTCCAAAAATAAAAATCGAAATGGTGCTGCCCTATAACCTCGTCGATGGCGCAGTGCAAACCATTTTGAAAACAGCCAAGACCGGCAAAAGCGGCGACGGAAAGATTTTCCTTTCCAAAGTGGATGAGGCCATCCGCATCCGTGATGAGGAGAGAGGGGAAGGAGCCCTCTAGCCGAGGGACGTAACAGGCTCCGGACCCGGCACCGAACGCTTCGAGCCAAGCAGTGGGCATACCTTCAACACCGTTTACCGTTCTCCGCGATTTCTACGCGGAGGAGTTCGCCAGAATCGAGCGTGAATTTCGCGCGTCCTCTAATGGCCGTATGGCTACTCAGGGCCGCGCAGCGTTATTGGACCGCGTCATTCTGGACCTCAGCCGCGAATTTCTCGCCCCGGAGCCCAGCGACCTGAAAAAGCTCTGCCTGGTGGCGCTCGGAGGCTATGGCCGCCGGGAACTATTTCCCCACTCGGATGTCGATCTGATGTTCCTGTGGGAGGATGCCAGCGCCCAGAGCCGCTATCGCGAAGGGGCCCAGGCGATCAGCAGAGCGCTATGG
>DASPYR010000342.1:0-7207 GCA_035636675.1 Rugosimonospora sp. | reverse complement strand
GCCGAAAGGACTAGTAAAACGGCTCCGCCGACTATCCACCAGAGAATGCTTAACTTTCTCATGTGACACCTCGGAACCTATCTATTGATTTTGACACCGATGGTCAGTGCAGGTGCCTGAATTGTGCCCATGTTTTCACCTCAAGACGCGGAACCAATGGAGGTGGAATCTTGTTAAGGCATAACTCCTGATAAACGGGATTTTCGGAAACTGGGAATGACCAGAAGCTCAAACTGACCGACTACGCGGAGTCACGGATTTCACCGCGCTGCCGTTTTCATGTAGCCATGTTCGCGCGCGCAGTTTCCGCTTGCTTGCCGGCGGCGAGCAGTTCCTCGGCGTAGAGAGCGCCTTCCGGCGTATCTTCGTGCTTGAAATAGGTGAAGACGTCGCCTTTTTGCGCGAGTGCGACCGCCTGCTTGGTCAATTCCGCGCGCTCGTTCGGAGAATAGCTCTGTTTGCGCAGCCGGAAGTAGGTGAAGTCGGCGGTCTGCACGTTGGGCGTTTCTAATTTTTCGCTCTCCGCCCGGCATAGAGCGGCATTCGCCGCCCGCAAAGCGTCGAAAACTTCGCCGGTGAACCATGATTCATGGCGAAACTCGAAGGCGACACGCGCGTCGCGCGGCAATTGCGTCAGGAAATCCTTGAGCCGCGGCAGATCGCAGCGGAGAAACGGCGGCAATTGGAACAAGACCGGGCCCAGTTTGCCGGCCTCGTGCAGAGGGCCGAGGGCCGCGAGAAAGCGCGAGGTCCACTCCCCGGCATCTTTCAGCCGCTTGACGTGCGTGATGTTCTGATGCGCTTTTACGGCAAATTTGAAATCCGCGGGCGTGGAAGCGATCCAGCCCGCCAGCAATTTTTCGGTGGGGAAACGGCGAAATGTGTAGTTCAGCTCCACCGAATTCAATCGGCTGCCGTAATAGCCGAGGAATTTGGCAGGGGCGAGTTTCGCGGGATAAAACTCCGGCTTCCACTGCGGGTAGGCCCAGCCGGATGTGCCTGCATACAGCTTAGCCATAGTTTTCTTGGCCCGATCGCGGTCTCGCGAGCCGCTCGGAGCGGCTTCGCCGGCGCTGCTCGCCTAGGGAGTCTCAACTGGTTCGTTCGGTCTCTGCATGGGGAAACCGCGTTTGCGCCATCCGTCGAGACCTTCGGCCAGCGGCCGGATCCGCGTGATGCCTCGGCTTCGCAGACGCAGCGCCATTTGCGCGGCGGTAGCTTCGTTGGGGCAGCTGCAGAACAGCACAATTTCGCGGTCGCGCGGGATGACCTCAACCGCTTCCTCCAGGTCCGCCGGATCCATGCGCACGGCGCCATAGATGGTTTGCGGTTCAGCGTCAAATTCGAGGGTGTGGCGCAGGTCCACGATGATCACGTCCTCCCGGGCGTCCAGGCGCTGCTTCAGTTCCTCCGGAGTGATGCGGGCGATCCGCAATTTCCGCAGAAATCGCCGTCGGTTCTGCCATTTCCAGAGAATATAGCCGCCAAGCACAGCCAGCAGCAGAGCCAACAGGCCGCCACCCAGAAAGCGCATGGAGGCCAACACCCGTTCCAGCTTGGCGCTGAACAGGAAACCGGTCGCTATATAAGTGCACGACCATAGCAACGCGCCTAGCCCATCGAACAACGCAAATCGCCGCCAGGGCATACGGCTTACGCCCGCCAAGGGCGCCGTCATCGCGCTCAAGCCCGGAACGAATTTGGCAATCACGAGCGCCCAAGAGCCGCGTCGTTCAAAGGAAAATTGCGTACGGCGCACACACGAATCCGGTTCCAGAGAAATCCGACAGATCAGCCGCAGCACGCCGCCACCGTGCCGGCGCCCGAGCGTATACCAGATGGTGTCGCACACCGTGGCGGCCAGCACCGGCACGGCGACCGTAACCGGCAGATACATGCGCCCGGCGCCCGCCAGGGCTCCGGCGGCGAGCAGTATTGGCGCCGATGGCATTGGCAAACCGGCCTCTTCGGCCAGGACCCAGGCGAACAGCAGCGAGTAGCCGTGGCGGAAGAGGAAGTCAACGATTTCGTTCATCTGCCCTTTCGTTTGCGATTTGCTTATAGCTTTCGGGCCGACCGGCACAAACTATGTATCCGACAACCGGGTTGCTCGCGTCAACTGCGGTCTTCCCGCCCGGTATTCTGTACTCGATTTCATCAGCCGAGGGCAGAGGAAACCGTTTCGGATCGCGAGCGGGGCGAGATCGAGCTGAAATAGCCTAATTGAATAAGGGAGCGTTTGGTAGCGCTACCGGGAATCGAACCCGGGTTTCGAGGTTGAGAACCTCGCGTCCTAACCCCTAGACGATAGCGCCACTCAGATCAAAATACGGCGGTGAAGCGAAAATCGCAACTGGTGCGCGTCTTTTTACGTTGCGGACTCAAGCAGCGCTGAAAGGAGACAAAGGAGGGATTCTTCGTCGCTTCGTTCCTCAGAATGACACGCCCATATTTTGATGATCCGGGGTTTACGGAATTCTATTTCTTGGTATTCGTTCGCCTGAGGTGGACCCTGTCCTTTTCATTCTCTTCGCAGGAATAGGACATGATCTCGGTATTCTGGCGTTTAATGGGCAGAGTGACGGACCAGGGCTCGCTATAAAACTTGGGGTCCTCGAAGGTGACTGTCCACTTGATATTGTCCTTGTCGATCTTCTGAAAACGCTCCACCAGATGCAGTTGATCGCTATGCTGGTGGCCGGCGGTATCGAGCCAAGTCCGATCATTGAGCCCGACGGTATCGACCACCAGAGTGTCTCCTTCCCAATGGCCGATGGAATCCCCAAACCACGTTGGGTCCAGATCCTGCGGATGACTTCGCCCATCGGTGTGAATAACGCGAAAAGTGCGCTGGTTCTCAAACAGGATGGCCATCACCGCGGGCGTCTGAACAATCTGGAAAGGCATGAGGCCCGCTTGAATTCCTCTCGCTGGGCCGATGGGCAAGCACTGCGTGAGCGGATCATCGATCTCGTCTTCTTTTTTGAAGAGGTCGGCGGCGTAGGGCGTAAACGGCGGCTGACGGCCGAGCGGTTTGGAAATGTCCGGTGTGAAGGGCGCCGACCAAACCCCATTTAGGTCCGGCGGACCCGAGGCTTGAGCACCGCCCGACGTGCGTCCGGAACACGCGGCTAAAAAGGGCAAGGCCAGGAATGCGGCAATGGCCCAGATCAGCGGCGCGCGAGAACCATGACTCATTTTTGCGATCCGAGCTCAGTTCTTATCGTAACCCTTGACGTTTCCGCCACCGGCCGTGAGTTGCCGGCCATCCTGAAAGGTAATGGTCGAGCAAGCCACCAAATGCGCACCATCTCTGGCGCGAAAGCCTTTGGCCGTGAGCACGTCCCCGGGCTTGACGGTATCCCTTCGCCAGCCCTGCCGGTACAGGATGTTCGGAGGACTGCCCTCAAAAGCCCAGTTCACCACCTTGCCGCTCGCGTCCTTGACATCGAGATAGAAATAGATATGCGGATTCATGAACTCCATTTTGGTGACTACTCCGGTGAGCGTCACGGGTTTGCTCTCGTCAAATTCCACGCTGAATCCGTGGTGCGCCACGACCGGCGAAGCCAGTAAGAATGCGGAGGCAAGCGCCAAGGCCGAGAAGAAGGTGCTTCGCATGAATTTCCTCCAGCGGCAATACATTAGGCCGTTTATATGCTAGCGGCTGCTCTGGGTCAAGGTTCGCCGCGGCGCCGGGAGACATCCGTGCACATCATTCAGGCGTGGCGGAAGCGGACGTCGCAGCGCCGGCATGCGGCGCGCCGCGCCAGGGCCACTCGCCGCGCCGGAAGGCCCGGAAGAAATACAGCGCGAGGCCGGCAACCAGCAACACAATGGCATAGCGAATTTCCCGCAGGAAATTCGGACGCGAAATCAAAATGTAGATGAATCCGGCGATGGCAAAGAGCGCCGGCAGCGGATAAAGCCACATGCGGAAAGGCCGCGGCATCTCCGGTTGCCGCGCGCGCAAAATCAGCAAGCCCACCTGCTGCAATAGAAATTGCAGCAGGATGCGAATCACCACGAGCGCCGCAATCACGTCGGCCAATTGCAAAAGGCAGAACGCTGCCGCGACCACTCCCATCACCAGCAGCGAAACGTACGGAAATTTGTGGCGCGGGTGCAGGCGGCCAAACACCTCGAAATAATTTCCGTCGAGCGCGGCGGCGTAAGGCACGCGCGAATACCCCAAGAGCAAAGAGAAGATCGAGCCGAAGGCGGTCCAGAGAATCAGCACCGTGGCCAGTTTGCCGGCCCAGCCGCCATAAATCTGCTGCATGAAAACCGCAATCACCGAGGAACGCGCGTTTTCGCTGATTTGCCCCTGAAGCTGCTGCCAGGGAATCACGCCGAGCACGCTGACGTTCATGAGCAGGTAGATCGCCGCCACCACCGCCACGGAAATCAGCACGGCCCGCGGCACATTGCGCTCCGGCTTCTCCACCTCGCCCGCCAGATAACAGATGTTGTAATAACCCCAGTAATCGTAGGCCGTCACCAGCAAGGCCGCGCCGAGGCCGGTAAAGAAGCTCGTGGAAGGCGTGAATGCGCCCGGCGGAAAATCAAAAGCTTGCGCGGCATGAAAATGCGTGATGCCCGCGGAGATCACCCAGGCCACCGTGACCAGCACGCCTCCCCACAACCATTTCGAGAGCCGCCCGATGCTGGTGATGCGGCGATAGAGCAGCACGACTGCGAACGCGCAAGTGCCCATGGCCAGCCAGGTTCCCGGTGTAATGACGACGTTTGCTTCGAGCCGGCCGAGCAGCGGAATGGCGAGATGCAGATTGTGTCGCAACCATACTCCGCGCAGATTCGGCCAAAGGTAGCCAGCGTAGGCCGCGAGGCCAATGCAGCCGGAGGCAATCGAGAGCGGCGCGCTGAAGGTCAATTGCCAGATGAAAAGAAACGACATCATGCGGCCCAAGCCCTTGGGGCCATAAATCTGTTTCAGATATTCGTAGGGCCCGCCGGCGCGCGGCATGGATGCGCCGAGTTCGGCGACAACCAGGCCGTCGCAGACGGACAGTACAGCCCCAAGAACCCATCCGAGCAACGCTTGCGGGCCGTGCATGGCGGCAACCACCAGCGGGAGCGTGATGAATGGGCCCACGCCGATCATGTCCAGCATATTCAAGGCGACGGCGCTGCTCAGGCCCATGCCGCGGATCAGGTTTTCCGGAGGCCTTTGGGATTGCGGTGGCGAATCGGGCTGCGTTTGGTGGAGATTTGAAGATTGTTGCGGAGAACTGTGTGACGCGCCGCCTTTGGTGGAAGGGGTCACAGCGTCGGGCGCTCAGGCGCCGGCGCTAACGGCGGTTTCCAGCACGCGGCGGTAATACGCCTCGTAATGAGGGATGACGTCCTCGGCGCAGAACCTGCGACGAGCATCTTCCCGGGCGCGCTGGCCCATCTCTCTGCCGCGATCCGCACGCGATAGAATTTCGATGGCGAAACGTCCGGCGGAGCCGACGTCGCGCGGTTCCACCAGGTAACCGTCTACGCCGTGCTGTACGACGTCGGGCATCCCGCCCACGTTCGTGCCGATGACGGGCACTTCGCAGGCCATCGCTTCCAGGGCCGCCAGGCCGAAGGCCTCGAGGTCGGAGGGAAGCAGGAAAAGATCGGCCACGCCGAGCTTTTCATAGACGCGATCCTGCTTGCCCAGCAGGAAGACATCTTTTGTAAGCGCCTTGCGCCGGATGGTCCATTCGACGGCGCCGCGGTCCGGGCCGTCGCCCATAAGCACGAGCTTCGCGGGCATCTTGCGGCGGACGAGATCGAAAATCTCCACCACATCGGTCACTCGCTTGACCGGCCGGAAATTCGACAGGTGCATGAGGATGGGCTCGCCGTTGGGCGCCCACCGAGCGCGTAGCGCGGGGTCGTCTTTGCGGCAGTAGATGTCGCAATTCACGAAATTGGGAATCACCTCGATGGGCCGCTTGATATCGAATACTTCGATGGTTTTGTTCTTAAGATAATTCGAGATGCAGGTCACGCCGTCGGATTGTTCGATGGAAAAGCGCGTGATCGGCAGAAAGCTGCGATCATTGCCGACCAGAGTGATGTCGGTGCCGTGCAGCGTGGTGATAAAAGGCAGCCGGCGCGGTGCGGCCATGGAGCGCGCCAGTATGGCGCTGACCGAATGGGGAATGGCGTAGTGCACATGCAGCAGATCGAGCCGCGCGGATTCGGCCACTTCCAGCATTTTCACGGAAAGCGTAAGCGCGTAAGGCGCGTGATCGAACAGCGGATAATTGGAAACTTCCACTTCGTGAAACGTGATGCGGTCGTTTGCCGCCAGCCGCACCGGCGGCGCATAGCTGATGAAATGGACGTCATGGCCGCGGGCCGCCAGTTCCATGCCTAATTCCGTGGCGACGACGCCGGAGCCGCCGTAGGTGGGATAGCACGTGATTCCGATTTTCATATCGCCGCGGCCTGCGCGTTTGTTTGCGCCGAGTCTCGCGGCGACCATGTTACACCATCTGCCGCAGTGGCTGGCCACGCGGGGTAAACCGAGGTCCCAGGCCGGGGGTGATGCTCTAATTTTAGAGCATGACCAGGCCGGGACTAAACTTCTCGGTGAGGGTGGGATATGCTATGGGCAACGTGAAGCCGCAGACCACAAAACGCGCAGAGGAGCCGCAGGTGCGCAGGAGTATTCGAGTCGGCGCAGTCGCCCTGGGCCTGCTGATGCTGGCGATAGTCGCGTTGACATTTTCGGGTGCTGTGCGCGGGCAAGCGCCGGCTGCATCATCCTCGGCGCCAAACGATCCAAGTAGTGCCGCGGCGGCGCCCTGGGAGTGGCCCACACCGGATGCGCGTCCTATCGAGATCGATCGCGGCGCCGCAGGAGTCTGGCAGACGCTTCTGAAGCTGCACACGCGCGCAAGTCTTCTGATGTTGGTGGCGCATCCGGACGACGAAGACGGCGGCATGCTCACCTACGAATCGCGCGGACAGGGCGCGCGCGCGATTCTGCTCACGCTGAACCGCGGCGAGGGCGGCCAGAACGTGATGTCCGATGATTTCTGGGACGCGCTGGGCCTGGTGCGCACCGAAGAACTGCTGGCCGCCGGCCGTTATTACGATGTGCAGCAGTTCTGGACCACGGTGGCCGATTTCGGGTTCTCGAAGACGCGCGAAGAGGCGCTGGAAGTATGGGGGCATGACCGCCTGCTCGAAGACGCCGTGCGCG
>DASPYR010000341.1:0-5261 GCA_035636675.1 Rugosimonospora sp. | reverse complement strand
CGCCAGCCCCTGGCTCGTCGACAACTCCACGACGCCGGTCTGGGTGGGCAACACTCATGGCGCTTCGATTGTGAAGCTTGAACCAATGAACTAGCGCCGGCTTCTGTGGGTGCTTATGAAATCCGCTGCGGAATGATGGTTTGCTGCTTCTCAGGACTTAGCGGGAACTTCTACTTCACCGAAACTTTCACCTGAGCGTTCGTCCAACAGCACTGATAACCGTGGCCGCCGACGCCGGACCAATCATTGGCCACCACAAGCAAAACGTACTCGCCCGGTTCGCTGAAGGTAGCCGAAGTGGTCGCGGTCCCGCTTACTCCGCCGTCGCCTGCTTGCCCGTTCGCTAGCTCCACGGCGGGTTTCGCGTTGCCGAAGGTGACGGCGCCTGGTCCCCGGAACTTACTCCACGTCACCGTCACCGGAGGGGTCTTGGGCCGGTCCATACCCGTACTTCCAATGAGAGGCATCTTGGCATCGTCAGAAACAGACGCGGTCAGGGCCAGCGGTTTGGCCACCGATGCGGAGAGAGGTGTGCTGATCGGACGCGGGCCCTGGACAGAGCTGCCGCCCGCGATCCGGATCACAGGCGGCGTATTACCCGTGGTGGGTTCGCGAAAAGCATTAATCTCCCAGAGCGGGTTAAGGCTCCCCGGGATTGCCAGGGGCTGGCCGTTGCTGATCAGGGTCCAAGTGAGTTTGTTGCTGCCAAAATCTGCGGGAACGGTGACAGTGAATAGCCCCCATTGCCGCCCCGGCAGGAAATGAGTGGGCTGGCCTTGATCGGGCCCGCCGGGCTCAATGCGGTTGTTCGGTCCTACCGGAATTTCCAGATCTTCTTTCTGATTGCGGTTGTAGTAGCCGAAGAGAAGACTGAAGCTGCCGTCCTGATTCTTGAACCAGCCTTCAAACGCGCCCGTAACGCCCTGGCCGCTATCGTGCAGAGGCTCCAAAGGCAAGCGCTGCGCCCGCAGGAGGCCAGAGCTTCCCATCCCGATTACGGTACAAAGCGCAATGAGTGTGGAACGCCGCAGTTTCATATCCCGCAGCCAGTAAACCCTCTCCTAGCGCGAGGGGGCAGCAGACGCCACTTGTTTTGATTTTGCCTTGGCCACGTAGGACTGATAATCCTCATCGGTGATAAAGGTCACGTTGACCCAGGCGTGCGACATTTCGTCGACGGTGCGCTCGCCCCAACCGACCCACTGGTTCGGATCGGGATTATTCGGGTTGTTGACCGTATTGTCGTGCCACGCGGTGATGTGCAGCACGCTGCCCGCCGGCAGCACCGGCGCCGCATCGTCGGCATAGATGTAATTGGTCATCCAATTAAAATTGAAGTGGTCGACATAGCTGAGCATCTGCGTGGAGCCGTCGGGCAAGATCGCTTCCATTGCCATCGCTTTCCCGCGAAGGTGCATGTGTGGCTGGAAGTTCTCGAGAATCGCTGCATGTTTCAACACGTGGAAACCCTCGGTCTCCTTGACCGTGTTCGGCGGGATATCCAGTTGCAGTTGTCCATTTATCGTCGGGTTTGCCGTGTAGGACATCAGGTAGGTCCGATATTTCGGTTCCTGCCCTTTCGGATAGAGATAGATGGCCAACTGCGCATGATCGGTGATCTCTTCGCCTACGGCATGAAGATGCAATTCCCACCAGATGTGCGCGCCGGGCATTAACAACTTGCCCGTGTCCGGACGGTAGATATCGTAGTTTTTGCCGATGGCCCACTCCATCAACATGCCTGGGCCGTTGCTATCGGCATCGCTACCGCTGAAGAGCGTCTTCCGCAAATCCGGTTCGTCTTGCTGCAGACGGGCGAGCACGTGATGCATGATCCTGCGGCCCGCCGGGGTCGCCGGTCTGATCTCGACGGCGCGGACCCAACGCGGCTCCGTGATGGGCACCTCAGAGAGCGGCTTCCACCACACATCTTGCCCGTGGGCGGGCATGGTATAAGAACCCGTGTCGATGACTAGATCGGGCGCGCCGAATTGTTTCGCGAGTTGCCAGCCGTCTTCGCTCGGCCACTGCTTGGGTGCGGGCAGGTCCTTGGGATTTCCGAGCGGCGCGCCTTCATCGACCCAGCGCACGATGGTAGCGATTTGCTCATCACTCAAGGACAGGTCATTCTGAAAACGCTGGATTCCGACGGTTTTGTCGAGATGCCATGGCGGCATTACGCGCGTCTCCACGCGCTGCTTCATAGCCTTGGCCCACGGACGCGCCTCTTCGTAGGTCACCAGAGACATCGGAGCCATGCCCCCCGTGTGGTGACAGTCCTGACATTTCGCTTGAAGAATGGGCACGACGTCCTTGGCGAAGGTGATCTGCGGCTGGGCTGAATTCGCAACCCTGGCAGAAGGCGCCTGCGCAGTGACAGTCGTCGCCATCAGCATTGCCAAGGCAAGCACTATCAGTGCCCGAAGGATGAGCCGAGCCACGGGGAGCGATTTCCGGAAGGACGTCATCGCATTACCTCCTCGGCCAAGCGGTCAATCTTCCGGCCGCGCCGATTTTCTCAGCGAAACGGGTATAAGCCAGAGATACTACATTCAGTTCATCACTTAACTTCAGTCGTGTCAAGCAGGTATCTACCGGGCCTTACCCTGCGTTCAGCGCTACCCGACTGAACTCAGTAGTCGCGCGTGTGGTGATCGTCATTCACCAGGTGTTGCTCGTCGCGCTCCTCGCAAGGGGGCTGCTCGACCACCATTCCTTCTTCGATCCTGACGGTCTGCGGAGTCATCGTCCATGGCTTCGTCAGGACTTGGGGATCCTCCACAATGGCCTCATAGGTTAGAGCATTTCCTTTGCGGGTATATCGCTCGATCACGTGCAATTTTGCGCTGTGAAAATATCCGCTGATGCCCAGCCAGGTGTCGTCGGTCAAGTGGGTCACGTCGACAACGAGTGTGTCTCCCTCCCAATGGCCGACCGAGTCTCCGAAATACATCGGATCCACGTCCTTGCGGTGCGGACGGCCGTCGGTGGGAATCAGACGAACGCCGATGCCGCTCTGATCGCCTTCACCGATGTCTACCTGATAGAAAAATGCCAGCAGCTTCGGGGTCTGGATTATTTGCCTCGGCGGGCCGACGCGCGGAACTCCCAGGGGCTTGCAATGAAACGCCGGATCGGCATGCGTCTGGTTTTTGGCCAACTCCTTCACCTTTGCCAGTAGCTCAGGCTTGTAGGGCGGCGGATTGGGATCTCCCGTCACCTGGCCAACGGCATTCCGGCCTGGCAGGAAGGGGGTGGCATATGTGACGCCGTTCTGCGTGTGTTCGTTCACGCCCGGCTGAGGAAAATCCCAATATCCAGTCAGGTCCGGATGGCCGTCGGAGGCACGCGGCGTCGGCTGTGCCGCGGCCGCCTTGATCTCAGCTGCTGCCTCGGGGCCGTGCGCGACGGTAGCCCGGTCGACCTGCGCGCCGGCACGCACAGTAAGCAGGCACAAAATGCCGCATGCCGCGATCGTGACGCGCCGCCAGAAGAATCGAGAAGTCATTTGCGGATCTCCTTTCGAGTCCGGCCGTGCATCGGTCAACAAAATCGCCGTTCGCTTCAGTCTATTTCGATGGCGGGTCATCAGGCTGCGCGACAGGGCGATTTGCGCCAAACGCAACCTTGCGCCCGTTCGCAAACGTAAGTTCCTGCAGCCAGGCAAACGCCCTGGTTCCATCCTTCGCGCGATAGGCGAGTACGGTGACGCTGTCACCGATCATGAAGTCCTCTTTGGTAAGACCGGCGCGATGCATGAAGCCGGTAGGAATGCATTCCAGAGCCCAGTTAGTCATCTTACCTTTGTCGTCTTTCACATCCAGGTAGAAATAGATGTGCGGGTTGATCCAATCTATTTTTGAAAGGGTTCCCTTCAGCGTGACAGGCTTATTGGCATCGAACTCGGCTTGAAAAGAATGGTGCGCCAAAGCAGGCAGCGTGGCCAGTAGCGCACAACTTGCCACTAAGATAGCGCGGAACTTTCGCTTGATCACGGGAGGGCCTCCAATAAGCTGAAATCGGGTTTGCAAGACTGTAGTAACAGTGAAGATTCCTCGTCAAGAGAAATCCCAAGACTTACTGGAGCTGATAGACGTAGACCGCGCTCGGCGCAGTCCCTTTCCCCGGCACGGGAACAAAAAGGCGACTGAGCTGCGGCGCCAAGAGTCCCGTCTTTCCGCCCGGGCCGGAGGGAACCTGCCCCAGGGACTGATAGTGATCCGGATCGGTTTCCTTGTATACGTTGACCACGCCGGCGCCGCCGGAGGTAGCGTAGATGCGCTTGCTGGCGGGATCGAACATCAGATCGTCTGCTCCCTTTCCGATCGAAAGGGCCTGAAGTTCTTTTCCTGCCTGCGTATCGAAGACCACCATCTGCCCGCTGCGGCAACCGACGAAAAGGCGATGTGCTGATTCGTCGAACGCCATGGTGGAGTTGTCCTTGCCCAGTTTGACCGGCCAAGTCGCGGTCACTTTATTTGTTTTGCGATCGATCACTTCGACTTCGTTCTTTGCCGGATTATTCAAGAAGAGCCGGTTTCCCGACTTCTCCAGCGCCATGGCTTCGAGCGTGTCTCCATCGATCTTGATGTCCGCGAGCTTCGTGGCGGCCGTTGTGTCCACCACGCTGAGCATGGTGAATGTTTCGTGGGCATTGTCGCCGCCATTGTCAACGTAGAGATAATGCGTGGCCGGGTCGTAGCCGATGGAGTCTGTATCGACTTTTAGGGGAACCGCCTTCACGAGCTGATAGGTCTTGCCATCGTAAATGTTTACCGCTCCTTTATCTTCGTCCGTAATATAAATGCGGTTGAGATCATCGCGGACGAGCACGGCATGCGGGTGGGGAACCTTGATCGTCTGCACGATTTTCCCGCTGCCCAAATCAAATACCAGGACCTGCCCGCCCTCCTCCGCGACTACGAACAAGCGATTGCCGGCCATATCGATTCCGAGATGGTCAAAGCGTCCTTTCACCGACGCCGGTATCTCGTACTTGGTAGCCAATTTCAAAGGCGCGGTCGTTTGAGCGAACGCCGGTTGCACAGTCAGCAGCAAAATCGCCGACACGGATAGTTTGAGTCTGCTCATTCGTCTCCCATGTATTTCTCCCCAGTTCGGGGGTTTGATAGCGTCGGCCGCGCGCAGAAATGCAGCCTGGCAGTTCGGCCCGATAAGCTAATTGTGGCTGTCAGGGAGCAAGTGAAATCTGCGGGAGCCTTCGCTTTTTTCAACCGCGAAGGCTCCTGCAGGCGATAATT
>DASPYR010000340.1:0-3902 GCA_035636675.1 Rugosimonospora sp. | reverse complement strand
GGCCAAGGGGACCTACACGGGATTCGACACCGATTTTGCCAAGGTGCCGGTGGATATCTACGCCAAGGCGCCGGGGCTGCGCACCACGGTGGTGCATACGCTGGCCGGAGATAACACCACGACCTATGACGGGCAGCAAGCCTGGGTGGCGGCGGTGGATAAGCCGGTGCCGCTGATGCCGCTGACCGGGGGAGATTTGGAGGGGGCGCGGGCGGATGCGGACCTGGCGTTTCCGGCGCGCATCAAGGAGGAGTTCAAGAATTGGCGCAGCGGATTTCCGGCCATGACCATCAACGAGAAAGCGGTGCAGGTGATCGAGGGCAGCACGGCGGGCGGCTCGCCCATCAAGCTGTACTTTGACAAGGACAGCGGGCTGCTGGTGCGGCAGGTACGCTACAACAATACGGTCATCGGGCTGACGCCTACGCACGTGGAGTACTCGGATTATCGGGTGGTCTCGGGAGTGAAGGTGCCGTTTCACTGGACGGTGACCTGGGTGGACGGGCAGTCGACCACGGAGCTGAGTTCGGTGCAGGCCAATGTGCCCATCGACGGAACGAAGTTCGCCAAACCGGCTCCGGCGGTGCCCAAACCCACCAGCGCTTCGCGTTAGAGCTGCGTATATTAATTCTCTAAAAATGAAAGGGGAGGCCGAAATGGCCTCCCCTTTATTATTTATGATCTACCGCAGAGATTGACGGGGTCTTCTTATTTCCCCCGGCCTTTATATCCCGCCGGCTCGGTCCGGATGCGATAGACCACGCCGCGTCCCACGACATACAAATAATGCTTATCGGGGCCGGCGAAGCCGCAGTTCTGAGGCGGCATTTCGTAAGGAGCTTCAATGTTGCCCAAGTGCTCGCCTTTGGAATTGAACACCTGAACTCCCGCCGGGGTAGTGGCGTAGAGATGGCTCTGGCTATCGATGCACAGCCCGTCGGCTCCGCTGACGAATCCGTGATCGGTCTCCTGCTTGAGATCGTATTTGCCGAAATTCTTGCGATTCTTCAAAGTTCCATCGGACTGCACATCGTAGGTGAGCAGATAGGCGCCATCCCAATCGTTTACGTAGAGGATCTTCTCGTCCGGACTTAGCGTGATGCCGTTGGGCCGATTGACGTCATCGGCCACCCGGATGACTTTCTTGCTGTTGGGAGCGATGTAGTAGACCGCCTGCGGCAAATCATCCGGTGATCGTTTGGCGCCAATCTGATAGCAATCGGTGAAATAGATGCCACCTTTTTTGTCCACCACCAGATCGTTAGGCCGGATATATGGTTTGCCCTCGAAGCTGTCGGTCAGTGTTTCAGCGCTGTCTTTGGGATAGATCAGACTGACCTTCTTGGAATATTGCGCCGCAAAGACGCGGCCTTTCGCATCGAGTGCCAGGCCGGCGGCCTGCTCGGCATTGTCGACCATCGCGGTCACGTTGCCGTTCACGTCCACTTTGGCCAGACCGCCATTCGCCGTCACCAGCAGGCTGCCGTCGGGCATACCTACGCCTCCATCGGAGCCTCGCAACCCATTCTTCACAATTTCGATCTTCGTTCCCGCCTTCACCACACCCGGAATTTCCGGCGTCACCTTATCCGTGGCCACCACCGTCTCCCGTTCCTGGCCTTCACCCCGGGCTTCGCCTCGGCCCTGTCCCCGACCCTGACCGCGGCCCTGCCCACCGCCTTGGCCGCCCTCTTGGGCGAACATCGCCACGGAGCCAAGCAAGAAAAACATCACTGCAAAAATCGTTTTCAGTTTCATGCCGTGCCTCCTCGGCTTATAACTCTCTCGCCTGAGCATCCCTCCGCTCACACGAAATTTCCGATATTCGGAAATGATCTGCCTCGTTGGGCGGAGGCAGAATACCAGCAAAATAGAAGAAAGCGGTCCTTGAACCGCCGAACAGCTTCAAATCATTGGCCGTCGCTATCGGCGCGCGCTGGTGATTTCCTTTTTCTCCGCGCCAACCGGCCGCGAAGCCGTGTACGCGACAATCGACAGCATATCGTCAGTCGTCAACTTGGCGACGACCGGCTTCATCAACTCCGTCCAAACGCCGTGCCGGTATCCCTGCTGCATGTCGTAGAGCTGGCGAACCAGGTAACTCGGCGAACGGCCCGCAATTCCCGGTACCGGGCCAAGGCCCTGCAAATCCGCGCCATGACAGGTCGCGCAGGCAATCGTCTTGCCTCCGCCGCCCGTAGTGACCAGCGCTTCGCCCTTTTTCACGCTTCCCGGAGGCACGTAGGCGATGAAGCCGGAGTGCGAATCGCGGAGCAGTTCGGTTCCCTCGACATTTTCCGGCGTTTCGATAATGCGCTTCCCGAGGGGCTCTTTCTCATTTCCTTCCAAACGCAGGAACATGCCACCCGCGATGCGCGTTTTCGGAACCGTATTGGTTTCCACGACTTTGATCCACGGCGTCCACTTCATGGAGCCAAAGTATTCGGCGGCGGCCTTGATCTCGTCGTCCGTCATCGCTTTGGCGAAATTGATCATCAGGTTCGTATTGCCTTTTCTGGCATCGGCGCTTTTTCGCGCGCCGCTCTTAAAGTCCTGCATGGTCTGGAGGAAATAAGTATAAGGAAGGCCTGACACGCCCGCGTTTTCGGGACGGCCTTTGCCGTTGGGGTAATGACACAGGCTGCACGCAAACACCATGGCTTCCTTACGCCCGTGCGCCACAATCGGCGGCATCGGAGGATGATCGCCTGGATACCAATCCGCAGGACCGGCGTTATCGCGGATCTGCGTCAGCGTGAACGAAAGCGTGCTGCCGGGCAGACGCCGCTGCGTGCCGTCATCTTTGACCGGCGCGGCGGCGGGAGGAGCGCTCGCCTGTGCGTCTGGGGGAGCGGTGAACCCGTAGGCCCAGGGAGGGGCCGGCTCGGTTGCAGCGATGAGCACGCCGATGGTAACGACGCACGCAAAAGCCAATGCCAAACTCAAGTTGACAGCACCGCGGAACGTTTTCATAGATCGCCTCCGGATTTCCTCAGTACGCGGCAGCACAGAAAAGCGGCACGGTGCCGCCGCCGTTGCCGCACATGCTAGCACGTCTGGGATTCGCGCGAACAGCAATATACATCGGCGCGGCACGCGCGCGAGGAGCGCCCCACGGGTACCTCGAAATCGTGTCGACGCGCTAGCCTCATTAAGAGCTGTTCAGGGCCGTCCAGGCGGCTAGGGAGTCCATGTAGTCTCTCCAATGCACGATCTTTCTTTTTTCAATCGTTACGACCGAGATTAGTCTGTTGTCATAGGGTGCGCCACTTGAAAGAATCTCCCCGTGCACTTCGTATTCGAGGATGACGACGCGACTATTCTGGGTTCGATGTACAACAAGTGCGTCGCCGGAGTGAAGCTTGATCGTCTTGCCGTATCCAGAGAAGTTAGCGATCAGATTGGCTCGTCCCCGAATTGTCAGAGGCCAACCGGGGAAGTGATAGCGGAACTCGAAGTATGCGTCTTCGGCAATCGTATCGAAATAATGATCGCCATCGACGAACCCGCGTAAGCCTTCCATGACGACTTCGAAGAAAGGATTGAGAGCTTCAAAAACTTCGTACTGGGTTTTTGTCATAAACAACTCCTCGGCGTCCGACCTGAGCATCCAAGCGCAGACTCGTCAGGGACGCCCCATAACATGCAGGTGGGCATAGGGCGACCCACATGATGTACGCGCCGCTCGGCTTGTGTGTGGTCGGCAGTCCAGTGGTCTTCGGATCAAACGGTACTGGACCGCTGGGCGTCACGATCCCTGGTGTTATGCTGCATTCTTTACACCTTGAGCGATTCCGTCCTTTGTAACCAGCACCATGCGGAACCGCGCTTTGCCTTGCATCATGCGGGCGTAAGCATCGGCAGCCTGTTCGAGAGGAAGTGTCTCGATCATCGGGCGGATA
>DASPYR010000339.1:0-6852 GCA_035636675.1 Rugosimonospora sp. | reverse complement strand
GGCCAAGGTGGATAAGGACGGCAAGTGGCTGAAATCCTGGGGCGAGCCGGGCGACGGTCCGGGGCAGTTCAATACGCCGCACAGCATCGCGGCGGACGCTCAGGGCAACATCTATGTGGCCGACCGGGGAAACCGCAGGATCCAGGTGTTTGACAGTGACGGAAAGCTTCTTCGCCAGATCACGATTGACGTGCCGTTCGATGCCAACGCTGCCCAGCCGGCCATCGGCAACAAGCCCGGCCCGGGCGTGACCGGCACGATGGCGCCCGGCGCTCCCTGGGCGGTTTGCATCACGCCGGGGCCGACTCAGTTCCTGTACAGCTCCGATGCGTATCCTGGGCGCGTCTACAAACTCACGTTGGATGGAAAAGTGGTCGGCGTGCTTGGCGAGGCCGGCAAGCAGCTCAAGCAGTTCGGGTGGATTCACGAAATCGCCTGTCCGTCGGAAAACGAGCTGTACGTCGGGGAGTTGCTGAATTGGCGCGTGCAGAAGTTGCTGCTGCACCCGAGGCCGAGCGACGCGTCGAATTAGACGCGGTCAACAGTTAGCCGCTGATCTTGATCAAATCTGAGGAGCGCAGCGCGCAGCTTGCCTCTTTAACCGCAAGTGCAAGCTGGAACCACACGTGGGCGCGGCGGACTCAGTCCAGAACGTGCTCGGCCGTTTCGTCGCGGTGCTTCTTCAGATACTCCATGAACGGAGTGCCGCCAGTTCCGACGGCATGCGGGTTCTTCGCATCGGTCTGAGCTTGCCGGAATATGTAGGCCGCAGCATATTCGAGATGCAGTGAACGAAAGGCCTCGAGGGCTTCCACGCACGCATTGAAGGCCGCGGTCAGAGGCTGCCGGCCGGCACGCTGGACAAACGGCCGGACCGGAACTCGTTTTTCGAGGGACTCGATGAAGGCGCGATGTGCCGGCGGCATATAAGTGCGCATCTCCCGGAGATAAGCGCTGAGCTCATCCTCCTTGTGCTTCACGCCGAGCATGGCGTCGAGGGCCGGGACGATCGCGCTTTGGGCTCCGGTCTCGCCGCGGAACTGCTGGGGACGGCCTCGGTAGGCTTTAACGCCCTCGTATATGACACCATCGGGGATATCAGGATGATTCTTCCAGCCGTGAATATACGGGCGAACGCGGTGGTAATAAATAAAAGGCTCGCAGTGTTCCGGCATTCTCCGGAGGGCCGCGTACATGGAACTCAGCGACGATTCCACTTGGGAGAGGAGAATTTCGAGCTGCTCGTGCTCGCCCGCTTCGGCGGCATCGAGACAGTCGTGCAGAACGGCTATCGCCGGAGCGGCTTTCCGCTCGATCTCCACGTGAATCAGAATGAACCATTCCTCGTCGATACCGCCGAGAAAATTCTGGATCAGAGCGAGGTTGCCGCATTCGATTTCGCGTGACGCATCGAAACGGAAGAAGTTGTGAAGGGCGTAGCTGCTATAGCTGAGCACCGGGGGCCGGCCCAGACTCTCCGCAATCTGGTACCAGGGCACAGCAAGCCTCGCCGGTAAAATCAACTCGGGCCGAGGTCCTCCCCAGACGTAGGCATGCCCGAGATAGCTCAAGAGAACCATGGCGCGCTCGCGTTCGCGACAGTCGTTTATCGCTTCAACTGGGAACGGAGGGAGATCTGCGATCGTGCGACGAACCTGATCCGAAGCCAGGAGTTTCGGTAAACGCAGAGCCACAGTTTCCCAGGCGTCGAAGGCTTTAGGAAGACGGGTGAGAGGATCGTGGACGGGAAGAAAGCCGCGCTCGTGACTAATCTCGAATGCGGCGATAGAGGTTAACATTCATGGCGTTCCTTTATCCCGCTTGGTGGCCCGGCGCTCTTTGATAAAGATAAGGCGCCGGACTCTTGGGTTCTTACAGAATATGAGATTTCTTGGAGGCAAACAATACGGCCTAAGATGCAGTTGCCGTGGCAGGCAACAATTCCCGCGGTTCATTTCGTAATCGATCTAGAGTTGCGCACGCCAGCAAACCGGAATAGCGCCGGCCGGTAGCTATTTCTTGGGGGCGGTTACGGGGTCCACGACGCTCTGGCGGAAGTGCTCGTATTCCGACATCGAGCAGGCATAGGCGTCCCCGAAACCACCGTGCTGCAAGGCGAAGATTTTCCGTCCCGCCCACGGTTTTGTGTAGGCTTTGGGGTCGTCGAAGAGCAAATCCATCTGCAAAGTATCGTGATTGACGCGGCGGAAGCGCTCCACGAGATGCAGTTCTTCGCTGTGCGGGCGGCCGACATGATCGAGCCAGGTCTTATCGTTAAAACCGATGGTGTCGATGACCAGAGTATCGCCTTCATAGCGCCCGACCGACTCTCCCCACCAGGTGGGATCGGGATCCTGGCGGTGGCCGCGGCTCATGGCGATGGGGCGCCAAGTCGGACCGTATTGATAGAGGATGTAGACAATATCGGGAGTCTGAACGAAACGGAATTGCGTGGGGACCAGGTAAACCCGTGGGACACCTACGGGATCGCAATACTTCAGGCGCGGGTCCGTCGTATTCTCGAAGGTCGCGTGGGGTCCGTTTTCGGGTCGTTCGGAATTTAGCTTGGCCAGCGCCCAGGGCTGATAGGGGGTGTCGTCTTGCGGTGTTCCTGCCTTTTTGTCGCCTGGGTCGGAGATGATAAAGCCCCCGCCGCCTGCGCCGACGGGATTGCCCCAATCTCCAGACAGATCGGGAATCTGCCCTTGAGCCGCAGGCTTGGAGTTTGCCGGCGATGTTTGGGCTCCTGAAGGGGCGGATAGGGCGAGCACTCCCAGCAGCACAGCGGCGGATTGCAGGAAAAGATTGCGCATGAAAACCCCTTCACTCAGTCTTCGAGTCCGGACGGTCCGGGTAGGCCCGAAGTATCTTGCCATCTGGGAATGTGACCCTTTGTATGATTCCAAAAGGCGAGCCGTTCTTGGCGGCATGAAATTCGATCTTCACCACCTCGCCCGCTTGCAGTGACTTCCTGGTCCACTCTCGCGGCGCCAGCATGCTCGGAGGAGGAGCCTCCAGGGTCCAGTGTTGGAGGTCGCCCTTATCGTTGGTCACGTCGAAACGGATCTGGCAATGGGGATTCGTCCACTCGATCTCTGTAATCGTGGCCTTTGCAAAGGCGGTCATGTTGGCCATGTCGTAGCCTGCAGTTCCGTGGTGGGCCATAACCGGGCTGGTCATTGAGAAAAGAAGAACAACCGCCAAGAAGCCGCCTCTCTTCACGTAAGCACCCTCCGATTCAGGCATCATTTCCCGATTCGGCTTAGAGTATACATCCTGCGGCTTTCTGTCGAGCCACTGATCCTGCGCTGATGCGCGTGCTTCGGAACCAAACCGCGCCGCTGTTAGAAGATTCGATTATGCTGTGTGCCAAGGAAAAGGGGCCGGACTCCGAGTCCGGCCCCTTCGGTTGGTTCCGAAAAACAGTTAAAGCTAGAAGATCAGCTTCAAGCCAAGTTGGATTGAACGAGGGCCACCCGATCCGAGCTCCGGATTGGAGCTGAGTACGTCAGGTGTCGCGCTTTGAGTCCCGAAACCGGCCCCGCCTGAAGGATCGCCGGCACCGCCGCCTGGTCCACCGGTCGGGTTGGCAAAGATGGGCTTGTTCAGGATATTGAAGAACTCGGCGCGGAACTGAGCACTGAACCGTTCCGTGAACTTGAATTTTTTGGTGAGCGAAAAGTCCCAGTTACGGAAGCCGGCATCGCGAAATATGTTGCGGCCCGTATTGCCATAACTTCCGTAGGCCGGAGGGATCAGCACGGAGTTGCCTGCGGCATAGCAGCCGAGGCTAGTTAACGATGCCACAGCAAGTGGTCCCAAAGCAGTGGCTTGCGACAGGCAGGCTGCGTTGGTGGTGCCGGAGAAGTAGGGAAGTCCGCCTGTTGGGGAGTTCGGGTCGGTCCAGCCATGTACTGGAGTGAAGTCCTTGGGATTGCCAAAGAAATCCCATTGTTCACCCTGGCTGCCGGCGCCATTGCCGATGGCCTCGTGGGTTCCGCTGAAATCAGTCGTGAGGTCGGCCAAACCCCAGCCAGAGCCGCTCTGGAGAAGCACAATCGAATTGACGGACCAGCCCTCGAGCATTTGTGCCATGCCGGTACGGCCCGGGAGGTTGTAGCTCACCGAGAGCGTGCCGCGGTGGCGGAGATCGAAGTCGCTGGCCCCGTAGAGTTGGCTGCGAATGTTCCCGTAGCTGTTGATGGCGATGGGGAAGTTGCCGCTGGTACCTTGATCGGACGCCAGGCCCAGGGCATGTGAGTAAGTGTAACCAGCCGTGAAGGAGAGGCCATGGTAGTTGCGACCTGTGAGTGTGGCCTGCAGGCCGTTGTAGTTGGAGAAATAGCCGTTGTTGATGATGGCTACGTTCTGTAGGAAAGAGAGACAGGTGTTACCCGGATTGAAGACTCCACCGGAGCCGTTGGCTGCTACGCCGAGCCCTGTGATGGAGGCAGCGCAGGGAGCCGTGAATGCGCGCGAGGCCTGTTCGGCGAAGGCATTGGGGGCGCAGTTGGCAAACGTGATGCAAATCTGCGCCGCGGTCAGACCCGTAGCTTGGGCGGCAGTCGGACCGCCGGACGGCGCTGGCGTGAAAGCCGCTGATGCTTGTGCAGCGGTGTATGGCGTGTTCCAGCCGGCTCCAGGCTGAGCCTGATTCATGTCGAGTTTACCCAGCAACTTTACCCCGCGATTTCCGACGTAGCCTAACTCAAGCGAGAGGTTGCTCGAAAGAGCGCGCTGAATACCAATATTCCAAGTCTCGACATACGGAGTCACCAGATTCGGATCGATACCAACGATACTGCATGGTGGGGGAGCTTTGGTGTATCCCGGAGGCACGGTAAAACCATCACCGCAGGCCGGAGCGGCCGCGCTGGCATAGAGGGCGGGGTTTGCGGCGCTGATCGGCAGGGCAGGGTTGAAATTGCGCCAGTTATTCTGGATCGGCGTGAGGGCCGCTCCGCTGTAGGTGGTAGACGCGGTGGTAATGTTGCCAGCGCTAGGAAGTGCCGTCGTGCTTCCAGCGTTGTAAAGGGGAAGACCTGTGGGGATTGAGCGGAGTCCCAGCAGATTACCGATGCCGTTAGTGACATCGAAGCTGATCTGGGATTCATAGATGATCCCTGCTCCTGCGCGGACAACCGTTTTCCCATTGCCCTGAACATCCCAAGCGAGGCCCACGCGCGGGGCGACGTTATTGTGGTCGCCGCGATAGGGGGCTTTGATTTGCTGGCCGACCTGAACCAGGCCGAGGGTTGGGTCGAAGTTCCCCAGACCGTTATGTGAGTCTTTCATGACCGTGGTGAGCTCGTAACGCAGCCCAAGATTGACAATCAGGTTCGACTTGACGCGCCAGTCGTCTTGGAAGAAGAGCGCGTAGCCCTCGGTACGGAGATGCCGTACTGGATCTCCAGTGAAGAGGTTGGCGTTAAGGAGTGTACCGCTGAAGAACCTTTGCAAACCCAATTTGTTGCCACCAGAGAAAGAAACCGGTCCTTTAGCGTTTGCCGTGACGTCTTCACTCGAGCGAGTATCCAGGAATTCGCCGCCGAATTTGAAGCTGTGCTTGCCATGCAGGAAGGAAATGTTGTCCACGGCCGACAAAATCCCGTCCGGTCCCACGATCTTAGGCCAGCCGGCACCGATGCCCGCCCGGGCGGTAAACCCGCCGATGGTAATGGCCGGAAACCCAAAATAGAAGGGATTGGTTACGCCTGTGGGCATGACGTAGGTGACGCCGTTGAAGGGATAGGCGGCGGGGTCAAGGGTATGATCGTTGCTTAGGAAACTCTGGTAATAGTGGCCGTAGCCTACGCGGGCCTCATTAACCCACTGAGAACTCGGAATCCAAGTCCAGGTTCCCGAACCAGTCTGCGCTCGCGCGTGCTGCACATCGAAAAAGTTCGGATTCACCTGGGTGGTTGGACTGCCCAGCGAAAGTGTACTGCCCTGGCTCAGGAAATACATGCCTTCGATGGCGTGGTGGTCGCTGAGGTGATAATCGAGTTTCGCGAGTCCACCATCAATCGTGTTGTTGCTGGGCAGGGCCGTGGATACGGCAGTGCCGGGACCGGGATTGACGGGGAAAAAGCCCTGGAACCCGTTTACCGGCTGCCCCGCTAGCGGCGTGCAGCTAGAGTTGAGGCCCGCCAACTCCAAGCTGAGCGCTGTACGGCTAGCTGGCACAACAGCCAGGCAGGCATCGATCAGGCTCGTCTTTGCATTTGCGATCGAGGCCGTGACCGGGAAATTGTGCTGGACCGGATTTCCAATGGCGTAACGCTGCCCCTCATAATCCGCAAAATAGAACAACTTGTCCTTCTTGAGGGGACCGCCCACGGTGCCGCCGAACTGCTCGAGAGCCACGGGTGCTTTCGTCGCGGGCGGCTGATCGAAGTAATTGCGGGCGTCGAGCGCGGTATCGCGGCCAAACGCAAAGGCGGTGCCATGTATAGCGTTGGTGCCCGATTTAACGCCCACATTGACGATCGAGCCCGGCTTCCAACCATACTCGGCGCGGGGATTCTGCTCGGTCTTGAACTCGTCGATGGCATCGACGGAGAGGAGGGTGCCCGCGTCCCCCGCGGCCATGACTGCATTCATCATGCTCTGGCCCATCCAAGGATCGCTGGCGTTGACACCGTTTACCAGATAGAGATTGTCATGAGCGCGGATGCCATTGGTGCTTTGCGACCATCCTGAGCCGCCGGGGTAGATGGTGACGCCCGGGCGCAATTGCAACAGGTTTTCAAAGTTGCGCCCGTTCAAAGGCAGACTATCGATGATCTGGCTCTGCAAAGTTCCGCCGAGTTCCGCGTTGGTGGTTTCCACCATAGGCAGCGCTTCGGTGAC
>DASPYR010000338.1:0-7753 GCA_035636675.1 Rugosimonospora sp. | reverse complement strand
AACGCCCACGGAGTCCTCGTACCCTTAGCGGCTACGGTGACAATCGGCCAGAGGCTTATCATCCAGAATCCCGAGAATTGGGCGGAAAGAGATGGTCGCGTAACCCACGTTGGTCGGTGTTACGCAGGCCGCACTGAAGTAGGGATAGAATTCTCCGAACCTGCCCCGGATTTCTGGCTTCTCCGCGCTAGCTCCAAAACGTGTAACCCCATTTGACTAACCAATTGCTCGCCGCGAACCTTGTGTAGTATCCGCAACTGATCACCACCATAGAACCCCTGCCGCATGGTTCCGATCCGCCTTTACGCGACGTCCTTCTTCTGGCCGGATTCTTCTTTGCGCTCCGGGAATAGCGAGCGCAGGCTCCGCAAGCGTCTCGCAAAGCAGCCTCCTCGTCTAGGCTGGTACGGCTAGGGTCGCGGAACCTTGCGGCAATCGCGCCCTCAGCCACGTTTATTTTTGCTGCCAGCCGCGGCAAAATCATTATTTCCCAGCGTTACCTTTGAGAAGTCACCTTCGCCTCTTCCATTCCTCACGCGCTTCCGAGAACCGCAGCACAAAGAGCTCCGTAAGCGGTTTGCCCAGTTGCGAGAAGAGTCATACTTTGCGCTGACCTGTAAGTCCTGCCACGGCAGCCGCCGCAGTCGGATACAAACAGATGATCCTGTCGACCTTGGTCATCTTCAACACCTCTTCCACGACGCCTCTGGCGCCCGCAACGCGTAAATCTCCCCCAGCTTTCTTCGCACTATCTCATTTCCCCTTTCTGGAACTCTGAAGGCAGGAATCGAATACAACGAGAATCAACCGCATCTTGCACTCGAGGGGAAAACCCCGGCTGAGCGAGTTCGCGAACTCGCTCAGCCATGCAAACCTGTAAGGGATCTCTCTTGACTAATACAGATGCTAGCGTGTCCACGAGTCCTGCGCAGCGGAATTCACTCCGGATATACTCTTGGTCACCATGGGTATTGTATTGTGACTCCCAAACTGGACCATGTTGTAATCGATACGCGTAATAGAATCGACGAGGCGGTGCGGACGTACCTGTCTCTAGGCTTCCAGTTGACGGACCGCGGGCGGCACACGCTCGGATCTGTCAACCATCTGGCGATCTTCGAGACCGACTACATGGAATTCCTGGGATTCGATGATACCGCAGGTGCGGTTCGAGCCGACATTTTGCGTTTTCCAGTGGGCTTGAATGGCCTGGTCTTCGCCACTGACAAGCCCGAAGTGTTGTTTGGCGACCTCCGCGAGCGCGGCTTAGCTGTGGAGCAGCCCATCGCTTTTTCTCGGCCCGTGGCGCTTGCGGATCGAATCGAGGACGCGAAATTCCGCGTCGTCCGTCTCGACGCCGGAGCTGTTTCCTTTGGCCGGGTTTATTTTTGCCAACATCTCACACCGAAACTGGTGTGGCGGCCAAAGTGGGGTCGGCACCCCAATGGTGCGCTGGCGCTCGCGCAGGTCACGATCGCTGCCCAAGATCCGGCCTCCG
This sequence comes from Rugosimonospora sp., assembly GCA_035636675.1. GTDB lineage: Bacteria > Acidobacteriota > Terriglobia > Acidiferrales > UBA7541 > Palsa-189. The sequence continues at coordinate 6,255 of DASPYR010000338.1, read as the reverse complement.
CGTCCATCATTTTCGGGCGCGTATTCGGTCCAAATGCCGTGCGGCAAGCGCCAGCCGGCGTTCGGCGTCTGGCTGCGGGAGCAGTTCAGGTCGATCTGATGGTTCCGGAGATGCTCACGGCACGATTCGGGAATGCCGAACCGGACCCCGCAGGGCGCACCGATTACATGGCAGGACTGCGCATACGCACTGCTTCGCTTTCGCAGACAGCCAGAGTTCTGCAAGTAGCGCAAATCCCGGGCGTAAAAATCGAGTCACAACGTATCATCGTCCCTGCCTCAAAGGCCATGAACGTGGTCTTGGAGTTCGTAGAATAGCGTGGCAGCGGACACCTGCGAGCTTCCTTGGTATCCGGCGCCTGACGAGCTGGGCGCTGGACCGGGGACTTGCCACCGCCGTCAGTCCTCTCGTTTCATTGGGTGCAGCCGTGATTGATCTGTGCAACCTGGGCGACGCAATCAGCCGCAGCGGCAACCTGGACGCTCCGGCACTGATCGATCTGGGCGGTGAGGTCCCGCCGCGCACTTATTCGTTCCGGCAGCTCGATGAATTGAGCAACGCCATCGGACGCGGCCTGCTGATTCGCGGCCTGACTATGGGTGATCGGGTCGCGATCCTCTCAGCCAATCGGGCTGAGTACCTAGCCGCATTTTTAGGCAGCATGCGCGTGGGTCTGGTCCCTGTGCCGGTCAATATCAAGCTGCCATCGACGGGCGTGGAATATATCATCAGGGATTCGGACGCAAAGCTCGTCATATCCGATGCCGAGCGGATGGAGCTTTCTCCAGCAGACATTCCGCTAACTGGATTCGAACCCTTGTTGTCGCCGGGACGATGCACTGCGGTGCGTCCAGCGCCTCGGCAGCCGGCGATGTTCCTATACACGTCGGGATCGACCGGCAAGCCGAAGGGAGTTGTGCTGTCGCATGAAAGCCATCTCTGGGTACTGGCGATGCGGCGGCGGCCAGCGTCCACGGAGAGGGGCCGTGTCCTGGTCGCGGCTCCGCTTTACCATATGAATGGTCTGTCGACGGCACACGCAGCACTCGCGCAGCGCGACTCAGTTGTACTGCTGCCAAGGTTTACCCCCGCCAGCTTCATCGACGCGATCAGCCGCTACCGGTGCACCACAATCAGCGCCGTGCCGCCGATGATGGCTATGATGCTGCGCGAACACGAGCTACTCCGGCGCTCGGACTTGTCCTCGGTAAGCGCGATTCGAATGGGTTCCGCGCCGGTATCCGCGGCGCTCCACGACTCGCTCCGCAGACTCTTTCCACACGCCCAGATCGACAACGTGTTTGGCACGACGGAGTCGGGCCCGATCACCTTCGGACCTCATCCGCACGGTCTTGTGCCACCCTTCCGCTCCGTTGGTTGCGCTCATCCCCAAGTGCAGCTACGGTTGGTTGATGGCCACAGCGTCGCGGCGAATGAAGGTGTGCTGCATATTAAATGCCCGGCCTTGATGAACGGCTATCACAAGCTGCCTGAAGCCACCAGAAAGGTAATGACACCAGACGGTTACTATATAACCGGTGACGTTTTCAGCCGCGATGCTCAGGGCTTCTACTTCTTTTCGGGCCGTACGGACGAGATGTTTGTGTGCGGCGGCGAAAACGTCTACCCGAGCGAGGTTGAGAAGATGCTGGAACGGCATCCGGCGATCCAACAAGCTTGCGTCGTGCCGGTCGCGGATGAGATCAAGGGACAGAAGCCGGCCGCTTTCGTCATCCTCAAGCCGGGTACAGCAGCCGGCGAGCAAGAAATTAAGGATTATGCGCTGGCCAATGCCCCGCCCTATCAGCACCCACGCTGGGTTTGGTTTCTAAAGGAACTCCCGCTGGCGGGGACCAACAAGATCGACACGAAAGCGCTTATGAAGCTCGCGGCGGAAAGAACGGCACGGGATACACGATGAGAGCGATGGTGTTGCGGGAACAGGGTAGTACGGCTGCGCCAATCCTGGAAACCAACTTCCCTGACCCGCTAGTCGGCGAAGGCGATGTGCTCGTTAGGGTCCGCGCTACCTCCCTCAACTACCACGACGTCTTCACGCGCCGCGGAATGCCGGGGATCAAGGTTCCCTTGCCCGCGATCATGGGAGTCGATTGTGCGGGAGACATCGCTGAAGTCGGCCCTGGTGTCGAAGGCTGGTCTGCCGGCGACCGGGTCCTGATCGATCCCAGAAATCGCGTCGAAGGCGGATTGATGGGGGAGACCATTCATGGCGGGCTCGCAGAGCTTTGCCGGGTGCGGGCGCATCAGCTGATCAGGATTCCAGACCGGGTGAGCTACGTCGATGCAGCAGCGTTGCCGTGCGCGTACGGGTCCGCCTTACGAATGATGTATTCGATCGGAGGAGTGGCCAAAGGCGAGAGAGTATTGATTCTCGGGGCCAGCGGCGGCGTCGGCGTCTGCTCGATCCAGCTCGCCAAGCTCGCCGGAGCCACGGTGATCGCTTGTGCCGGCACCACCGAGAAATTAGCGAAGCTGAAGCAGTTGGGAACGGACTACACGGTCAACTACGTTGAGCGGGACTTTGTGCAGGAGGTCTATGCACTCTACGGCAAGCCGGCGCGGCGCGGGGCCGGAGCGAATCAAGGCGTCGATGTGGTGGTGAATTACACTGGGGGGGACACGTGGGTCAAGTCACTGCGTTGCCTGCGCGTCGGCGGCCGGCTTCTCACTTGTGGAGCGACCGCAGGCTACGATCCGCCCGAAGACATCAGGTTTATTTGGACATTCGAACTCAAGATTCTAGGATCGAATAGCTGGGACCGTGAAGATCTGATCAAGGTGCTCGATCTGGTGCGGAGCGGCGCGTTGAAGGTGATCGTGGATCGGACTTTTCGGCTGGAGGACGCCCCGGAAGCGTTGCGGCAGCTCGAGAACCGCGAAGTATTCGGAAAGCTGGTGGTGACTCCATGAGCGATGGCCCGCTAAACCGCCAGCAGCTTCAAGAGAGACTTCTGCATTCACCCTTCAACGCTTCGCTTGACCTCGAGGTTGTGAGCGCTGATCCCGATAAACAGGAAGTTATCTTCCGGCTGAAGATGCGTCCGGAGTTCGAGCGATTGGCTGGCACCGGGCATTGGCACGGCGGACCGATCGCAGCCGCAATTGATATAGTCGGCGACTATGCTCTCGCCATGATGTTCGGCAATCCGCTGCCGACGATCAATCTTCGGGTGGATTACCTGCGGCCCGGAAAGGACACACTTACTTTGGTCGCACGCATTCGGCGCAGCGGCAAGACCGTGGGGGTGGTGGATGTGGATGTGCTCAATGAAGCCGGTGAGTTGGTCGCCATCGGACGGGCCAATTATTCTACGGCCACTTCTGCCCTACAATGGAAGGAATAGAGCCCGATGGATCCACAGCAAAACCGGAGGAACGAGATCATCACGCCCAAACGCAGGCATGGTGAGTTTGGGCCGGCGAACATACTGCACAAAAACCCGAAATGGGATGGGGTCCTGGGCCAAGCGCGGCCCGGCTCCGCCTTCAGCCGAAAACCCATGGCAGGAGAAGCACGGCCTGACTGCGTCGTGAATGGTCTGAGAGAGAAGTATTGACCGCGACCGTCGGTCGTGATAACACCGGACAAGAGTAGCATCTCTCGTCAGTGTTCACGGCTTGGCGCGCTGTATCGTGAAGGCGCCGCATCGCCGGCTAGAACGGAGCCAGCGAAACGTCGGAAATTGTGAAAGAGTGAGATGACAGCAACGTGGGAATCTCTCTTCCCGCGGAGCTCTTGGCAACGCTGAAGCGGACCATTAGACGGCCGGACTATTCGGCGGATGCAAAAACGTGAAGCGCGGATTGAATCCTTAAGGCGACAAGGAGGCATTACGACAATGAAGACCACGCTCTGCTTGTTGATGGCGGTTGCCGCTTTCACCGTGATGTCTACGGCGGCGGAGGCGCAGGAACAGGTTATTTTCACTAAGGACGTGGCGCCTATCCTGGCGGAACATTGTCAGGTCTGTCATCGTCCCGGCACGGTGGCGCCGATGTCGTTGTTGACTTACGAAGACGTGCGCCCGCGAGCCAAGGCCATCAAGGCGAAAGTCGTTGCCCGCGAGATGCCACCCTGGTTCATCGACAAGAACGTGGGTGTGCAACACTTCAATAACGACCTATCGATGACTGACGAGGAAATCGCGACGATCGCTAAGTGGGTGGACGGCGGCGCTCCTGAGGGCAATCCCGCCGACATGCCGCCAGCGCGCCAATTCGCGGATGAACTGGCGTGGCAGATTGGCAAGCCGGATGTCATCGTAACTTTGCCGAAAGACCTGGTCATGAAGGCCAGAGGACCCGATTGGTGGCCGGACATTACGATTGATCCTGGTCTCACCGAGGACCGCTATATCAGGGCAATTCAGATTATTCCCACAAAGGGATATCCGAATATCCACCACATTAGAACGTCCATGGTGAAGCCCGGCGACACCAGCATCCATGGAGGTGCCGTCGACGGAAACGTAGAGCTCGAGATGGTACAACAAGGCGTTTTCCTCGATGAGTATGCGATTGGAAAGGGGCCGGATTTATTCAAGGATGGCGCCGGCCGGTACATTACGGCAGGAACCAAGATCAATTTCGAGTTCCACATCCATGCGAGCGGCACGGAAACTCCGATAAACGTCCTGCTGGGCCTGAAGTTCTATCCTAAGGGTTACACGCCCCAGCACATAGTTACTTCCATGACGGTCGGCTCAAACGTCGTTGACCTGCGGCCCCACGAAGCGGACGTGCGGTCCGATGGTTACATACCCCTAATCAAGCCGGCCCGCCTGCTATCATGGCAGCCGCACATGCACCTGCGCGGGAAGGCCGAGTGCATCGAGGCCATTTATCCGAATGGAAAAACCCAAATTATTAATTGCGCCAGGTTCGTGTTTAATTGGATGGACAACTATGTCTATGCGGATGATGCGGCGCCACTGCTACCCGCTGGGACTATGCTGCATACGATTATGTGGCATGACAACAGCGATTCAATGAGGTCCAATCCTGATCCGGACGCGCAAATTGTCGGAGGATTGCGGACGGTCGATGAAATGTCATCTGCGTGGCTCAGCTACTACTATATGTCGGACGAAGATTTCAAAAAGGAAACCGACGCTCGCAAAGCACAACAAAAGACACTTACGAGTACGCGTTGATGGCGAAGGTGGGTTCACACAAATGTGGGCTGGGCGTTTGTGTGACGCTTGTTCTGTTTTCCACTGGCCTCCTCGGCCTGCATGCTCAGCAGCCCTCGTTCCCGGGAGCCCGATATTCTAGGGGCCTGGACGTAAGCCCTGTTTTTAATGGGTGGGAGAGGAATGCTGATGGGACTTTCTCGATGTGGTTTGGCTACTACAACAGAAACAGCGAAGAGGCCCTTGATGTGCCTATCGGCCCCGAGAATACATTCGATCTTGGGGACGGCGATCAGGGCCAACCGACACACTTCTACCCGGGCGCGAGATGGTGGGTGTTCAAGGTGGTTGTGCCCAAGGACTGGCCCACGGATAAGCGCCTAGTTTGGACACTCACGAACAGGGGCAGAACGAATCTGTCGAAGGCTTGGCTGGAGCCGGAATGGGAGGTAGACAAACTACTGATCTCAGCGGACGCTGCCTCCGATCCTTTCACGGGGAGTCTGGGACGGCCCATAGCCGACGCCATCATTGCCGGTAACACGGCTCCCGTCATTACGGGCAGTTCCTCGCAAACCATCGCTCTACCCGCTACCGCAAAGTTAACCGTAACGGTCACCGATGACGGGCTTCCGAAACCGCGCCCTGCGGAGCGCGGCTCCGACGGCGAAGTTAAAGGAGGAGTGCAAGGTGTGCGGGTCCGATGGATCCTTTATCGGGGTCCAGGACAGGTTCAGTTCGATCCCGGCTTAAGCTCCTTTGTCTACGGAAAACCGCTCACCTCACAAACGAAGGTGAGTTTCATGGTGCCCGGTAAGTATCGCATCCGTGCGATTGCCAGCGACGGCGCTTTGTTCTCCACTTTCGACGTCGACGTGAAAGTGAATTCGGGCACGTCCACCGCTGAGAAGTCGCGGTGACTCGCTCAGGTTCCGTCGGTCGAAATTCGACTCCATAGTCATCGAGGAAGTTTTCGACAGCAGCAAGCGAACGCGCACGCCGTTTCAGAACCCAGCCGACGTATCCACCTGTGAAACGACGACATGCAACAAAGTGTCGGTTCTGTTGCATTCAGCAGGAGCGTGCGCTGAACTTTCAAGGG
>DASPYR010000337.1:0-3948 GCA_035636675.1 Rugosimonospora sp. | reverse complement strand
GAAGTTGCCGGAAACCTGGATCTTCGTCCTTTCGATTAAGCCTTCCATTTTGCGCTGGAACGTCTGGCCGCAAATGAAGGAAGCGAATGAACTAATTCGGGATTTTCTGCGCACCCAGGATCATGCTGCGTTTATCGATGTGGCTTCACCCATGCTCGATCAGCGCGGGCGTTTGTCCGATGATCTTTTCATCGCCGATGGCTTGCACCCCAGCGCCAAGTGCTACGCCCTGTGGACATCCCTCATCAAACCGATCCTCCTGGAGAAGTTCACGCCTTCCAAGAGTTCGTCACAATTTTCGCCCTCGCAGGAGCGCCCAAAAACAGCAAACGCGAGTGCGCCTCTTCGGTAGTTTCTGGGGTGAGAGCCGCTAGACTGCAAGCCGGGAACTCAAGTCTCCCTAGGCTAATCACAATATCTCTCGATGCCAAGGAAAACCGCCCGAATCTGCTGTCATCTTTGAAGCCGCCATTGTAGAATCTTCTAATATCGCCGAGCTTTTTCCGCTGAGTGGGAATCCGCCCAGCGGCATTGCCCGGTTGCATTAGAGTGAAACGTGGGTAAGGTGAAGTGCGTCTAAGACGCAGTATTTGTTGGCCAGATGTATTGGGCCTTCAGCTCATAAATTACGCCAAAATAGGTCAACATGGACCGTCACACAACTGTGTTCGCGAGGTCGAAATCGAAGTTCCTGTTCGGGTCTGAACCCGCATTGCTAACCGCGTTCTTTCTGACTCTCCTCCTGGCGGCCACCGGCTGTTCGAAGCAGCAAGCCGCGCCTGCGCCCCGGCCAACGGCTGTTCCCGTGGTTGTGGCGAAAGTCACCCAAAGAGCCATGCCAGTGCAGCTGACCGCCATCGGCAACGTCGGAGCCTACTCCGTCTCGGTGAGAGCCCAGGTGGCCGGCGAACTTCTCGAAGTTCATTTTAAAGAGGGCGAGTTCGTTCATAAGGGCCAATTGCTCTTTACCATTGATCCGCGGCCTTACGAAGCTGCTCTCGCACAAGTGCAAGCGACACTCTTGCGGGATAAGGCTGTCGCCGCAAACAGCCGGGCTCAGGCGCAACGCATTTCGAGGCTGCTTGCCGATGGAGTCGTGTCCCCCTCGGATGCCGATGCCTCCAAGAGCGCGGCGGATGCGGCCGAGGCCACCGTCGCTGCCGATGAGGCGGCGCTCCAGACGGCGCAGTTAAACCTGGAGTACTGCAAGATTTACTCGCCCATGGACGGCCGGACGGGTTCCGTTATGGTGAAGCCCGGGAATCTGGTGAAGGTCGCCGACGTACCCATCGTGGTCATTAACCAAGTCTCCCCGATCCACGTCGACTTTACCTTGCCTCAAGAGTACCTGCCGGACATCAGGAAATATTTGGCTGCGGGACCGCTGCGCGTCGCCGCGAGCGTGCCGAGTAGCTCCGAAGCGCCGGAAGTGGGCACGCTCACCTTTATAGACAATGCAGTGGACACGACCACAGGCACCATTCACTTGCGCGCGACCTTCGAAAATTCGCGTGCCGCTCTCTGGCCGGGCTTGTATGTGAATACCCTGATGACGCTCGCCCAGCAATCGAACGCCAAGGTCGTACCCGCGCAGGCCATCACCGCGGGCCAGCAAGGGGCGTTTGTCTACGTGGTCCAGGCCGACGCCACCGTGGCGCCTCGTCCGGTGGTCACGAGTCGTAGCGTCGAAGGACAAGCGGTCATCGATAAGGGACTGGAACCGGGTGAGACCGTGGTGACCGACGGCCAGGTGCGTTTGGTGCCTGGCGCCAAGGTTCAAATCAAGAATAACTTGAGCGATTAAGCCGCCCGGGGCATGTTGGTGCACCACCACGGTCGTTGGGCGCTGCGCAGAGAACTTAGTCAATCGCAGATAGGACAGACGAAATGAGCATACCGGAACTCTTCATTCGACGGCCCGTCGCCACGGTGCTGGTGATGATGGGAATCCTGCTAGTGGGCGTGGCGGGTTACCGTGTGCTGCCGGTGAGCGATTTGCCCAGCGTCGACTATCCGACGATCCGCGTGGAGGCCTCACTTCCCGGCGCAAACCCCGATACGATGGCGGCGGCTGTGGCACTACCCCTTGAGAAGCAGTTCTCCACGATTCCCGGTTTGGACTCGATGTCCTCCCAGAATCTTCTGGGCCGAACCAACATTACCCTGCAGTTCGTCCTGAGCCGCAATATTGACGGCGCGGCGCAAGACGTTCAGGCTGCCATCACGCAGGCCAGCCGCGGTCTTCCGCAAAACATGCCGGCGCCGCCGGCGTTTAGTAAATTCAATCCGGCCGACTCCCCTGTTCTCTTCCTGGTGCTCACTTCGCCCACGATGCCGCTTTCCACAGTGGACGAGTTTGCGGAGACATTGGTGGCGCAAAGCATCTCCACGGTCAACGGGGTCGCGCAGGTACAGGTCTATGGCGGCCAGAAATACGCCGTGCGCGTGCAGATCGATCCCAAGGCGATGGCCACGCGGCAAATCGGCATAGACGAAGTGGAGCAGACGCTCACCGAGGGCAACGTCAGTCTGCCCACAGGCACGCTGTGGGGACCTCACCAGGCCGTGAACGTAGAGGCCACCGGGCAACTCTTTACGGCTCCCGACTATGCCCCGCTGATCGTCGCCTATCGCAATGGCTCGCCCGTGCGCCTCTCCGATATCGGTCATGTCATTGACGGCGTGGAGAATGACAAAACGGCCGCCTGGTACAACGGCGTACGCGGCATTCAGTTGGCGATCTATCGCCAGCCGGGTACGAATGCCGTGGAAGTTGTCGACAAGGTCAAAGCCATGCTGCCCGCACTCCAGGCGCAATTGCCCCCGGCCATCAGCCTCGAAACGCTTTTCGATCGCTCGATTACGATCCGGAACTCCGTGCGAGACGTGAAGTTCACGCTGCAGTTGGCGCTGATCCTCGTCGTGATGGTTATCTTCTTGTTCCTGCGCAATATCCCCGCGACCCTGATTCCAAGTTTGGCACTGCCGTTCTCGATTGTGGGAACTTTCGCGGTGATGTATTTGTGCGGATATTCCCTGGACAACTTTTCCATGATGGCGCTGACGCTCTCGGTGGGATTTGTTGTGGATGACGCCATCGTAATGCTGGAAAACATCGTGCGTCACATCGAGCGCGGCGAGGGGGTTCTGGAAGCGGCGCTGAACGGGTCCAACGAGATCGGCTTCACGATCTTGTCCATGACCCTGTCGCTAACGGCGGTATTCATACCCGTATTGTTCATGGGGGGAGTGCTGGGCCGCTTGCTGCATGAATTTGCGGTCACCATCATGTCCGCAATTCTGGTATCGGGCGTCGTATCGCTGACATTGACCCCCATGATGTGCAGCCGTTTCCTGCGCCCGCATCAGGCCGGAGGCGAGAAACACGGCAGCCTCTTCAACCTCTTCGAGCGTATCCAGCAAGGCTTGACGAACGGGTATGGCCGAACGCTGCAGATGGTGTTACGGCACAAGCTGGCGACTGTAGCCGTTTCTCTGGCGCTGCTGGTGGGTACGGTATATTTGGCGATTGTGATTCCCAAGGGCTTCCTGCCCAGCGAGGACATCGCGCAGATCAATGGAACCACCGAGGCGATCGAAGGCGCCTCGTATGAGTCCATGATGGAACACCAGCTTCAAATCGCTAAGATTATTCAGGACGATCCTTACGTGGCCTACGTGCTTTCGCAAATCGGGTCGTTCGGCCGAAGCCTCAACCAAGGCCAAGTTAGCATTTTTCTGAAGCCGCGCTCCGGCCGGCCGCAAGTCGACCAAGTGATTCAGGAACTGCGTCCCAAACTCGCGGCTGTGCCGGGAATGACGGTCTTCCTGCGGAATGATCCCCCCATCCGCATTGGCGGAATACAAAGCAAGGCCCTCTATCAATTCACGTTGCAGGGAGCGAGCACTTCCGAACTGTTCGCCGCCTCGCAGGACTTTCTTGGCAAG
>DASPYR010000336.1:0-4730 GCA_035636675.1 Rugosimonospora sp. | reverse complement strand
CCGAGAAAGCCCTGCGCGACGGCGCTGCCCGTGTCGCCCGAGGTGGCGACGAGTACCGTGAATTCGCCGCCGCGTTTGCCGGCGAAATAGCTCAGCAGGCGCGCCATCGTTCGCGCGCCAAAATCCTTGAACGCCAACGTCGGCCCATGGAATAGCTCGAGAACGTGAAGCCGCGGCGAAAGCGTGACGAGCGGCACGGGAATCGTGAGCGCATCCAAGAGAATCCGCGCCAGTTCCGGCTCGGGGATTTCGTTGCCGACAAACGGAAGCATCACTTCGACGGCGGTCTCCGGAAACTTCATGGAGCGCATGCGGGTGAAAAAATGGGGCGGCAGCGTGGGGATGCTCACAGGCACGTAGAGACCGCCATCCGGAGCCAGACCCTGGAGAACGGCGTCGCAGAGCCTCACCTCGTCGCACTTGCGGTTCGTGCTGCGAAATTTCATCGAGAACGCTCGAGTTGCGCTTGAATCAGCGCGAGAATACCGTCGGCGTCCAGAGAAGAATCGCGCAGCGCCGCAATCGGAATGGTGCAGTGCGCGAGCGCCTCATAGCTGCGCCGGCGCGAGGCGATGAGCGCGGGATAACAGCGCGCTACGGCATCGCGGGGCGCTTCGCCGGGTCGCGGTTGAAACGCGCCGCGCCACAAGACCGGCTTCGGTTCGGTGAGATAGCGCTCGATCAGGAGCTTTTCCTCTTCGGGTGAAGCGGCCAGATGAACGACAGTCATCAGTTTTCGCAGGCGCAATAACAGATGATTGCCGGCGTAGATCACGCTGCCGGTTGTGTCGAGAACGAGTTCGCGCTGGCGATGAGCCTCGAGTTCTCCAAGGATCTCCCCGAGCACGACGATCTCTGCCGCCAGATAACGCGCTTCGCGCTCGGCGTAAGCAGCGCTGCTGGGCCAGCCCATCCACGCGGCCACACCCCCGATGCCGGAGTAGCCTTCCCCGGCGAGATGGGTCCGCAGGCGCTCCTCGATGCGGTCGTCGCAGCCGATGGCCGGACGGCCCGTTTGGGCTAACTTTTTGGTCCAAAAGGTCTTACCGGCGCCCGACATCCCGATAAATGCGAGGCGCAGGGGTTCAAGCAATCGCGTCGTCATGGAAGGAGTTCGCTACGATAGCGCGGCCCCCCTCTGGGCGGCAAGACAGCATTCCGCGTTCGGTCGTCTCGCCGGCTCCGGTGTCACTCGCGCATACCTGACCCTCAGGACGGGTTGCGCGGGTTCCGCCCAAGTGCTAACTTTAGCCCGACTTTTGTTGCTTGTGTGCAATAGGGTCAAGCGGCGCTTCGGAAGCTTTGCCGGGTTCGCAGGAAAGTTTCAAGAGCCTCGCGCAATGGAAAAGAAAGGCGTGACGCGAGCGGCCCCGAGTCGAGGGGCGCAGGCCGGTACGGCCATAAAAAGTTGTCAGGCTCGCGCGCGGGGTCGGCGTGTCTTACTGGTTCCGCAACGATAATCGGTTGCCGCAAACGCGGCTGGCGGTCGTCTCCTACATTACCGTAGGGATGATCGCGCTGGTGCTGCTTGGCTTCTGGAAGCTCGAAGTCGTTGATTCCGAAAAATACCTGCAACTGGCGGAGCGAAATCGCATCCGCACCATGCAGATCATTGCGCCGCGCGGGCGCATGCTGGATCGCGACGGGCGAGTGCTGGTGGACAACTATCCCTCGTTCAGCGTCCTGCTGCTCCGCGATGACGCGGCGCTGGTGGAGAAACATCTTCCCGCCATTGCCGAAGGACTCGGCATTCCGCTGGAGGATCTGAGAGAGCAGCTGAGCACTTCCAAGAATCTTTCCAAATTCCAGCCCATCGTCATCAAGCCCGAAGCTTCGAAGGCCGATGTGGCGTTCATTGAATCCCACCGCGCGGACATTCCGCTGCTGGAAATGTTGCTGGTGCACCGCCGGCGCTATCCCCCTGGCGGATTCATGTCGCACGCGAGCGGGTACGTGGGCGAAGTCAGCGAGCAACAGATTGAGGCGAGCAATGGCCGGCTCCACGCGGGCGACATCGTCGGCAAGTCGGGCCTCGAGCGCCAGTACAATGACATTCTGATGGGCACGGACGGCATGCGCCGCGTGATCGTCAACAGCGTCGGCAAAGAACTCGGCCACCTCTTGCAGCAGGAGCCCATTCCGGGCCAGCAAATTCAATTGACGATCGACTACGATCTGCAGCAGGCAGCCGAACAGGCTTTGGCAGCGCGTCCCGGTGCAGTAGTGGCTCTGGACCCGCGCAGCGGTGAAGTGCTGGCGATGACCAGCCATCCGGCGCCGGACCCAAACGATTTCGCTATCCGCGTCTCGGCGGATGAGTGGAAGAAGCTCAACGAAGATCCGCAACATCCTTTGCTGGATCGCGCCATTCAGGCGCAGCTTGCTCCTGGCTCGGTCTTTAAGATCGTGACCGCCACGGCGATGCTGGAAGACAAAGTCCCGCCGGAGAGTTTCACTGCGTTTTGCCCAGGGTATGGCACGTTTTATGGGCGGCAGTTCAAGTGCTGGGTTTATGGGAAGAAAGCTCACGGAGTTGTGAATCTGCACAAAGCGATTCTCGAATCCTGCGATGTTTTCTTCTATAACGTCGGAATTCGTCTCGGCATCGACCGTCTTTCGTACTATGCCACCAAGTTCGGTTTGGGACATAGGACCGGAATCGATCTCCCCTCGGAGGAGCCCGGACTCATGCCTTCCGCAGAATGGGTCGAGCGCGTCTTTCATCGCAAGTGGTATGCTGGCGAGACCGTCTCCGTAGCTACCGGGCAAGGCGCCGTCATTACTACGCCACTCCAGCTTGCCCGGATGATTGGCGGGATCGCCATGGGCGGTATCTTCAAACAGCCCCATCTGATCAAAAACGCGCAGAATGTCGGCGAAGAGCGATTTGAGATCTCCGAGCCCACCGTGGAAAAAATAACCAACGCGATGTACGGCGTCGTGAACGAGGGCGGCACGGGAGCGTCGCTCAAACTCGCCGGGATAGAGTTCAGTGGAAAATCGGGAACTGCCCAGGTGATCGGTTACGCCACGCGCGAGAAGGTAGGGAAACAAAAGAGATTTGAAGACAATGCCTGGTTTGTCGGCTATGCGCCGCGTCGCAATCCGGAAATTGTGGTCGCCGTGTTGGTGCAGGAAAGCGGAAAGCATGGCGGGGAGGCGGCCGGCCCCGTCGTGCGCGATGTCGTGAAGGCGTATTACGACAAGAAGGCCAAGAAGGGCGAAGGGCAATACACGGTCGAGTACAAGCGGTACAATTTCGGCAAGGGCAACAGCACTGCCGCGGCGGAAGCGCAACAGCAACAGCCGGCCATCAAGCACGAGGAAGCGGCGGCCGCTGTGCCGGCTCGCGCGGCAAGCGCCGCGAATCAACAATAGGATTTGCTGTCGCGGCGCATCTGCGCTGACCTTGTTATTTGTGACCGCATAGCGGTCAACAATTCGCGATGAAAGACGCACCAAGCACTCGAGATTACGACTGGTGGCTGCTGGCGCTGGTATTCGCCATCTGCACTATCGGTGTTCTGGAGATCTACTCCGCGACGCACGCCAGCGTGCTTGCGGGCATGCACGTGAAGCAGGTTCGCTGGCTGCTGATCGGCGTGATTTTGATGTTCGTTCTCTCGCGGCTGGACTATCACCTGATCCTCGAACAAGCTCCCATCCTCTATCTGATTGGGATCGCGGCGCTGGTGACCGTCCTGGCTGTGGGACATACGCGGTTTGGGGCCAAGCGGTGGATTCCGTTCCTGGGGCAGGTTTTCCAGGTGTCGGAATTGGTAAAGTTGATTATAATTGTGGTGTTGGCGCGCTTCTTTGCGGAGGTGCGCACCGACTACCTCTCGCTGACGGATTTGCTCAAAGCGGGAGTGGTCGTTGGGGTGCCGCTGGGACTGATCCTGCTGCAACCGGACATGGGCACAGCGCTGGTGCTGATGCCCATGCTCGTAGTCGGAGCGTTTCTGGCCGGAATGCAGTGGAAACATGCCGCGGCGGTTGCCCTTATCGCGCTTCTGATGCTGCCCATTGGCTGGCGCGTTTTGAAGCCGTATCAGAAAGAAAGGATTACCTCTTTCCTGCACCCCGAAGAAGACGCGAAAGGATCCGGCTACCAGTTGCTCCAATCGAAAATTGCGGTCGGATCAGGGGGCTTCTGGGGGAAAGGATTTGGCAACGGCACCCAGAACCAATTGGGCTTCGTGCCTGTCCGCTACTCGGATTTCATTCTGGCGGCCTGGGCGGAGGAACAGGGATTTAAGGGCGTGCTGCTTGCCTTAGGTCTGTACATGGCGTTGCTGCTGCGCCTGATCCAAAACGCCCAGCGCGCGAAAGACCGCGCCGGAATGTTTCTGGTCATGGGCGTGGCGGCAGCGCTGGGATTTCACGTGCTGGTGAATGTGGCCATGGTGATCGGCTATATGCCGGTGACTGGCATTCCGCTGCCGCTGATGAGCTATGGCGGTTCGGCCACTTTGTTTGTGTTTCTGGCGATCGGCCTGGTGATGAACGTGCGGCTACGCCGCTTCGTCAATTGAGCCGCCGCCAGTTCCGCACGCCGCAGGATTCCAGGAGCGGCCGCGGACAGGATTTTACAAGTGAGGATTGCATCGTCCGCCGTTCGGCCGGCCTTGCCCCGGCAACGGACTAACCGCAAAAGCACGAGGAAGCAAGACCCCTCCGGCTTTGAACGCCAGGCCGCGCCCGCACGGGTGTATCCGGCCACGGGCGGC
>DASPYR010000335.1:0-2728 GCA_035636675.1 Rugosimonospora sp. | reverse complement strand
CAACCGAAGCAGGGCGTCCCCACCTGCCTCTGAGAGGGAAGCTAGGATGGATGACCCCACGCGCCGGCTGGAAACAGCCGGAATCGGAGTGCACCCGCTCTCACTTTCCGTGGCAGAGAATTGACCTCACTTTCTGGCACCTCCTACCATCCTCATCAATCTCCTGCGAGTGAGACGAAGCGGCCGTCGGAGTGGACCGCACCATCAACGTAATGGCACCGCTGTTAAAGGCTCACGGCTCTTCTCACGGTGGGCAAATCAGTCTGCGGGATTGACGAAACGTTCATGCGGGTCCGTTAGATCTCCAGATAAAGAGAATAGATCCCTCGAATACGCAGTTATGCGAGAATCGTCGCGCAAGCTGTGGTAAGGTTCGCGAATCCGAGACGATTTACTGATTTACGGTGCCGTGGGCTTTTGGGGCAGGATCAAGTTCGAGAGAGATAGACGCGGTGAGGTATCCATCCAGAAGGAAAGGAGGCGCAATGGCCAAGAAAAAGGGCACTAAGAAAGCGGCCAAAGGCGGTAAAGAGAAATAGGCCGAGTCACGATTATGGTTTTTTTCGTGTAGCGGTGGCGGCCCGGAAAGCGAGGATGCATTCCGATGCATCCCGCTACGACCGCCACCGCAAGTACAGCGTGGAGCCCACTAGCCCTCTTACTCTGCCAGCAAATCTAGCGGCCCACCCGAATCCGAGGCCGCACGCGCCCGACTCCTGGCCCTTTTCATAGACCCCGATCTCAACAACCTCCACTGGTTGCGGTTCTGCCTGGTTTCGCGCCGCTGGAACGGCACTAGGCGCGGCGCTGGGCAGGGATGCGCGCCATGCGCAGGACGTGAGCCACTTCGGTTTCCTTCAGGCGCGAAGCATCATATTCGAAGGACAGGCGATTGAGGTGCTCATCAATGCGGAAGCGGCGCAAACCGTAGGTATTGGCGAATTGCCCGAGGGCGCGGAGTTGCTCGGGGCGCAGCGGGCCTTGCAATTCGTAGGTGACTTCGACCAGGGTCATGCCTGGATTATAGCAATGTCTAGCCGATGAGTTGCCGGACAACCTCTTCAAATCCTTATTCCTGGAGCGGGGCGTATAGTAGCGTCATCTATATAGCTGTATCTATTCGTGTCCAGTGGCAAAGCAGGCGGCGAAAGCTGCGGAAAAATGGCTGAGCAAAAAGTGATGGAGCGAGATCCGGTTTGCGGCATGCAGGTGGATCCGGCGACGGCTCGCGCCAAGGCGGAGCACGGCGGACGGACGTACTTCTTTTGCTGCGCGGAATGCGCGAAGAAATTCGAGGCGGCTCCGCAACAATATCTAGAGCCGCGGGCAACACCTTCTGGCGCGACTAGTGACGTTCCAACTATTTGCACCAAATTCTCTACTAGGCCACCACACAGCCAATCGCAGGCCGAACCTCTCGCCGGATCAAGTTGGAACGGCACTAGCCCGATGCTGACGGTCATCTCGCCGGCGGCAGCACCCGTCCGGAAAACTGTTCCGATGCATCCGAGCGCGGCCGCTCCTTCCAGTCCCAAGGCGGTCGTGGCCGAGTACATCTGCCCGATGGATCCCGAAGTACTCCAGACGATGCCGGGAGCGTGTCCTAAATGCGGAATGGCATTGGAGGCAGCCCTTCCCACTGTTCCGTCCGCCAAAACCGAATATGTGTGCCCGATGCATCCGGAAATTGTGCGTTCGGAGCCGGGGTCGTGCCCGATTTGCGGGATGGCGCTGGAGCCACGGGTCGTCTCCGCGGAAGAGGAGGAGAATCCGGAGCTGACGAGCATGACGCGGCGCTTTTGGGTGAGCGTCGCGCTGACGATACCGATTCTCCTGGCTGCGATGGGCGCAAATCTCCTTGGAGCTCCGCTGGAGAGGCTGATTTCGCTCCGCGCTCTCACCTGGGTTGAGTTGGTCCTGGCGACACCCGTCGTTCTCTGGGGCGGCTGGCCTTTTTTTGTTCGCGGCTGGCAGTCGATCGTGAACCGCAGTCTGAACATGTTACGCTGATCGGCCTGGGAGTCGCGGTGGCGTACGGGTACAGTTTCGTCGCGGCGCTGGCTCCCGGAATTTTTCCGCCGTCGTTCCGCGATGCTTCGGGGCAGGTGGGAGTTTATTTCGAGGCTGCCGCCGCAATTACGACGCTCGTTCTTTTGGGGCAAGTGTTGGAGCTGAGGGCGCGCAGCCGAACCGGCGCGGCGATTCGGGCGCTGCTCGGGCTGGCACCGAAGACGGCACGCTTGGTCGGCGAGGATGGTTCGGAACGTGACGTGCCGCTCGAGAGTGTCAAGCCGGGAGACCGGCTGCGCGTGAGGCCGGGCGAAAAGATTCCCGTGGACGGAATCGTTTTGGAGGGAAGGAGCAGCGTAGATGAATCCATGATCACAGGCGAAGCGATGCCTGTGGAGAAGCAAAGCGGCGATGGCGTGACCGGCGCGACGCTGAACGGCGCGGGCTCGCTGATCATGCGCGCCGAACGCGTGGGCAGCGAAACGCTGCTGGCGCAAATCGTGCGCATGGTGGCCGAGGCGCAGCGGAGCCGGGCGCCGATTCAGAAGCTGGCGGATCAGGTTTCGGGGTACTTCGTTCCCATCGTGGTGGGCGCGGCCGTTTTGACTTTTGTGATTTGGGGTTTGTGGGGCCCCGAGCCTCGGCTGGCGCACGGTCTCGTGAATGCCGTAGCGGTGCTGATCATTGCATGTCCGTGTGCGCTGGGATTGGCGACGCC
>DASPYR010000334.1:0-6677 GCA_035636675.1 Rugosimonospora sp. | reverse complement strand
GGTAGCTCGCGCTGCTGGCGGGATCGCTCGATGCGCAGGTGGCTACGGCGCTCAGCGCACAGGAACCGGCGTTCGTCGCGAAATATGCCTTTGAGCTGGCCCAGGCATTTAATCTTTTCTATCACCGACATCACATTCTCTCCGAAGCCAACGCCGCGAAGCGGGATTTCCTGCTGCGCCTGAGCCGTTTGGTGGAGCGGCAATTGGTGACCGCGCTCGACCTGCTGGGCATCGAAGCCCCGGACAAAATGTAGCCAATGGCGACCCCGCCCTGTTTACAACCGTGGTGTACAGATGTGCATACAATAGGCTATAATGGCTTACGAATGGGATCCGGACAAGGCCAAGGCGAATCTCGCTAAACATTACATTCAGTTCGCCGAGGCTGTCGTTGCGCTCGAGGATGAGCGGGCCCTTACCATCCGCGACATCTACTCCGAGGAGGAAGAGCGATGGGTGACACTCGGGATGGATGCGTTCGGCAGAGTCCTGGCCGTTGTTTATACATGGCGCGCGGAAAACATCCGGCTGATTTCAGCGCGTCTAGCCACGGAACGCGAGAGGCGGCAATATGAGAAGAGCGATGAAGAGTGAATACGATTTCAGCAAGGCGAAACGCGGGCCGGTGGTCTCCGTGCCGAAAGGCAAGACGCGAATTACGATTCGCCTTGATGACGACGTGCTCGAATGGTTTCATGAACAGGTGGACCGCGCCGGAGGCGGCAATTACCAGAGTTTGATCAATGATGCACTGCGGCAGCACATTCGCCGCACTCAGGAGCCGCTCGAGACCACGATTCGGCGTGCAATCCGCGAGGAACTCCGCCGCACGCGCTAGGCTAAACCCCTCGGGTCTGGCCCCCACATCGGCCCCGACCCGAGCTACAAAACTCCAAGCTTCGGAATTACTTCGCGGCGGGGCCGCGACCGTCGAAATTCATGGCCAAATCGACCAGAGTACGGACAGCCACGCCGGTGCCGCCTTTGCCGGCCCAGGGCTTGGCATCGTCGAGCCAGGCGGTGCCGGCGATATCGAGGTGCACCCACGGCGTGTCGCCGGTAAATTCACGGAGGAACCAAGCGGCAACGATGGCGCCGGCGCCGCGGCCGCTGCCCACATTTTGAATATCGGCGATGGTGCTCTTGATCAAGTCGTGGTAGTCCTCATCGAGCGGCATGGGCCACATTTTCTCGCCGGCGCGGCGCGCGCTGGCGAGTAGGCGCTCGGTGAAGGTGGCGTCGGAACCAAAAACGCCGGTATTGATGTGGCCCAGGGCGACGACAATGGCGCCAGTCAGGGTGGCCGCATCGACGAGATGCGTGGCGCCGAGTTGTTTGGCGTAAGCGATGCCGTCGGAGAGAATCAACCGGCCCTCGGCATCGGTGTTGATCACCTCGATGGATTTTCCGGACATGGCAATCTGCACGTCGCCGGGCTTCTGCGCGCGGCCCCCGGGCATGTTTTCAGTGGAAGGAATTACGGCAATGACCTTGACGGGAGGCTTCAGGCGCGCGAGTGCGCGCATCGCGCCGAGCATGGCCGCGCCCCCGGCCATATCGAACTTCATCTTCTCCATGTCGTTGGAGGGCTTGATGGAAATGCCGCCGGTGTCGAAGGTGATGGCCTTGCCGACAAGCCCCAGCACCGGCGCGCCGGGCGTGGGCTTTTCGGGAGTATACGACAGCACAATCACGCGCGGAGGCTCCACGCTGCCGCGCGCAACGCCGAGCAGCGCGCCCATTTTCAATTCCTCGATGCGCTTCTCGTCCAGAATGTCGATGGCCAAGCCGGCCTCGCGGGCCATGGCCTCGGCGCGTTCGGCAAGCAGGCGCGGCGTAAGCAGATTGGAAGGCTCGTTGCCGAGTTCGCGGGTGAAGTTCTGCGATTCGGCGATGATGCGGCCGCGCTCGATGCCGCTTTGCGCGGCGGAATCGAAACCCACGAGCGCCGCCGCCTCCACCGGCGAATTCTTCTTGTCGGTGCGGTATTTGTCGCCCTCGAAATTGCCGAGCAGCAGGCCTTCGGTGACCGCCTGCGCCGCCTCCGGCGTTCGCTCGCCTTCGCGCGCCAGGAAAGCGAGCCGTTTCACCGAGCGCGCTTTCAAATAACGCACCGCGGCAGCCGCCAACTTGCGCAATTCGGCGGTGTCGAATTTATCGCGCTTTCCGGCGCCGACCAGGACCGCGCGCTGCGCGGCAAGGCCAGGGGCAAAGTGGACGAGGGTGAACTCCAGCATTTTGCCGGTCAGTTCGCCGGCGGCGGCGAGCTTGCTGAGAGCGCCCCCGCCGGCCCGATCGAGATCGGCGATAACGCCTTGGACGGCTGTTCCCTGCTCCTTTTCGGGCTCAAACACATAGCTCACGAGCGCCTCGGCCTCGACCTTTGCGGACGGCCGCGAATCCAAACTGATTTGCATGCTGGGTCCCATCGTTCTTCAACGCCTCCGGTATTTGTACATGGCTTCGCTCAACTCGCGCCGCGTTTCCTTTTCGCGTTCGCTTTGGCGGCGGTCCCACTCTTTTTTGCCGCGTGCCAGGGCCAATTCGCATTTGGCAATACCATCGCGAAAATAGATGCGCAGAGGAATGAGCGTCAGGCCTTTTTGCTGCGTTTTGCCAATCAGTTTCTGAATTTCCTGGCGATGCAGGAGCAGCCTGCGACGCGAGAGCGGCTCATGATTGAACGGGCCGCCGGGGCCGTACTGGGGAATGTGGCAATTCACCAGCCAGACGCTGGTTCCGCGGACTTCGGCGTAAGCATCCCGGAGGTTCGCTTTGCCGTCGCGCAGAGCTTTCACTTCGGTGCCCGCCAGCGCCATGCCGGCCTCCATCTTCTCGAGCAGGTGGTAGTTGTAGGAAGCGGCGCGATTCTGGGCAACGACTTGCTGCCCCGATGCATCCTTTTTGGTGGTTTTCTTTCCGGCTTTAGCCACGAAGGGCTATCTTAACGAGTGGTGGCAAGTACGGCAAGTTGCCTTGCTGGGCCTCCAATCGGATGTTAATATGCGAACCCGGCGCCCGCCCGGCCGCTCGTAAGCAGCGGTGAATTTGGGGCGGACGATGACAGAGCAAGAAGGGCCGGAATTGTCCCCACCGGAATGAGGAAGACCTTGTTTTTCTTCTGCGGGGGCGCAGCGAGCACGATCATCGCTTCGCCCTTTGATCTCGCCAGTAAGGGCCGCAAAAAGTGAATTGGATGGAACGAAAAGGAAGGGCCGTCCACAAGGCGGACGACGGCCCGAGCCTCGAAATTTTGGGCGTTGCGGCTCGACATGCGGGAATCTTCGCGATCTCGCTGGCGATGCTGGTCCTCACCGGCTGTCCCAAGGGCAACTACGAGTACAACCAAGGCAAAAAGGCCGAGGCCATTGACGATTACGATTCCGCCGTAGTCCATTACGACCGCGCCCTGAAATCCGATCCCCTGAATACCGAATACAAACTGAAGCTGACCCGCATGCGCTTCGAGGCCGGGCAATCTCACGTGGACCAGGGCCGCAAGCTGCGGGAGATGGGCAATCTGCAATTGGCTCTGGCGGAGTTTCAAAAAGCACTGATGATCGATCCCGCCAGCCCCATAGCGCAGCAGGAAATACAAAACGCGATGAATGCCCTCGCGGCCAAGAGCGCGGCGGAGAAGCCCCCTGCACCCTCCGCTCCCGCCGAGGAACAACCCAGAGCGATGGCTGGCCCGCCGCAATTGAAGCCGCTCGCGCGCGCGCCGATCAATCTAAAGATGACCAATGACTCGCGGGTGATTTTCGATACCGTGGCCAAGCTGGCTGGACTGACCGTGGTTTTCGATCCCGACTTTACGTCCCGGAGAATTGCCGCGGAGCTGACCGACGTAACGTTAGAGCAGGCGCTGGATATTGTGGCGCTGGAGTCCAAGGCTTTCTGGAAGCCGGTCACCAACGACATCATTTTCGTGGCGCCGGATCAGGCCCAAAAGCGGCGCGACTATGAAGAAGAGGTGGTCCGAACCATCTACTTGAAGAATACGATTCTTCCGCAGGATTTGACGGAAATCGTCAACGGGCTGCGGCAGTTGCTGGATCTGCGCCGCGTGCAGCAATTCAATGCGCAGAACGCCATCATCGTGCGCGATACGCCGGATAAAGTGATGCTCGCCGAGAAAATTGTGAGCGACATCGATAAGCCCAAGGCGGAGGTGGTCATTCAGTTCTCCGTTCTGCAGGCGCGGCGCGACCGCCTGCGCGACCTGGGCGTCAGTCCAGGCACTAGCGCGTCACTGACTTTCACCCCGCCTGGCACAACCACGACAAATTCCAATGCGAACAACAGCGGCTCAAACACCAGCAACAATACCGGTTTGGCTCTGAATCAACTCCGGTCTCTTACTACGGGCGATTACAGCATTACGCTACCCAGCGCCACAGCAACCGCCCTGCTCACCGACAGCCAAACCAGAATCATCGATGATCCGCAAATTCGCATGGTGGATGGCCAGGACGCCAAGCTGCGCATCGGCGACCGCGTTCCGGTGGCCACCGGTAGCTTCCAGGCCGGCGTGGGCGTGGGCGCGACGGGAGCGGGCGGGAGCATCGTGAACCCGCTGGTGAACACGCAATTCCAATACCTGGACGTGGGCGTTATCGTGGATGTGACTCCCAGAATCCACTCCGATAATCGCGAGGTCAGCCTGAAACTTTCCGTGGAGGTCTCCTCGGTAACCGGCCACCAAAATATCGGCGGAATCGATCAGCCCATCATCAGCACGCGGAAAATCGAGCACGACGTCCGGCTGCAGGACGGCGAGGTCAATATTCTCGGCGGATTAATCGAGCGCACCAATAGCCGATCCAATACCGGATGGCCCGGATTCTCGCAGATTCCCTTCCTGCGCTACTTCACCTCTTCAGAGAGCCTGGAAACTGAGGAGCAGGAAGTGCTCATCGTGGTGACCCCGCACATTATTCGCATTCCCAACGTCACGGCGGAAAATCTGCGCAGCATCGCCTCGGGGACGGATACAAATCCGGAAATTCGCCTGGAATCCGTGGTGATGACGCCGCCGATTCCAGCGGGAGCCAGAGTGGCAGCAGGAACTCCAGCTCCCGCGGGAGCAGGTACGCCACCTCCCACGCCCGGTGCCGCGGCAGGAACTCAGGTTCCGGGAGCGCCGGCCACCGGAGCGCCCACGGCAACGCCGCCGGTCACCGGCACGGCGCAATTGGGCTTCGACCCGGCTACGGTTTCGGTCAAAGCGGGCGAGACCACCACGATTGGCTTGGTCGTGCAAGGCGCTCAAGACCTGTACTCCATCCCCATGCTCATGCAGTACGATCCGAAAATCATCTCCGTGGAGGACGTGCGCCAGGGAGGATTTCTCTCCGGCGGGCAGCAACCCATCGCCGTGGTGCAGCGCGTGGACAAGGAGCGCGGCCAGGCCATTGTCTCCGCGACTCGCATGCCCAATACGCCGGGAGTCAGCGGCAGCGGCACAATTTTCGGTGTGGTCGTAAAAGGCCTAGCTCCGGGAAGCTCCAGTCTCTCCATTTTGCAGGTGAATGGGCGGGATTCCCAGCAGCGGCCGCTGCAATTCGTCACCAAAGAAGCGACCGTGAAGGTGCAATAGCCAACGCGGAAAAACTTTATGCACCAGGAAGCCTCCCCGCAAATGCGCAAAGCTTTCGGGCCAGCAGGCATGACGCTGCTCGAATTGATCATCGCCTGCGCGATTCTGTTGATCCTGGCATCGGCGGCGATGCCCGTGGCGCGGTATACGGTGAAACGGCAGCAGGAAACGGAGTTGCGCCGCGATCTCCGCGAGATGCGTGACGCGATCGATCGCTACAAAGACGCCGCGGACCGCAATCTGATTCGCGTGGAAGTCGGCAGCGAGGGCTATCCGCCTGATCTCGACACGCTGGTGAAGGGCGTGGACCTATCATCGCAGCAAGGTGCCGGCATTGCCGGAGCCACCACGCCCGGACAGCCGCTCGTGCCCTCAACCGGATTCGGCGGCTCTTTCGGACAAACGCAAAATCAAGCGCAAAACAACAGTTCCAGTCAGGGACAGGACCTGATCCGGCACGTCCGTTTTCTCAGGCGTATTCCCGTGGACCCCATGACGGGACGCGCCGATTGGGGCAAGCGTTCGGTGCAGGACGATCCGGACTCGACAAGCTGGGGCGGCAAGAACGTGTTCGACGTATTCTCGTTATCCAGCGGAACGGCGCTGGACGGCACGAGATACTCGGATTGGTAGCCATGAATCTTAGTTTCGGAGATTGGTCTGCTGCGCCCGGCGGGGCTCGCAAGAGCAGCCGCGGATTCACCATGCTCGAGCTGATGGTGGTGATTGCCATCATCTTGGTGCTGATCGGCATGGCCGCGGGACGCTATGAAAAATCAGTGGTTCGCGCGCGGGAAGCCGTGCTCAAGCAAGATCTGCAGACCATGCGCAACGCCATCCAGCAATACACGCTGGATAAGGCCGCCGGGCCGCAGTCGCTCGACGACCTGGTCTCCGCAGGTTACCTGCGCGAAGTCCCCACCGATCCCCTGACTCGCGGCCGTGACTGGCATACCGATTTCGATAACATTCTGTTGAGCGCCGATCAGACCTCACCGGGCATTGCCGACGTGCATTCAACTTCCGACGCCACCTCACCATTTGAAAACACGCCCTATAGTTCCTGGTGATTTGGTCC
>DASPYR010000333.1:0-5999 GCA_035636675.1 Rugosimonospora sp. | reverse complement strand
CATTTCGATCACTTCCGCATCGAGCGCCGGATGATCGGAAGGCCCCAGCAACTCCGCGCCAATTTGATAGAACTGCCGGTAGCGCCCCTTCTGTGGCCGTTCGCGTCGGAACATCGGCCCCATGTAGTAGAGCTTCACGTTCCCCGGCCGCGTGTGCATCCCATGCTCGATATACGCGCGCACCACCGACGCCGTCGCCTCCGGCCGCAGCGTGATGACATCGCCGAGGTGAATTCCGTCTGCTTGGGACTGCATCACATCGATGAGACTTGCCAAAACATCTTTATCTCGAAATCCCTCCTCGTTTACGATTTTCTCGAACTGATGCAAAGCGGTTTTTAGCTCCGCGACCGCCGCGACATTTTCTGGCGTTTCGGGAAACATATGATCTTCCCTAGACAAATCAATCTGGCGAAGAAATTCGCGCATATAGGTTTGCATTGCCACAAGACTGAGTTCCTCTTTCGA
Source organism: Rugosimonospora sp. (assembly GCA_035636675.1). GTDB lineage: Bacteria > Acidobacteriota > Terriglobia > Acidiferrales > UBA7541 > Palsa-189. Next base: position 5,531 of record DASPYR010000333.1, on the reverse strand, counting down.
AACGCGTCTCTTGCTGATCATTCCGCCGAAGACTTCAATGTCCCTTAACTGGTGATCAGCGAACGTGTACATCTCCTTCGAGACGATATCCGTGTCGAGACCGACCGATCGGGCAAATAGTTCGGTTGGCTCGAAGATTGGCAGGCGAATTTCGCCGTAGCCATAAGTGTGAAAAACATCGCGCGCAGCCTGCTCCACGCGATTCCACAACCCAGACTCCGGCGGGAGGATGTCGCGGACACCCTTGATGGCCTGGAATTTCATTTGGGCAACGAGCGGAAGATCAAGTTGGTGTCATTCTGAGGAGCGCAGCGACGAAGAATCTCTCTTCCTGCTACCCTCCCGGAGAGATTCTTCGGCAAGCAAATTCCACACCCGCTCAGAATGACGCCGCAACTCGCAACCCGTCTAACCACTGAAGGATTGCTCGTGGCGCTCCAATACATGTTCGCGTTCACTTCACAACCTCGTCCCGAGACGCTTCCTCCCGATAAGCCTGCGCGTATTCCACGTAGCGCGCCGCGTAGGCGTCGATGCCCGCGAGTTCCTCCGGCGTGAGCATGCGCCGCAATTTCCCCGGATGCCCCATGAAAAGGCTGCCCGGCGGGACCTTCGTTCCCTCCGCAAGAAGCGTGCCCGCGGCGATGATCGATCCCGTGCCCACGCGGACGTTATTGAGCAGGATCGAGCCCATGCCCACGAGCACGCGCGATTCAATCGTGCAGCCGTGCAGAATGACTCCGTGGCCCACGGTCACATCCTCTTCGATGATGAGCGGATATTGGTCCTTCATTACGTGCAAGATCGAACCATCCTGAATATTGCTGCGCGCGCCGATGCGAATCCAATGCACGTCGCCGCGAATCACGGCGCCGGGCCAGATGCTGGCGTGCTCGCCAATCGTGACGTCGCCGATAATTACGGCGGCGGGATCGATGTAAGCCGACGCGGCGATTTGCGGCCAGCGGCCGCGATAGCTGCGGATCACTCCCTCACCTCAGCACTCTTTCTGCCGCGCGAGCGCCCGCCCAGGGCGGGTAGATAGCCTCACGCGCTTCGGCGCGATTTGGAATCCAGCAAACATGCTACTCGCGCGCAAGCCCGCGCATATAAATACGCCAACCTAGCACACGCCGAATGGGCTGACAAGAAACCCGCAGGGTAGGCAGGCACGAAAAAAGGTGTCATTCTGAGCGGAGCGTCCCGAAATGCTTTGTTCCGGAAATCGTGCCTTTCACGATTTCAGGTCGGGACGCGAAGTCGAAGAATCCCTCATCGTTTTTCCGCACGAACAACGATATCAACCGGGCCATACGAACTCGAACCTTACAGCCAAACGTTAAACAATTTCCACGCGAGGACCCGTGCCCGCCGCGCTGACTTCGGCGACGCGCGCGGCCACGGCTCGCGCCATGGCATACAAGCTGCGCGCCTGTGGCGCATTTTCGCCCTGCGCGGCCACAGGCTTGCCCGTATCGCCGCCGGCGCGAATGCCGGGATCGATCTCGATTTCGCCCAGCAGCGGCACGCCATACTCTTCCGCGATGCGCCGCCCTTCCCCATGCCCGAAAACGTCCACGCGATTTTGGCAATGCGGGCAGGCGAAGTAGCTCATATTCTCGACGATCCCGAGCACTTCTACGTTCACCTGCCGGAACATCTCGATGGCCTTGCGCACATCCGCCAGGGCCACCGCCGAAGGCGTCGTGACCACCACCGCGCCCGTCAGCGGCACGTTCTGGATCAGGCTGAGCTGCACGTCCCCGGTGCCCGGCGGAAGGTCCACGATCAAGTGATCCAACTCGCCCCATTGCACGCTGCGCAAGAACTGCTGCACCACGCTATGCAGCATGGGCCCGCGCCAGATCATCGGCTTGTCCGCCGGCGCCAGCAGTCCCATGGAGATCATCTTCAGGCCGTAGGCCTGCACTGGCAGAATTTGCCGTTCGCTGAGGGCGCGGGGCTGCTCCTCGGTGCCGAGCATCAGCGGAACGTTTGGCCCGTAGACATCGGCATCCATCAATCCGACCGCCGCTCCCGTCCGCGCCAGGGCGATCGCCAGATTCACGGCGACGGTCGTTTTGCCCACGCCGCCCTTGCCGCTGGCAACGGCGATCAGGGTCTTCACGCCCGGAATGGGCATTTTCTCGGGCTGTCCCATCGGTCTCGGAGGTGCTGGAGGCATCGCAATTCCATCATAGGCTGTCGCTCATGTGAGAGCAAGCAACAGCCAGCTCGCCGCGAAAATCAGATTCAGGGCAGAATTTGCAGCGCCGCTTTTAGGGCGGCGGATCGAATCCACGATGGTCGCCTGAAGCTCGCCGCCACATCAGGAAACTGCCAGGGTTACGTCTCTTTGCGCCGCGCGAAACCCGCAGCTATAATCATTTCTTCATGATGCCTGCGCGCATCTAAAGCCGGCGCCCGCTGAAGCGCCGCTCCCTTTCGGAGCATCCAAACAGAAACAAATGCGAATCGAAGACATGGTAGACCGGGTCGTTTCCCGGTTTATTGGCACCAAACATGAACGCGACATCAAACGACTCGCCCCCAAGATTGCCGCCATCAATGAACTCGCCAGCGAATGCGAACGCCTGACCGATTCCGAAATCCGCGAGAAATCCGCCCAGCTCAAAGCCCAGGTAACCGAGCGCCTCGGCAACGCTGATCCCGCCGAGCCCGACTATAAGCAGCGCTTGGCCGACGCGCTCGAGCCCGCCATCGCCCCATCTTTCGCGCTGGCCCGCGAAGCGGGCCGCCGCACTATCGCCATGCGCCATTTCGACGTGCAGCTGATCGGCGGGATAGTCCTGCACGACGGCAAGATCGCCGAGATGAAAACCGGCGAAGGCAAGACGCTGGTGGCCACGCTTCCCGCTTACCTGAATTCGCTCACTGGCCGCGGCGTCCACATCGTCACCGTAAACGATTACCTCGCTCGCCGCGACGCCGAATGGATGGGGCCCATTTACCGCGCCCTGGGTCTCACCGTGGGCGTGATCGTCCACGATCTCGACGATACCGAGCGCCGCGCGGCCTATGGCGCCGACATCACCTACGGCACCAACAACGAATTCGGCTTCGATTATCTGCGCGACAACATGAAATACGATCTCGCCGATTGCGTGCAGCGCGGCCATCATTTCGCCATCGTCGATGAAGTCGACTCCATCCTCATCGACGAAGCCCGCACGCCGCTGATTATTTCCGGCCCCGCGGAAGAATCCACCGACAAGTATTACCGCATCGATAAAATCCTTCCCAGGCTCATCCAGGAAATCGACTACACCGTAGACGAAAAACACCGCACCGCAACCCTAACCGAAGAGGGCGTCTCCAAAGTGGAGCGGCTCCTGGGCCTCGGCAATCTCTATGATCCCAGCCATATGGAGATGATTCACCACGTCTATCAGGGCCTGCGCGCCCACACGCTCTACAAGCGGGATGTCGATTACGTCGTGAAAAACGGCGAAGTCATCATCGTCGATGAGTTCACCGGCCGCGAAATGCCCGGCCGCCGCTGGTCTGACGGCTTACACCAGGCCGTGGAAGCGAAAGAAGCGGTGAAGATCGAGCGCGAAAATCAAACCCTGGCCACCGTCACCTTCCAGAATTATTTTCGCATGTACCAGAAGCTCTCCGGCATGACCGGCACCGCCGAGACCGAAGCGGCCGAATTCGATAAGATTTACAAGCTCGACGTTGTTGCCATACCGACCAACCGTCCGCTCCGCCGCCACGAATTTTCCGACGTGGTCTACCGCACCGGCGGCGAAAAATATGAAGCCGTGGTCAACGGCATGATCCTGGAAGATGGAGCGCACGCCAACGGCATTCGGCAGCTTCACGAAAATGGCCAGCCCGTGCTGGTCGGCACCATCTCCATCGAAAAATCCGAGCTCCTCTCCGAGCTACTGAAGAAGGCCGGCATTCCGCATCAGGTCCTCAACGCCAAGCAGCACGAGCGCGAAGCGCATATCATCGCCCAGGCTGGCCGCAAGGGAACCGTTACGGTCTCCACCAATATGGCCGGCCGCGGAACAGACATCCTGCTCGGCGGCAATCCCGAAGCCATGACCCGCGATTATTGCCTGAAGAATCGTCTGGCCATGCCCTACGCCGCGGCTTCCGCCGTTATCGGCGGCGACGGCGCGGGCACCAATGCGCCGGCGCAAAACATGGTTCTCTTCCAAATCGAGGGCAAAATCTTTCAAGTTCCTCGCGAGCAGTGGCTGCCTATCTATAACCAATTCGTCGAACAATGCCGCTCCGAGCGCGACGAAGTGATTGCCCTTGGCGGCTTGCACATTCTGGGCACAGAACGCCACGAGGCTCGCCGCATTGATAACCAGCTTCGCGGCCGCGCCGGCCGCCAGGGCGATCCCGGCTCCTCGCGCTTTTTCCTTTCTCTCGAAGACGATCTCCTCCGCGTCTTTGGCGGCGAACGCGTAAAGGCGCTGATGTACCGCCTGGGCATGACCGAAGGCGTGCCCATCGAATCGAAGCTCATCTCTCGCCGCATCGAGAACGCCCAAAAGGCCGTCGAAGCCCAGAACTTCGAGGCCCGCAAGCATCTGCTCGAATATGACGATGTAATGAATAAGCAGCGCGAGACGATTTACGCCATCCGCCGCTCAGCGCTCGAAGGCAAGGATCAAAAAGACTACGCCCTGGGAATTGCCGAAGATCTTGCTCGCGGATTGGTGGATACTTTCTGTCCGCGCGAAGAACATCCGCAGAAGTGGAACCTCGCGCAATTTTCCGGCGAAGTCCTGGGCCAATTCGGCATCGACCTCAAAGCCGTCGGCCTCGATCCTTCCAGCTTCACTCACGATCAGTTAGCCGATGCGCTGGTCGAGAAAGTCCGGCAGCGCTACGAAGAAAAGGAAGCGCTCTTCGGCCCGCCGATGATGCGCTGGCTGGAGCGCCGTATCATTCTGGATATCGTCGATACGCAATGGAAGGACCATCTCCTCAGCCTCGATCACCTCAAAGAAGGCATCGGGCTGCGCGGTTACGGCCAAAAAGATCCTCTCGTCGAGTTCAAAAAGGAAGCCTTCACTCTGTTCGAGGAGATGATGGGCCGCATTGATAGCGAGACCATTCGCTATCTGTTCCTGATTCAGCCAGCGCGCCCCGAAGAAGAAGCTCGCGAAATCGAACGCCGTCAGCGCCGTCAGCAGCAGCAATTGCAATATCAGGCCGGGCCCGCCCAGGCCGAAGCTCCAAAACCCGTGCGGACCGGAGCCAAAGTCGGCCGCAACGATCCCTGTCCCTGCGGCAGCGGCAAAAAATATAAAAAGTGCTGCGGCAAAGCGGCCTGACCCGCTCAGCCAGGGATACCGCAACGGCTTTTGGCCCTTCCGGCACCCTGGCGGAGTTTCGATCTGTGAGTCGCCTCAGGGACGAAACACCTTAGCCCAGGGCGGCATCGGGGTCCTCAAGACGCGCCTTTTCAGCGCGAGCACTCGCGCGGTCAAGAAAGTCGCGCGTGTTGAGGTGGTGGCAGCGCTGGGTATTCATGCCCCAGG
>DASPYR010000332.1:0-5577 GCA_035636675.1 Rugosimonospora sp. | reverse complement strand
GGCGCAGTTGAAGCGTCCCGCCATCGAACTCACCATCGCGGGCGGCATGGTTCGCCCGGCCGCGGGCGGCGCGGGCATCAGCATCGGCAAACTGATTGGCGGCAGGCGGCTCAACCTTCAGGTTGACGCGAAGGCGCCACTGAAAGATCCGGCGACCTACACCATCGTCGGCAAGCCGCTGCCGCGGCCTGACGTTCCGGCCAAGTGCACGGGAAAGCGCGAGTACGTGCAGGACCACGCCGTGCCGAACATGCTGCACGGCCGCGTGATCCGTCCGCCGGCCATCGGCGCGAAACTCGTCTCCGTCGATGAATCTTCGATCCGTGGCATTCCTGATGTGCGCGTCGTGCGCATCGAGAGTTTTTTGGGCGTGGTCGCGCCCGACGAGTGGGCGGCGGTACGCGCGGCCCGTGAGTTGAAAGCTACCTGGACCGAGTGGGAGGGCCTGCCCGGCAGCGATGGCCTCGAACGCTATGTCCGCGAGAGCGCCGTCGATCACGACGAAACGATCGTCACCAAGGGCGCCAGCAAGGGCGGGGACCCGGCGGCTGCGTTTTCATCGGCGGCCAAGCAACTCTCCGCCACCTACACTTGGCCGTGCCAGAGCCATGCGTCGCTCGGCCCGTCCTGCGCCGTCGCCGACGTGCGCGAGGGTGGCGCCACGGTGTGGACCGCATCTCAGCAAAGTTATGGCCAGCGCGGGCAACTCGCGAAGGTCTTTGGCATGGCGGAAGAAAAGCTGCGCGTGATCTTCCTCGACGGCTCGGGCTCCTACGGCGGGAATGGCAACGACGACGTGGCCGCCGACGCGTTTCTACTCTCTCGCGAAGTGAAGCAACCCGTGCGCGTGCAGTGGATGCGCGAGGATGAGCATGGCTGGGACCCCAAGGGCCCGCCGCAGGTGCTCGAGTTGCGAGGCGGGCTCGACGCCCAGGGACGCATTGTGGCCTGGGATACGCAGATGTGGATTCCGGTAACTGTTCCGGGCGCTCGTCCACTGCTCGCTGCCGACGCCGCAGGCATTCCTCAAGCACATGGCCAGGGTTCCGGCGCGATCTCCCAGAATGGCGATCCGCCGTACGCCGCGGAAAACGTGCGGGTGGTGGCGCATTGGCTTAAGCAGACGCCGCTGCGCCCGTCGAACCTCCGCGCCCCGGGTAAAATCGCCAACGTCTTCGCCGTGGAAGGCTTCGCCGACGAAATGGCGGCCGAGATGGGCGTAGATGCGGTTGAATACCGCCTGCGCGGACTCAGCGACCCCCGTGCAATCGACGTCATCAAGCGCGCGGCGCAGATGATCGGCTGGCAGACGCGGCCGTCCCCAATGCCGCGGCCGGCGCAAGGCGGCTTGCTCGTTGGGCGCGGCTTCGCGTACATGCGCTACAAGCAAGCGGAGAACTACGTCGCGACGGCGATGGAAGTGGCGGTCGAGCCGGAGACCGGGAAAGTCACCGTGCGGCGCGTTACCTGCGCGCACGACTGCGGCCTGGTCATCAATCCTGACGGGTTGCGCAATCAGATCGAGGGCTCCATCGCGCAAACGCTTAGCCGGGCCCTGCACGAAGAGGTGAAGTTCGACCGCTCACGGGTCACCAGCGTCAATTGGGCGAGCTACCCGATTCTCACCTTCCCGGAAGTGCCGCTCATTGAAGTGGCGCTGATCGACCGGCCCACGCTGCCGCCGTTTGGCGCCGGCGAGGCGGCGACCGCGCCCGTCGCCGCATCGCTGGCCAACGCGATCTTTGACGCTACGGGCGCGCGGCTGCGGTCAGTGCCCTTCACCGCCGCCCGCGTGAAAGGCGCGCTAAAGAGTTAGCGGGAAAGAGCTGAAATCAAGGATCTCCGGCACACAATAGCGGATCGAGATACTCGGATCGCGGAGGTTCTACGAAAAAGTGCGTTTGCGCGATGACGGAAAGCTCGATTTCGTGCGCAAATATAAAGATTCCTCGCGCCCGAATTGATTTTTTTATTTTAGGTCTGCCGCCGCGGCGGTTTTCTCGGCGGCGCGAGCTCCAGCGAGCATGTTCGCCAAGCCGTTGTTCCCCTCGCTGCACGCGTACTCGAACATCGGCTCACTTGCTGGGCTGCTTGCGGTAACGGCCGTAATTCATCTCCTCCACGAATTCCACGCAGTTGAAGTCCAGGAGTTGCACATTCTTTTCCATGCGACGATAAAGGGGAAAACTCACTTTCCAGGGCCGTGTAAACACTTTCGGATCGTCGATGGTGGCCTCATACACGAGATGGTAAGGACTGACAGGCATGTAGCGTTCGACTACATGAAGGGCGTCGCTGTGGTAATCCCCAGCCCGGTCGAACCAGGTGTAGGGAACGAACCCCGTCGTGTCCACGACCAGGGTGTCCCCCTCCCAATGCCCGTTCGACCATCCCATCCAACTGTCGGCGGGAGCCTCCTTGTGCTCATCCATATTGATGGTGCGCAGCGCGCCGACAAACTCATAAGCGATCATGACGCTGTTCGGGCTCTGAATAATCTGAAATGGAAAAGGCATATAGTTGGCGCGCGGAATGCCTGGCCGAAAACACTTGAGTTCCGGGTCGCCCGTGTCATGGCGCCGGTCATCGCTGGTGATATTCACCACCATGCGCTTCTCGGCATTGGCTTTCTTTTGCGCCAACGCTTCGGGCTTGTACGGTATCTCGCCACCCTCCACAATCCCTTGCCCTCCCGGCCATGCTCCGTAAGCACCCATGATTTCCGGATGAGGTCCCGCCTGCGCGTCGTGGTCGTGAACATCTATATCGGCCGTGACAAAAGCCTGCCAGACTCCGCTCAAGTCGGGTTTGCCATCAGGCGTGCGAGGCGCCTTGTAAGGTGGGAACTCACCAGGCGCCGGAATCTTATCGGCGGCTGAGGTATTTCGAGCGGCTGGCCGCTGCGCGGTCGTCTGGGCTTGCACGGCGGTGGGCGTACGAGCGGCGACCAAGAAGAGAGAAAGCGCGGCGACGGCGACGATATCCGCAGTCAGATAGCGAAGCTCAGTTTGGCGGAAGTGCCTCACAATCAAGTGAGAACCTACGCCTCGACCAATCGAGTGTCAAGGAGTAGTCCTCCCGAGTGGTGGACCGGTTAGCCTGTGGCACAGCCATTCTTCGGCGTGCACTCAGGCCGATGAGGGTGTCGGCGCACAGGCAGGAGTGCCTGTGCCACCGGGTTCAGGCGCACGCCGCGCTTGCAAATTTCCGGGCTCCCTGAGGAAGAGAGCGATAAGAAACAGCACCACGGTGCTAGCCGCAGCCATCAATAACGGCATACCCAGACCGAACTGCTCTGCCATGGCTCCGCCGGCCGCTGGCGCAATCGTCGCACCGATGATCTCTCCTACCAAGGTGGAAAGGGCGATGGCCGTAGCGGAGAACTGTGGCGGGACACTCTCCGCAGGGACCAGCACCATGATGAGCGCGGCAATCGCTTGCCCTCCTTGCGTCAGGAACAGGATCGCCGCCAGCAACCAGAGATGGAGATAGAGAAAGGGAAGATACAGCGCAATGGGCAACAGCGTGGAGATGAAAGACAAGAACAGAAGCGTAGGCTTGCGTCCCCAGCGGTCGGACAAGCCCGGAAAAACCAAGCCAATGAAAAAACTGCCCAGTCCCGCGGCGCCAAGCAAGAATCCCGCGGTGGTTCCCGGTTGGTGCATGACCTCGGTAATGTAGAGCGGAGCGAATACATTTTGCAGAAAGAGCCAGGAGATGAATCCGCCGGCGCCGGCACAGCACAGCCAAACATTGCGAAATCGCAGAATCGAAAAGTAACCTCGAAGAGTTGCGCGGCCGGGTTCGTGGCCTTCTTCCGCAGTCCGCTTTGGCTCGCGAACGAACTTCCAGATCAGCATCGCCATCAGAATGCCGGGCAACCCAGTTACGAAAAATCCCCAACGCCAGCCCCACCGGGAGGCAACCTGCGTCGTCAAAATCGGAGCGGCGCAGAGACCCACCAGCGCTCCCGCGCTAACGACCCGGCCCACATTGCGTCCGCGGCGGCCCGGCGCGGAACACTCCTCGACAATCGCATTGATGACGGCCCAGCACGGTCCTTCCGCAGCCCCCATGAGCGCGCGGATCAATAACAGCTGCTCAAAACTGCGAGCAATGCCCGATAGCCAGGACAAAGCCGAGAATATGAGAACACCCGGAATCAATACGATTCGCCGTCCGAAACGGTCTGATAAGGCGCCGAAAAGCAAGCCGGAAAGCGCCCATGTCACCGATACTACCGAGGCTAGAAAACCGATTTGCCGGCTCGTCAGATGAAATTCGGGAGCGAAGTAGGGGGCCAGATAAAGCTGGGACATGCGGTCAAGAAATACTGTTCCCCAGGTAAAAAAAAGGATTAGGACAAGACGGTTTTCGTAGCCCCTGGAATGTTCCATAGCGGATGTATTGCTTACGCGTCGCGCCAACCTCGATTCAGTGGCTCAGCTATGCGGCTCGTATCCCGCTTCCTTCCAGATGGCCTCTGCTTCGGGCGAGGCGAGGTAGTCTAAAAGCTCCTTGGCGCGCGCGGGGTCGCTCGCGTGCGTGGAGATAAATCCCACAACCGCAACGGGCGTACAAATCTTCCGCGGCAGAACCCCTACGATATCGTATTTGTCCTTTTCCGGAAGCATGTCGCTGAGCATGAGCAGGCCGATGTCGATGTCCCCGTTTTCGAGCCGCTTGGAAGTCTTAATGGCGTTATTCGTGGCGTTCGGCGAGACGCCTTGCGCACCGGGGCCAAGCTCGACCTGACTTTTCGCGGCGACTTGGTCGGCGATACCCAACTTGTTCAGCGCCTCCCAAGGTCCCTGCCCGGCGACCGTAAAGTCGGGGTCCTCATATCCGATGCTCTTCGCTCCCAGGAGCGCTTTCTTGACAGCAGCGGGCGTGGAAATGTCCGGCTTGGGGCGGCCCTTGGGCACGCCCACCGCGGTGAGAATGCTGGCAACCAGCGTTGCGCTGCTGGGGATGATGGTTCCTGAGGCGATCGCTCCCGGGAAGGGCGCTATGATGAGCGACACGTCAAGGGGCTGGCCTTTGGCAACCGTTCTTCTGGTTTCCGCACCGTTGCCGTAAGTCACTTTGACCTTGTAGCCTGTTTTGGCCTCAAAGTTCGCGACAATCTTCTGGGTTGGCGCACGCATGGGCCCCACCGCGAGGAGGGTGATCTCACTCTGGGCATGAGCGCTCGTCCAACTGCCAAACACAAGCGCGAGGCCGAAAATCGTTGAAAAGATATTCCGCATGTATTTCATGGATTCTCCTGCCGATCTGCCGGGTATTTCGGCTGTCAGCTCTTGGCCGTGCTTATACACCAAAGAAACTCCGTGCCGCCATACTTTTTGCGTCACGAGCAAGTTGGCAGCGCGCCGCGACTCGCGGCTGCCGGGCGGAAGGTGCGCTATGCCCAATTTGCCTGCCGAGGATCTGGGCTGTCGTTAGCACGTGAAGATGTCCGCTTTTTGTAGCACGTGAAGTGTCCGCTTTCCAAATTCAAGGTAAAGGCCTCGTCGCCGCCGGAGCGGTGGAAAAGTGGGAAACGCGCAGCGTTTTCCAAGGTGGCGCAGCCACCGT
>DASPYR010000331.1:0-14822 GCA_035636675.1 Rugosimonospora sp. | reverse complement strand
TCCGCCGGCGCACCCGGCCCATGGTCCTGTTCGTGAATGTGGCCAGCGTGGAGAGAATCATCTATGCGATTTTTCAGCGGTTCAATCAGCAGTGGCAAAACCGCACCCTCGCTCTTTTTACACAAGCAGCTTGACGTCACCCTCCGGCCTCGGCACAGCGCGGATTCTCTTTACTCGTGCGGTAAAATAGTATATGCGCGTACTCCGCGTTAGCTTCGATTGCCCCCGGCCTTCGGCTGCCCCGGCGATACCGGTCAGCCCCGGCCATGCACTTTTCGCGTTATCAACTCTTAGCCATCCACGATTCTGCCTAACTCTTTCGGAATCACATGCTTGCACAAAAATCGAAGGGAACTCTAATGGAATCACATCCTTACGACAAAACTAGGGGGGAGGGGGTCCCTTCAACTATCACTTTAACCCCCGGCACCGGCCTGATCGAGCCCCAGACTGAAGCCGATGAGACGGCCCTCTGCCGTCATGTCGACGCTCGGGGTCATCGCTGCCGTATGCTCGTCATGAGCGCCACGGCAACTCTCTGCTCCCATCATGCTCAGCGCCGCCTGCAAACTCAACGCGGAAGCGAAACCGCCGCTGCCGAGCTTCTCGCCTGCGTCAGCGATTTCAGTGACGCCGCCTCGGTGAATCGCTTTCTCGGAAACCTCGTCAAGCAAGTCACGTTGAAACGCATCCCGCGCCGCGACGCCATCACGCTCGCCTATATCTGCCAGTTGCTTCTCAATAGCCTCGGAGCCATCAATCGAGAGGATTCTTTGCGCCTCGAAGAATCACGCCTCCAGGCATTAAATGCGGCGAAGTGCCCTCCCAAGATCATTTGGGATATTCCCGGACCTCCATACGAACCCGCCGAGCCCGGCCAAAAGGAAACTCCATGACGCGAAAACCGCCCGGCTCATCGTTATTTCTATTTACTCGTTGCCCGCAAAGCGTGATCGCGGCCGCTGAAGTTATGCTATATTTAGAAAGCGGCGCCCCTCCGCGGGACTCTCTTTCAACAGCTGCTCTGCACATGGCTTTGAGGGAGCTTGTTCGGCTGGACGTCAGCTTCCAACTCATTGAGGATCATAGGCAATAATGGCCACTATTACCGATGCTGTCGAGAGTAAGCTCAAGCGGCAAGTCATCGATCGGGCGGTTGTGCGCTTCTGCGGCGACTCGGGCGACGGCATGCAGATCTCCGGCAGCCAGTTCACCAATACCGTAGCTCTCTATGGCAACGATTTAGCCACCTTCCCCGACTTCCCTGCGGAAATCCGCGCCCCTGCGGGAACTCTTCCCGGCGTGAGCGGATTCCAGGTGCAGTTTTCGTCGAGCGATGTGTACACGCCGGGCGACGCTGTGGATGTACTGGTGGCCATGAATCCCGCGGCGCTCAAGATGAACATTAAGGACTTGAAGACGAACGGGATCCTTATCGTAAATAGCGATAGTTTTTCGGAAAACGATCTGCGCAAGGCCCATCAGGCGACGAACCCGCTGGAAGATCATTCGCTCGATGCCTATCGCGTGTTTCCGGTCCAGCTCGAACGCTTGACGCAGACGGCGCTGGAAGAACTTGGCCTCGATGCCAAGTCCATGAACCGCTGCAAGAACTTCTTTGCCTTGGGTATGTGCTATTGGCTCTACAACCGGTCCATGGACCATACCTATCGCTGGCTGGATGATAAGTTCAAGAACAAGCCGCTGCTGGCTGAGGCCAATAAGCGCGCCATGAAGGCCGGTTACAGCTACTGCGAGGCAACCGAAGCCTTCCAGGTCAGCTACGAGATTCCTCCGGCCAAGCTCGCGCCGGGACTTTATCGAAACCTGAGCGGCAATCAAGCGCTGGCCATGGGCTTTGTGGTAGCCGCCCGGAAGGCGGGGCTTCAACTGTTTTTGGGCTCTTATCCGATTACGCCTGCTTCCGACATCCTGCACGAACTCTCCGGCTACAAAAATTTCGGGGTCCTGACGTTCCAGGCGGAAGATGAAATTGCGGCCATCACGTCGGCAATTGGCGCGGCTTATTCCGGAGCGCTGGCCATTACCACAACCTCCGGTCCGGGAATGGCTCTCAAGACGGAGGCCATGGGCTTGGCGGTCGCGGTAGAGTTGCCGATCGTGGTTTGTGATATCCAGCGCGGCGGTCCTTCCACCGGCCTGCCGACCAAGACCGAACAGGCCGATCTGCTCCAGGCCATGTTTGGCCGCAATTCGGAGGCTCCCATACCTGTGCTGGCCGCTTCGACTCCCGGTGATTGCTTTTGGGTCGCCCTGGAAGCCAGCCGCATCGCGCTGAAGTACATGGTCCCGGTAATCGTGCTGTCCGACGGCTACCTGGCGAATGGCGCGGAGCCCTGGCGTATTCCCAATCTCACCGAGATTCCGCAGATTCCGGTGCATTTTGTAACTGACCCGCAGGGATTTCTGCCTTACAAGCGCGATCCGCAAACGCTCGCGCGTCCCTGGGCTATCCCGGGCACGCCTGGGCTGGAGCATCGCATCGGCGGTCTCGAAAAGCAGGACGTTACCGGTAACGTCAATTACGAACCATTGAACCACGAGAAAATGGTTCGTTTGCGAGCCGCGAAGGTAGAGGCCATCGGCCAGGACGTTCCCGACGTCGTGCCGGCCGGAGATCCCGACGGCGATCTGCTGGTTATCGGCTGGGGTTCCACTTACGGCTCGATCACGGCCGCGGTAAAAGCGCAGCGCGCCGCCGGGCGGCGCATCGGGCACGTGCACCTGCGCTATCTGAATCCGCTTCCCCGCAATCTCGGGCAGGTCATGGAGCGCTATGGCAAAGTGCTGGTTCCGGAAATGAATATGGGCCAGCTCTCCATGATTCTCCGCGCGAAATATCTAGTGGACGCGGAGGGCTACAACAAAATCCAGGGCCAGCCGTTCAAACAGGCGGAGCTGGAAGCCAAAATCGAAGAAGTTCTCAGCTACGGAGCAGTAGAGGCCGGGAGAAATGGGAGATAAGGGAAGACCATGAGCGCCACAATTCCTGTCCTAACCAAGAAAGATTTTCAAACCGACCAGGAAGTACGCTGGTGCCCCGGCTGCGGAGATTACGCCATTTTATCGGCGGTGCAGGCCGTCTTTCCCGAGTTGGGGATTCCGCGTGAGAAATTCGTAGTTGTATCGGGCATCGGCTGCTCCAGCCGTTTTCCCTACTACATGAATACGTTTGGATTCCACACCATCCATGGGCGCGCGCCTGCCGTGGCCTCGGGCATCAAGGTCGCGCATCCGGAACTCGAAGTCTGGGTGGCTACCGGAGACGGCGACTCGCTTTCCATTGGCGGCAATCACACCATTCATATGCTCCGCCGCAACGTGGGCATCAAGGTGCTCATGTTCAACAACCGCATCTACGGCCTCACCAAGGGGCAATATTCGCCGACGTCGGAATTCGGCAAGAAGACCAAGTCGACGCCCTTCGGTTCGGATGCTCGCCCCTTCAATCCGCTGGCGCTCGCAATTGGCGCCGAGACTACGTTTGTGGCTCGCTCGGTCGACGTCATGCAGCAACACCTTAAGGAAACCCTCAAGAAAGCTGCTGCGCACAAAGGCGCGGCCTATATCGAAATTCTGCAGAATTGCAACATCTTCAATGACGGCGCCTGGCAATACCTGACCGAGAAAGACGCGCGCAGCGAGCACATTGTGCAGCTCGAACACGGCAAGCCTTTGATCTTCGGCAAAAACCGCGACAAGGGCATTCGCATGAACGGGCTTGATCTCGAGGTGGTCCAGTTAGGCAGTGGCGTTTCCGAGCACGATCTGCTCATTCATGACGAACAGTACCGCAATCCGGCGTACGCGTTTTTGCTCGCCAAGATGGAAGAGATGCCCGGTTTCCCCACTCCCATTGGCGTGCTTCGTTCCTGGAACGGCGTCCCGCGCTACGAAGACATCATGGCCAATCAGGTCAAGGATGTGGTGGCCAAGCGCGGCGCGGGCGATATCGACAAGCTGCTCCGTTCCGGCGACACTTGGGAAGTGCGCTAGGCGCTGGTCAGCCTTCTCACAATCCTGGAAAATTTTGGAAATTAGCGCGCGGCAGCCGTATTCGCGCTGAGGTTTGATTTCGCCCCGGACTTGTCCACGAAATAATTCTCGCCACCGAGACGGCGATAGATGCGACCCGCAATTTGCGCGGCCATCGATCCTGTCACAACTCGACCGTGTCCTCGCATCAAGACAGCAATCACGATTTTCGGGTGCACCTGGTCGGCATAGGAGACAAACCAGCCGACCCGAGAAGCTGAATCGGAGCACGTTCCGGTCTTTCCCAGGGCTTGTTCATCGTCCAGGTAACTGAGGCGCGCGGTGCCATAAAGAACCGCAGCCAGCATGCCGTCGCGAACATCGGGCAAGAGCGATTCGATATCGAGCCTGCGCTTGATTCGAGGCTGGAAAGCGGCGATTTCCCCTTCCGAGCGGGGGTACTGCAAGTAATAAATCGTGCCGCCATTCGCCAGGGTGGAGACGAGCGCAGCCAACTGCAGAGGCGTGATTTGGATTCCTTCGCCAAAGCTGGACATCCGCGCTACGCCGCCATTCCTGGGCGGCTCGGAGGGGAACGCTCCGGGCTGCTCTTCGGGAAGGTTATAGCCGGCCAACTCTCCCAATCCCAGCAGGCGCGCGTAATGCGACACAGTTTCAAATCCCATGCGCCGGCCCAGTTCCTCGAAGAACGCGTTATTGGAATGCGCCAGCGCCTCCACGAGATTCAGGTAGAGCCTGGGCGCCACTTTGATCATGGTGTCGCGGGTGACGACGCTTTCTTCGAGCGCGGCAACGGCGATCACCGGCTTGATCGTGGAACAGGGGATGAATCCGGAAGAAAACGCCAGCTTCTGATTCACGATGCTCAGAATACGGCCTGTATTCGGATCGACGGCAACGACTGAGCCGTTAAAATGGCCGAGCCCGGCAATGGCCGCCTGACGCACGACCGGGTCGTCAAAAGTCGCAACGTCGCCCTGGGTAGAATCAGCGAAGGTCGGAACGCCGCGCACCCTCGGTCTGCGCGTAGCGCGCACGGCAGCTTTGGCTACGACGGCCGACGCCGAGTGCGGCGTAAACGCTAAAATGGCTAGAAATGAGGCTGCGAAAAGCAGGCGGCTGAGACGATACATAGGACTGGGTTCCATATGCCGATTAGACGTTCGACCGTAAATAATGGTCAGCCCCGAAGTGACAGCGAACTCCGGATGCTGGCATGCCGGATTCTAGAGAACTTAGGGGTCCCCTGCAATAGCCAATCGGCACTATTTTGCCTTGGTACCTTGCCTTGAGGGGCTTTGACACCAAAGCGATACTCCGCCGTCTCGCCGCGGCAAGCTTTGAGGGACTTTTGGGGAAAATCGGTCCGGTGCTATCGCCCGGTGCTAACGTCCATTCTTGCTGCGGGCGCCGGCAGCGGCGGCGGAAGCCGCTGTAGCGGCTTTTTCCGGTTGCCGTTCAGAACTGCTTGCCGAAGCTTCGGCCTGAGCGGCCGGATTGGGCAGCCCCAGCTTCTTGCGCAGGGCGGATTCCAGCTTCGCGCGGATGTCGACATGTTCCTTTAGGAAAAGGCGCGCATTTTCGCGGCCTTGGCCGATCCGCTCGCCGCCAAAACTGAGCCAGGTGCCGCTTTTTTCGACGACGTTGTGCGTCACACCGAGATCGAGCAGATCGCCTTCCAGCGAGATGCCCTCACCATAGAGAATATCGAATTCCGCTTCGCGGAACGGCGCCGCCACCTTGTTCTTTACTACTTTTCCTCGCGTGCGCGAGCCCACGACGCGATCGCCGTCCTTAATGGACTGGATGCGGCGGATATCCAGGCGAATGGAGGCGTAGAATTTCAGCGCGCGCCCGCCGGTGGTGGTCTCCGGATTGCCAAACATCACGCCGATTTTTTCGCGGATTTGGTTAATAAAGATCAGGCAGGTGCGCGATTTCGAAACTTTCCCGGTAAGTTTTCTGAGCGCCTGGGACATCAGCCGCGCTTGCAAGCCCATCTGCGGCTCGCCCATTTCGCCTTCCAATTCCGCGCGCGGCACCAACGCAGCCACAGAGTCCACCACAACAACATCCAAACTGCCCGAACTGATTAGCGTCTCGGCAATTTCGAGCGCCTGCTCGCCATTGTCCGGCTGCGAAACCAGGAGATTATCCACATCCACGCCGAGCTTGCGCGCATAAGCGGGATCCAGGGCGTGTTCTGCATCAATGAACGCGGCCTGGCCGCCCGTCTTCTGCGCCTGCGCGATTACGTGCAGCGTCATGGTCGTTTTGCCGCCGGATTCCGGTCCAAAGATTTCCACCACGCGTCCGCGCGGAAATCCGCCTACGCCGAGCGCCGCATCCAGGCTGAGCGCTCCGCTGGGGATCACGCTCACCGGCACGAGCACGTCGCGATTGCCCAGGCGCATGATGGCGCCCTTGCCATATTGCTTTTCGATCTGCGCAATGGCCAATTCGAGAATCTTGTTGCGATCATCTGCCATGGTGCACCTCGAGAGATTTCGCCGACGGAATGGCCGGCAGTCTATCAGATCATTATCTCTTGTGGCTAACAGCTCCAGCCGCCTTTCAGCGGCCGCCATACTAACCGCAAGGCGAATAAAAAGCAAATAGAAACATCACTGCCGCCAGGCCCCGCTTTGCGCGCAATCATCTCGCGCCGTCATTTCCCGCCATAAACATAAAAACCGCGGCCGGATTTCTTCCCCAGCCAGCCTGCCGACACCATCTTCTTCAAAAGCGGGCATGGGCGAAACTTCGGATCGCCAAAACCAGCGAAAAGGACTTCCATAACGTCGAGGCAAACGTCCAAGCCGATGAAATCGGCCAATTCCAGCGGCCCCATGGGATGATGCATTCCCAGCTTCATCACCGCATCCACAGCCTCCGGCGTGGCTACGTTCTCCATAACACAAAAGGCAGCTTCATTGATGAGCGGTATCAGGACGCGATTGGAGACGAAGCCGGGCGAATCGGCGACAGCCACGGGCTTCTTCTCCAGCTTCTCGCACAATTTGACCGTGGTCTCGAAAGTTACGTTGCTCGTTTGCAGTGCGCGAATCACTTCCACCAGCGGCATCACCGGCACAGGATTCATGAAATGCATGCCAATGAAACGGTCCGGCCGGCGCGTGGCGGCAGCAAGCGCGGTCACGGAAATAGAAGAAGTATTCGTAGCCAGTATCGCTTCGGCGCGCAACACACGATCCGCCTCGCCGAGGACTTTGCGCTTGAGTTCGAGCTGTTCCGGGACCGCCTCGATCACAAAATCGGCGGGCGAAATCGCCTCGATTTTCGTTACCGCAAGGATGCGGGCCAGAATCGCAGGCTTTTCCGCCTCGGCTATCTTGCCTTTTCTGGCTTCGCGATCGAGATTCTTTGCGATGGTTTCCAGGGCTCGGTCGAGGAAGCGCTGCTCGACGTCGCGTAGAATCACGCTGTAGCCGCAGCGCGCGAAGACGTGGGCAATGCCGTTGCCCATCGTGCCAGCACCCAGGACCGCCACGGTACGAACCGCATCAGGATTCAAAGGCAACTCCGTTTTCAGAAGGAAAAGCGCAAAAGCGATGAGAGATTCTTCGCTTCGCTCAGAATGACAGCTCTCACGGCGACGGCTTAGCGTTCGACGGCTAAGGCCACGGCGTTGCCGCCGCCGAGACAGAGCGCCGCAATTCCGCGATGCAGGCCGCGCCGTTGCATTTCATAAAGCAAGGTAACGAGAATGCGGGCGCCCGAGGCTCCGATGGGATGCCCAATGGCCACCGCGCCGCCGTTTACATTCACCTTGGCCGGATCCAGGCGCAATTCGCGCATCACAGCAATGGCCTGCACGGCGAATGCTTCGTTCAGCTCGTAAAGATCCACGTCCCGGTCGCGATCCCATCCCGTCTTGCGCAGAAGTTTCTCCACTGCTTCCACCGGCGCCATCATCACCCATTTCGGTTCGACCCCGGAGACAGCTTGGGCGACGATGCGGGCCAGGGGCGTTTTTCCCAGCCGCGCCGCAGTGTCTTCGCTGGTGACGACCACGGCGGCCGCGCCGTCATTCGTTCCCGGAGCATTGCCGGCAGTGACGCTGCCGTCCTTCTTGAATGCCGGCCGCAATTTGGCGAGCCCCTCGAGCGAGGCGTCGGGACGCGGCGACTCATCGCGCCTTAACACCACCGGCTCGCCTTTTTTCTGCGGCACGCCGATGGGCATTATCTGAGATTCGACGAAGCAGGAATTCATGGCCTGCACGGCGCGCTGATGGCTTTGGAGCGCAAACTTGTCCTGCTCTTGGCGCGAAATTTTGTATTTCTCCGCAACCAACTCCGCGGTCATGCCCATGTGGAAATCTTCGTAAACATCCCAGAGTCCATCGTGAATCATGGAGTCGATGACTTGGCGATCGCCGATGCGATAGCCGCCGCGCGCCTCCGGCAGCAAATAGGGGCAATTGGACATCGATTCCATTCCGCCGGCGATGACGATGTCGCTTTCGCCGAGCTTCACGTTCTGTGCTGCCAGAGCCACTGCCTTGAGTCCGGAACCGCAAACTTTGTTGATGGTCATGGCGGCGACGCGCGGATGTAATCCTCCCCGGAGCGCCGCCTGCCGCCCCGGATTCTGTCCCAGTCCGGCCTGCACGACGTTGCCCATAATGACTTCGTCTACCGTGTCCGGCTCAATACCCGCGCGATGCGTGACTTCGGCGACCACCCGGGCGCCAAGCTCCGTGGCCGAAAAGGATGAGAGCGCCCCCTGAAATTTCCCTACCGGAGTACGTACGGCGCTCAAGATCACGGGCTGGCGGAGGTCTGGCTCTTGCATAAGGCACTCCTCGCGGGTCATCGCACCTGCTTGGGTGGCCCTGACGAATTCAGTATAGCGCGGCCCGCAACGCGGTCAATTTTGGCGGTGCGGGATAGGTGGGTCAGTTTGATCCCTTGCGGTTACTTCGGCGCACGCCTCAGCCTGGAATCCACTTCGAAATCACGGCGATAGTATTCCCTCTCGCTGAGCTCCGCGGCTGCCTGCTCATCGGCAAGAATGGTCACATCTCGGTGTAGTTGCAGGGCGGACGCGGTGACAAACGCGGTGACCGGTCCTTCGATCGCTCGCGCGAGAGCCCGCGCCTTACTTGTGCCCGAGGCCAGCAAAAGGATCTTCCGCGCGTCGAGGATGGTCCCGATGCCCATCGTTATGGCGGCCTCTGGCATCGCTTGGCCTTCTTGGAACAGCCCACGGTTGTCTTCGAGAGTCTGGCGTGTGAGTGTCTTGATGCGCGTCCGCGACGCCAGACTCGAACTAGGCTCGTTGAAACCGATGTGCCCGTTCCTTCCAATGCCCAGGATTTGCAGGTCGATGCCTCCAGCCCTTTGAATGGTGGCTTCGTACCCTGCGCAGTATTCGTCCAGGTCACCCGGCGCGGTTCCGTCGGGAATGTGGATGTTTTCCGCAGCAATGTTGACGTGGTCGAAAAAACTACTCTGCATGAAGGTATGCGCGCTCTGCGGATGATCCGCGGCGACACCTAGATATTCGTCGAGGTTGAACGTGACCACGCGCGAGAAATCGAGGTCCTCCTCGCGATGCATCCGTGCCAGCTCGCGATACATCCCGAGCGGCGTGGTGCCCGTCGCGAGGCCAAGCCGCAAATCCGGCCGCTTGCGGATGGCTTCGGAGACGATTCCGGCGGACTGCTGGCTTAGCTCGGCGTATCCCTTGCTCAGAATGACGAACATGGAATACTTTTCCGATGTGCTTCACTACCCAGAACTTTGACTCCGTACCTCGTCTCGCTTTGAGCTCTTAAGAACCGTTGGTCGTATCTTACCTTTGCATTGCCCACAGCCCGATAAGTTGCCTTATCGGAATGTGGGCGAAGCTGCCCAAAAATCAGCTTCCGGGGAACGCGTTCCTCGGGGACTATCCCCACATTCCTGGGTCGGCTAGGTTAGGCGGCCCCTCTTCACGTGCTTGGGTTTGCGGGCTTCGCCGGAGTCCATTCGGAATATTGTCTTCCTGGCGGTGCGGGCGCCTCTTTCGCCTTTTTCGGTTTCTTTCGTTCTCGGCCCCGATTGTCGCGGTTGCCTCGCTTGCCCATCAGTGCCTCCTCTTGACGCTAGGCTTCGGCTCCAGTGAATTCTAGAGTTGATTCGAGGACACCGGTAGCCAGCATATCGCAAGTCATGATAATCCCGTTTTTCGAAAACTGCCCACTACCTAGGTTGCATGTGTCCTGCGGTAGCGTAGTGTATGGTGCGTCGGTAAGTCGCGACGAAGGGGGCCAATGGAATGGCCGAAGATTCTTGGAAAGCTCATATCGCCTATCTCGAAGATGAAGTGAAGAAGATAGGCGAGAGGGCTGATAAGCTGGAAGCAATGATCCCAGACCTGGAAAGCGAACCGAAGAAACAGGCTTTACGAGAACTCGTCAAGCATCTGCGAGATGAGGCGAGTGAACACCTTAAGTATCTAGCGCTCGTGAGGCAGAAGTGATCGGCCGGGCCAACTCCCGAGAAGCCCTCTCCCAAGAAAGTGGCCGCCAAGTTAGTCATTCTTCAAGCGGCCAATCTGCTGCAACTCTCTTCGCCCCTGTCTAGGCAAAGCCTAGTCAGTTGCTTGCCGGAAACTGACCAGTGCCGGGCGCGGAGTTCCGTGCGTGGTGCGCGCGGGCCCTAAATCAGCTAGGATGACGGCGTGGGAAATCTTTTCGAACTAGCGGCGCCGGCAGCGAAATTTGGCGAGGAACTCAACGCCCAACAGCGCGCCGCCGCGCGCCACGCCGAAGGACCGCTGCTGGTGGTCGCGGGCGCGGGCACCGGCAAGACTCGCGTCATCACCGAGCGAATCCGCTACCTGCTGGAATCGAATGCGAAGCTGCCGGGCGAGGCCATTCTCGCCCTGACCTTCACGGATAGAGCCGCAGGCGAGATGAAACATCGCGTGATTCGTACAGCCGGCGAACGCGGCCGCGCCGTCTGCGTGGGCACATTCCACGCCTTCTGCAACGCGCTGCTCGTCGAGCGCAATCCCCAGTTGCAAACGCTCGACGACGTCGATCACTGGATTCTCCTGCGCCGCAACCTTGCGGTTCTGGCGCTGGAGCGCTATCGCCGGCTGGCCGAGCCCGGCCAATTCCTCGGCGATTTTGTGAAATTTTTCTCGCGCTGCCAGGATGAATTGGTCACGCCCGAGGATTATGAACGCTACGTCGAATCGTTGGCTGAAACCTATGCGCGCGAGAAACACGGGCTTGCCGAAGACGAATGGAGGTTGCGCGAGGAGAGCATTGCGGAGCAGCGGGAGATCGCGCGGGCCTATCGGGCCAGCGACCATCTGCTTCGCGAGCGCAACTTGCTCACGTTTGGCATGCAAGTGCTCGACGCCGTCCATTTGCTTCGCAGCGATCCGACTTTTGCCGCCGCGCTCCGCGCACGTTATCGCTACATCCTGGTGGACGAATTCCAGGACACCAACATCGCCCAAATCGAGCTGCTCTGGCAGCTCGCCGCGGACCATCGCAACGTCGTCGCCGTAGGCGACAACGCGCAGGCGATATACCGCTTTCGCGGCGCCTCGTTCGGGAGCTTCACCATTTTCCTGGAGCGCTTCGCCGGCGTTCCTCGCGGCGATAGCGCAAGCGCGACGCGATTTGTGCAGCCGCTCGTCGATAACTATCGGTCCACCGCGCGCATCCTGCGAACCGCCGCCCAGGTCGTCGCCTTCATCGACCATTCGCCTCTCGTGCCCAAGAAGGAACTGCTGCCGCACAAACCCGAGGGTGAGAAAGTTCGCATTGTGGAATTCGCGGGCGCGCAGGATGAAGCGCGCTGGATTGCCGCCGAAATCGACCGACTGCACGCGGCGGGCTTGAACTGGCGGAAGTTCGCCGCCCTCTATCGCATTCATGGACATCGCGCGGAATTGGTTAACGCGCTGGAAGAACGCGCCATACCGTTCGTGATCCGCAATCTCTCCATTCTGGATCACCCGCTGGTACGCGATCTGCTCGCCTATTTGCGCTTGATCGTTAATCCTGCGGACAATATTGCCTGCGCGCGCGTGCTGGCCGCCCCGGCCTGGGGATTTGAACCGGCGGAGCTCGTGCGACTTTGCGAACGCGCGGCCAAATCCCGGAGTTCGCTCTGGGATGCGCTCCAGGCGCCCCAAGGCGAACTGCCTTTCAGCGGCCGTGCGCCTGCCACCAACGATATCATCGCCGGCTTGACCGAGCTGCGTGTGCAAAGCGAGACGACAGACGCGGCGGATCTCTTTGATGCTCTGGCCAAATGGCTGGAGCTCCCGCTCAGTATTCGATCCGCTGATCAGCCTTACCTCCGGCGCC
Organism: Rugosimonospora sp.; assembly: GCA_035636675.1. GTDB lineage: Bacteria > Acidobacteriota > Terriglobia > Acidiferrales > UBA7541 > Palsa-189. The sequence goes on along the minus strand of DASPYR010000331.1, from coordinate 2,467 downwards.
TCGCCCAATTTATTCGCGAATGGCAGCAGTCCAAGAGCGAAACGTCCCGCCTGCCGGAATTTGTTGAATATCTGGATTACTTCGCGCAGGCCAGCGGGCAAATCAATCTCGAACAGGAATCCGGCGATGCTGTTCAACTGATGACGGTGCACGCCGCGAAGGGGCTGGAATTCGATCACGTGTTTGTCTTGCGGCTGACGCACCGGGGGTTTCCGATGGCGCCGCGAGGCACTGTGCTCGAATTTCCCGAAGCGCTCATGAAAGAAGAATTGCCGCGCGGGGATTTCCACATTCAGGAGGAGCGGCGCTTGTTCTACGTGGCGATCACCAGGGCGCGCGAGCGGCTCACCCTGACCACGGTCGTGCATAAGCGCTCCCGGCCATCCGTCTTCCTCGAAGATATTCTGAGCGCTCCTCACGTTGCGAGGCAAAATGTGGAACAGGCCGCGCCGGTTTCGCTTCCGACGCCAGCGCGAGCCACCCCGGCGGCCACAGACCAGCCGCTCTTTCCAGAAGCTCACAATCGAACGCGGGTTTATTCGCTCATCGCGCGATGGGCCGAGCGATACCGCCCGCCTGTTTTCGAACCGTTGCAATTGAGCGCTTCGGCAATCGAGACGTATCAAAAGTGCCCGCAGAAATACCTGTTCAGCAACGTTTGGGGGATACGGAGCGGCCCTAGTGCGGCAACTACTTTCGGCAACGTGATGCACACAACGATCCGCCAGTTTATCGGCGCGTTGCGCAAGGGCCTGCGGCTCAGCTTCGAGGAAGTGGTGACGATCTTGCGGCGCGAGTGGACCTCGGCCGGCTTCGAAGATGACCACCAGGAAGAACTTTACCTGAATGACGGCATCGAGCAATTGCGGGCTTTTTATGCCACCAACGCGGGCGCGCCCGTGCACGTCGTCGCGCAGGAAAGGCGCTTCGCTATCCACTGCGAGAATGGCGTGGAGTTGATCGGACGCATGGACCAGATCAATCGCATTGCTCCCGGTAAAGTTGAAATCATCGACTACAAAACCGGAAAGCCGAAATCGGAGACGCACGCTCAGAAAGACCTGCAACTGAGCATCTACGCCTTGGCGGCTCGTGAAGTGCTCGAGGTGACGCCCGTCCGGCTGATTTATTACAACCTGCAAGACAACGGGTGTGTCTCCGCTTCACGCGAGGAGAGCCAGCTTCAAGAGGTGCGCGGCACGATTCAGGAAGTGGCTGCCGATATTCGCGCGCGTGAGTTCCCCGCCCGCCCGGGTTACATTTGCAAGAATTGTGACTTCCGCTTTCTGTGCCCTGCCCACGAATCTCGGTGGCTGAAAATTGAGGCGGGGGATGACGTGGAACGAGGAGCGGTTCGCTCCTTCCTGCAACAGAAATAATTGGGGCACAAAAAAAGCGGGACGCCCCCTAGCGTCCCGCCTCAAACCAACAGGAAGAGCAAGATGGGCTGGTTCGGGCCCCCTCTTCCGCCTTACCGCGCATTGCCTCTATGAAGAGGCTTCTCCCCCCTGGGATCTGTGTGCATTCGCGGACTTTCTTTCACGCGAGACCGCGCTCTCATTCTTTCTATACGGGTTCGTCGCTGTTGATGTCAAGGGAAAGTTCCGTGATGCAAACCTCAAGGGAGCCGCACGAGATAGTAGCCGTCGCGGGAAAGCACGTCCAAACCCGGCCGCCGCACGCGCACTTCGATGGAGTGATAATTCTGGGCGCGATCGGTGCCCGCGGGTACATAGGCCAACGTGTATTGGTGGCGCGCCTCCTCGGCTACCTGAGCGTAAGCACGTGAAAGCGCCGGCGCATTATTGACGAAGTAAGTGTCACCGCCGGTCGCGCGCGCATAACGAGAAAGCGGGCTGGCGCCACGGCGCAGCAATGCGGCATCGGTGCCGATGGCATAGACCGATACGTCTGAAGAGAGCAGCAGTGCCAAGGTCTGCTCATAGTTATAGGTGTTGTTCTTGGCATCCACTCCGTCGGAGACGAGAACGATCACTTTGCGCCGTTCGCGATCGCGCCCGCGCAAGGCTTCGGCGGCGGCGTGGATGGCGTCATCCAGGTGCTTCGTGCTCTTGTCAGCCACGGGCTGCTGCGGGGTAGTGGGCGCACCGGGAATGGGCTGATCGCCGGCCGCCGGATGAGGTGCGGTCGATTCCGGATCGGGAAAGGATTCGTCGCCTGAAACGAGCCGCTTGAGTTCAGCCATTAAACGATCGTTGTCTTGGGTGAACTCCATGACGGGCGTGAAGAACGATGCGAACCTGGCCAGGGCTACTTCGTCGGATTCGCTAAAGGCGCCGGCAATGGCGATGAGACTCTTCTGCAATTGCCCGGCAGCCTTAGGCTTGAGGTCGTCATCCAGCAGGACCACGCTGGAAAGAGGAAAGGCGTCAGTGGAAAAGAGTGAGACCTGTTGTTCCACACCGTCTTCGAAGACGCGGAACTCATCCCTGCGAAGATCGCCGAC
>DASPYR010000330.1:0-2446 GCA_035636675.1 Rugosimonospora sp. | reverse complement strand
GAATCGGCAGCGGCTCACCTGCTGCTGGCGCGCATGCTCCTCCGCCAAGGTTTCGATCCAGTTGCCGAAAGCGAGGCGCGCAAGGCCTTGTCACTGTCCCCGCAATCCCCGCTCGCGCACTTCACGCTGGGGGAATATTACGTGTACAAGGCCGATTACCCGAAAGCCTTGCAGGAATTCCAAGAAGAACTGACCATCAACCCGGACTACGCTCCCGCTCTTACGCACCTGGGCGACGTGTACTGGCGCCTCAACCGCTACGACGAAGCAGAGACAGTCTTGCGGCGCTCCATGTGGCTGGACTCTACAGCTTCCGAGCCTTACGTAATCATGGGAAAGGTGTTAGTAAGAAAGGGACAACTGGCGCTGGCCGAGCGAACCCTGCAGCGCGCCATCGCCATGGACCCCAATAGCTACACGGCTCACCATTTCCTTGGCCAACTCTACCGCGAGATGGGCAGAACAGATGCGGCGGAGCGCGAAATGAAAACAGCGGCTCAGATCCAGCAATTGCAGGCGCAAAACACGGGCCGTAACAGGTAGCCAGGTGCCCTTCCAACTTTTTGAAGCTAACTCTTTTCTCCGCAGAGAAAAAGCGGCAGGGAGATAAGGGCAGCGGGTTCTTGTCCGAATAAGTTGGAACGGCACTGGTTCGTCAGTGATCTCCGCGCTTGTCCTTGGGGCGGGCCAGTTCCGCCTGGATAATTCGTTCGAACGCGGCTTCGGGCTGTGCCCCGCTCAACGGGACTCCATTGATGAAGATTCCCGGGGTTCCCTGGACTCCCGCCCTTATTCCGTCTTGGAGGTCTTGCTCAACCTGCTTCCTGTATTTGCCGCTGGAAAGGCATGAATCAAACTGTTTTTCATCCAGCTTGAGGCTCCGAGCCAGACCCGTCAGGCCGTCTCTGTTGAGCTTATCCGGGTTCGCGAATAAAAGGTCGTGATACTCCCAAAATCTTCCCTGCTCGCCCGCGCAGCGCGAGGATTCGGCGGCCAATTCGGCTTGCCCGTGCATCCCGCGCAATGGGAAGTCTCGATAGGCCAGACTGACGCGGCCCTGGTACTTGGCAAGCAGGGTTTTCAGAGTGGTCTGAACTTTTCTGCAGAAGGGACACTGAAAATCCGAGAACTCGACGATCATAACCGGCGCCTGCGGGCTTCCGCGGAGCCGCGCGGGGTCATAGGTGACTTCCACTTTGGATGTTCGCGCGGCCGATGTTCCCGGGCGCTCGCGGAGATTTTTCAGATACTGCTGGCGCGTTTGCGAGAGCTGGGATTGCGTGGATGCGAGTTTTTGGCGCACGACCTGTAACTCGGGCAGATCCTTATCCGCTTCGCTCCAGAGTTTTTCGGCAATTGCGAACTTCTGGGTGGACGCTGCGGCGTCCCCCTGCTGTTCGGCGACGAGGCCTAAGGCGTAATAGCCGCCGCCGTAGCTGGGGTCCAGCTCGATCATTTCCTGAGCGGTGAACTCGGCCAAAGCCCATTCGTCCGTCTCGCGGGCCCGGCGCGCGATCGAGTCCATCTGTAGCAGGGCTTGGCTGCGCGCGTCAGGGCCCGGCGTGCCGCGTAGCTGCTCCAGGATTTGCTTCATCAGCGCCACGCCTTCCGCGGACTTCTTCTGCGACAGAAGAATCTCCGCCTCGAGAGTTTGGAGATACGGCTGGAGGCGGTCGGCATCAACGGTGACCGCGCGAAGCTCCTGACTGGCGGCCGTGAACTCCGTTTTGGCCTCCTCTACGCGATTCATGGCCGCGAGGGCGCGCCCGGCCAACGTGTGGCCAACGAAGCGCCCGGTGGGCGTTGCAGCCGCCGCGAGAACTTGATCGGCGTCGAACGCCTCCTGCGGGCGGCCTCGCGCCAGCAGGAACTCGGGCCATTGCCGGCGGCCGAGCTCGGCTGCTTCACCGTGCGCCGGCAGTGCATAGGCCTGCCGCAACAGCCGCTCGGCTTCTTTCATTTGGCCCAGAAGCTGAAGGCAACTGGCCAGGAGGCTGAGGTTATGCGGATGGTGCCAGTCGTACTCAGAGGGAATCTTCTCGGCGCGATAATAGGCGTTCTCCAAGTCATTGGCCGTGCGGAATTCCTCGATGGCCTCTTCGATGCGTCCGGCGCGCCGCAGCTCGTGGCCGCGCATGTGGTGGGCGTGGGGAATGGAGCGGGAAAATCGCAGGTAGGCTTCGCTGTGCTTGAGCGCTTCGTCGGTGCGGCCGATGTTCTCGAAAGAATGAGCAAGGTAATGGTGCGCGGCGGAATTATCCGGCGAGACGGCCAGCGCGGCCTGGTAAAAGGCGATGGAGTCCACGTCGCCCGTCTGGCCGCGACCGGCCATGGGTCCTTCGTCGGCAAACCCGCGCAAAATCCAAAGTCCCGGGTCTACCGGATTAGCCATCAAAGCGTCATAGATGGCTTTGCGATAGGCGACAAATTTTTCTATGTTTTGCTT
>DASPYR010000329.1:0-8103 GCA_035636675.1 Rugosimonospora sp. | reverse complement strand
CCAGTTTTGAATCGGCCACCGGCGTGTCCCACGCCACCTTCCCTGACCGGGCGTCCAGGGCGATGATATGGGCGTCATTCGTCGTTCCGAATATCTTGTCTCCGTAAATCGCGATGTTTCTTTGGACCCCGTTGCCGTCGCCGCCAACTCCTTCGGGCGACTTCGCCCCCTCGGGGCGATATTCCCAGATCAAGTCTCCCGTCGCGGCGTCCAACGCCTGAATGACGCCGCGCGGGTTCGGCAGGTACATGACCCCGTCGTGGACTAGCGGCGTAGCCTCCTGAGCGCCCGTGTTTTCCATCGCCCACGACCAGGCGAGTTGAAGTTGCTGGACGTTCCGCGTGTTGATCTGATCGAGCGGGCTGTACCCCCAGGCGTTGTCGGTGCGCCTCCAGTTGAGCCAATCGCCTGGAGAGGGGTTGCGCAGCATGGGCTCGGTGACCGGGCGGAAATCTTTCACCTGTGCCGCGAGCCAGAGGCTCGCCAGCAGAACGCTGATAAAAATCGAAAAAACGAATCGCCGTGTCATAGAGCTGACCTCCTCACGGGTTGTTCACTGTTGGCGTGCAGGGGCAATAATTCGAATGGAATTGGGCCGATAATGAGCGCAGGTTGGGCGTCTTGAAGCGTCATCGCTCCCATCCTCACGATTTTGTTCACGCGGAAATACTCAATTAATTCCAGCCCCCTAATTCGCTGCGCGTTGTCGTCCAAGGCTATGCGGAGACGTGTGAAGACATGCTGGAAGGCCCAGGGCCCTAAGCTAACCAAAACGAAGCTGCACACTCATCTAGGAGTGTCCCTAGGCGCCGCCCCTGGGGGTGCCCTTCACCGTGACGACCTTCCTGGGATCGGCCTTCACATCGACCACGATGCCAAAGAACGGGGCCATCATCTCCTCCCAAGTCTGATCTCCGTAATACACGGGCCGGTTGGGGTCGGGGTTGAACTTGTTGCTGGGCGAGTTGTCAAAGTGGGCATCTACCACCATCCGGCTGCCCTTGGGGATCTTGATGTCCGTGTAGTAGCCGAGCTGCCAGTTGAAGTCGTAGCGAGGCACGTCGAGAATGATTTGCTGCTCGCCGGTCGGATACTCGAGACGGTATGTCATGTCCTTCCCGCGCAGGTGCATATGCGGCATCATCCAGACCAGTTGGGCGTCCTCGTTGAACAGGATCTCAGCCGGAGGGCTCGCCCAGTTCCCGTCGTTGGGCGGAATGCGGAAGACTTCGCTGTCGGTACCCACCGCCGGCTGGCTGTTGTAAGAGATGAAGCGGCGCTGGGGCGGTTCCTTGGCAATGGTAAAGCCAATTTCGGGCTCGTCGGTCATGGGCTTGCCAACAGTGGTGTAGTGCAACTGGAACACGATGTCGGCATTGGCGGGAATCAGCTTGGCCGCGTTGAAAACGCGATAATCGGTGGCCTGGAGACCGGGGACATAGCAGCCTTCGAGTCCTCCAGGGCTAATGCTTCTGGCGGCCAGCGACTCCCGGTCGTCTCCCTGCACTCCCGCCACTCCAGGGAGCCGTTGTTTTTCGCCCTTGGGCCTGGGCAGTTCACTCCCGCTGTCGTCGCGCTGCTTGTCCACCCAGACTGGGACGCCATACTGTACATCGGGCGTGTGAGTGATGAAGCGGATGCAGATATGATGGGTCACCTGAAGCGCGCTGGGTTTGATCTCCAGCGACGTAATCCAGGTGTCCTTGGTGAACCCCGTCGGCATAACCACATTGGTCCACTCCATGATGCCTTGCGCGGGGACGTTATACTGCGGTCCTTTTACGATATAGTCGGGCTTGATCTGCCAGCCATCCGCCGGCCATGCCACCGCAGGCGGCGCATCCTTGGGATCGCCTTCTTTCGCTCCGCCGTCGGCCCACGCCACGATCATGTCGATCTGGCTCTGCTTCAGTGCGCGATCGTTCGAAAAGTGGCCGTATTTCGGGTCGGCGAACCACGGGGGCATTTTCCTGCTCGCAACCGCGGCCTTCATCGCCTTTGCCCACGGCCGCGTGCTCTGATAGTCGAGAAATGACATCGGCGCGATCTGCCCCGGTCGATGACAGGTCTGGCAGTTCTTCTGCAAGATCGGCAGCACATCCTTGTTGAACGTGATCGATTCTGGAGAAATAGTGGCGGAGGGACCATCGGCGGCCAAGGCCGCCACAGCCGCCAGGAAGGCCGCGGCGACAAATCGAAGCATAAACCTCCTTTCACGCCTCACTCGCGCTGTTGACTATACCTCCCGCAATGATTTGGCGAGGGACAAGTCTCAGGCGATGACCGGCGACGCGCACCATCGACCTTTCACCATTCGCTCGGCTGTTGTCACCGGCTTCAAGGTTACTGCGCGACGTTCGAGACTGGCGCCCCCGGGTCGGTCAGTGGCTTGGCGCCCAACTTGACAAGCAGATCCGCCGTACCCTGATGGGAGTTTCGCGGCCTTAGGTCTTTATCTTTTGCCACCCCAGCCGTCATAACCTCCGCCGCGATCGTCCAGGCCGTCTGTCCATACACGTTCTCTGCGTCCACCTTCGCACCCTTTTCCACCAGGAACTGAACGATATCGTTCGCTCCCACATATGCTGCACCGTGCAGTGCGGTCTCACCGATATCATTGGTGCCGTTGACATCGGCGCCCAGTTCCACCGCTACGCGGACAGCTTCCAAGGCGTCCGTGTCATCTTGCTTCGGGCGCTCGACCGCATGGGTTATTCCTTCCGCGAAACCCGCCGCCATAATCAGCGGGGTGTTCTTGGCTTGATCCGTGAGCAGCGGATCGGCGCCGTTGGCTGCCAGAAGGCGCATAATGCCGGCATCGTAGCTCGCGGCTGCCAGCAGAAACGGCGTAGCGCCCACCGGAGTGAGATCGATCGCTTTGAATAGCCTAGTGTTGGGCATGGGGGGGAACTTCACGACTCGAGCGTTCGGATTCGCTCCACGTCCCAGGAGCGCCTTTACCAGTTCGGGCATGTTCGGCCGGTACAAATAGCCCGCGCCGGAAATGGGTCTTACTCCGGAGACTCGTGCGAGTCCCTTCAGCATTGCGTAGTGCAAGGCGGTAACCCCGTAGGCGTCCGCCGCGTTCGGGTCCGCGCCCTTCTCCAGCAAAAATAGCGCCAGCGCCTCATGGCCGCTATGGGTGGCCACCACCAGAGTGTTGCCGTCCTCCGGTGCGGCCTCATTCACGTTCGCTCCTGCTTCGAGAAGCATCCGGGCAGCGTCCAGATCGCCTTGCTGCGCGGCAAAGAGCAAGGGTGTAAAGCCACTCGTCGAATGAGCATGGACATCCGCTCCACGATCGATCAGCACGCGCGCGACTTCTGGGTGTTTCTCCGCCACCGCCCACATGAGAGCCGTCTGCCCGCGCGAACTCTCCTTCGCATTGACGTCCGCTCCGTGAGCCAGCAGCGATTTCACCGTGTCCACATTGCCCGTGCGCGCGGCCGTCATGAGCACGGGCGTTCCTGTCGGTACGCCGTTTGGATCCGCCCCGGCCTTCAACAGCTTCTCGACCATGGCCGCGCTCTGGTTGACGCAAGCCAGCGAGAGAGGAGTCACACCATAGCTGTTCGCGGCGTTCACGTTGGCGCCAGCACGAATCAGAAGGTCCGCCGTTTCCGTATCATCCCAGTGAGCCGCCCAGGCTAGTGGCGTCGCGCCATCTGCCTGTGGCGTATTCACATCGACGTGTTGCTGCACCAAGGAACGCACGGCTTCGTGGTTTCGGTTCTTCGCCGCGTCCACCAGCCGAAGATCGCCACTGGTGCCGGCAAAGCTGGCGATCGATAGCAAAGGTGCAACCCACCAGATCCCTAACTTTCTAACTTTGATGCTCATCTTCGTTCCTCATTTCAATGAGTTCTGGCACCCGCCAGAATATATTATCCGCCCCACCGAAGCTTCTACTTGCTTACGGCCGAGACAGCGGCGACGGAACGGACTCCTGCCAGGCTTCTAGGCTTCTAGTCTATGGAAATCGGCTCTAGTTTCCCGGCGCTGCTCACCAGGGTCTCCACGGGAACCCCGGCCACGTCCAGCAAGGTCCCGTATAGGTTGTGCATCGGCGTATTCGCTGAATATTGCAGGTGGCGCCCACCCTTGATCTTGCCCGACCCTCCACCCGCCAGCAGGGTTGACACGTTATCATGTGAATGCAGGTTGCCGTCGCTCAGGCCGGCGCCATAGAGGATCACCACGTGGTCCAGTAGAGTGCCGTCACCGTCGGGAGTATTCTTCAGTTTCTCCAAAAGATACGCGAGCATACTGATATGGTGTGTGTTGATCTTGATCACCTTGGCGATTTTGTCGCGATCGCCACCATGGTGCGTCAAGGGGTGGTGCGAATCGGGGATGCCGAGCTCTGGGTAGGACCGGGTTGTCGTTTCGTGGCCCAACATGAAGGTCGCAACGCGGGTCATGTCAGTCTGGAAAGCCAAGGCCTGCAAGTCGAGCATTAGTTTGGCGTGCTCTTCAAACGTCGCGGGGATGCCGCCCATGGGTCGCTCCACCACTGGCAAATCCCGGGAGGACTGCTCCTCGGCCAATTGGATGCGCCGCTCGACATCGCGAATGGCATCCAGATACTCGGTGACTTTGGTGCGGTCGCTCGAACCGAGCCCCTTCAGGATGCCGCTGGCATCCTGGAAAAGGGAGTCGAGGATGCTGCGGTCACTGCGGATTCGGGCGAGCCGCACTTTCGGATCAGTGCTATTACTGTCGCCGAACAGGTTCTCGAATACGGCGCGCGGCTGGTTCTCCATCGGCATCGGCGTCGTGGGAGTGCGCCAGGAGAGCGTGTTCGTGTAAGCGCAGCTATAGCCGGTTTCGCATTCGCCGATCGTCTCAGTAGAGTCCAGAGAGAGCTCGAGCGAAGCCAATTGGGTGTGCTTACCGAGTTCCCTTGCAGCAATCTGATCCAACGAAGTTCCGGCCTGGAGGTCGGCGCCTTCCGACTGCTTGGCATGAACGCCCGTCAAGAACGATGTGGCGGCACGCGAATGATCTCCCCCGCCCTCGCCCGGCTGTGGATGACCCTCCGGGTGCGAGAGGCCGCTCAGCACGAGAAGATGATCCCGAAATGCGGTCAGCGGCTCCAGAATCGGGGTTATCTCCAGCGCGCCCACCTTCGCTGGCGACCACTCATGGTGCAGATTCATGATTCCGTTCGGAACATACATGAAGGACATGCGGGTCACCGGTTTGGCGACCACGTCGGCAGCGGTTGCTAATGCCGGAATCATGCCGTCCAGCAGCGGCAATCCCACTGTCACACCCAAGCCTCGAAGAAACGTGCGGCGGGGTAAACGCTTTTTGGTGATGATCATGGCTTCGACTCCCTCACGGTTTGATTTTGAGATTGCGCGGTCCTGACGGTAGCGGGTTCCTGTGGCTTGCTTATGCGCATCTGAAACGGCACGCTGTTGACGATTCCCAGAATCAGTGATGACCACTTATAGTTGCTGGAAGCGGCTTCCCGGGTGATCTTACGGATGGCCGGCTGATCGTAATATTCCACGCCGCGGCCCAGGGCGTAAGTGAGCACCCTATCGGTGACTGTATTCGCGAATTGTTCCGGATGGCTCAGCAATACTTTGCGAAGCTCAGCCGGGCCGTTAAACTTAATGCCGTTGGGCAGCACTCCTGACGCATCGACCGGGGTGTGAGCCTCGCTGGTGGTTCGCCATTCGCCCACGCCGTTAAAGTTTTCGAGTGCGAAGCCCAGCGGGTCCATTTGAGCGTGGCAAACCGCGCAGGCGGCATTCGAGCGGTGTTGCTCCATCCGCTCGCGCATCGTCAGGACTTTGCCGTTCGCGGGAGTTTCCTTCAGAGACGGAACGTCGGCCGGGGGCGGCGGGGGCGGCGTGCCCAGGACGTTGGTCAGCAACCACTTGCCGCGGATCGTCGGCGACGTTCGGTTGGCATAGGAGGTTACGGTTAGAATACTGCCTTGGCCCAGCAATCCTCTTCGCTCTTCGTGACCGTCCAACGATACGCGCCGAAAGTGGCTGCCATAGATATTGGGAATTCCGTAAAAACGGGCCAGACGTTCGTTGACGAACGTATAGTCCGCATTTAGTAAGTCCAGTACGCTGCGATCTTCGCGCACATTGCTTTCCAGGAAGAGCTGCGTTTCTTGCTCGAATGCCGCGCGCAGGTTCTCGTCAAATTCGGGGAAGGCATCCTGATCCGGGTGCACTCCCGGCATATTCCGCAGATACAGCCACTGTCCGAAGAAATTGGTCACTAAAGCATTCGACCGGGAATCCGCGAGCATACGCCGCACCTGCTGTTCCAAAACCGCAGGCTCTTTGAGCTTCCCGGCTGCGGCCAAGTTCAGAAGCTGGTTGTCGGGTAGGCTGCTCCAGAGGAAAAACGACAGACGGGAGGCCAGTTCGAGGTTGCTGATTCGATACGCAGCGCCCGGCGCCACACTCGCCGGATCGTGTTCGATGCGGAACAGAAACTCCGGGGAAGCCAGGATTCGTTGGACCGCCATTCCGATTCCCGCCTCGAAGCCCCCCTCTTTACGGCCGACCTTGTAGAGGTTGAGCAGAGGCTGGACGTCTCCCTCGGTAACAGGCCGACGATAAGCGCCGCGCGCCAGCCTGGAGAGAATCTTGCTGGCGCAAGGAAGCTCGTCCGCGCTGTTGGCCGGACGGCATACAAAAATCTTGCGGCGACTGGGCGTGTCTCCCAGCCCTTTCGCGTTGTAGGGCCCACTGATCGAGACTTGCGACACGGCAGGGGTATCCTCTTTAGTTCCGGGCGACTCACTTCTTCCCTCGGATGATTTATCGAGGATCCTGAATTCCGCCAACGGCGAGTCGAGCACACCTTCACGCTCCCACGCGTCATTCAGGAAATCGACCCCAACGAGCCGAGTACCCGCCTTCGCTGCGAAGCGAACTTCCAAATGCGCATCCGCCGTGTCCCCCGAGAAATCGTATCCAAACTTCTTTTTCCCAGAAGGATTCGAAGTCCCCGTCGCGGACTCGTTATTCCCAGGCTGCTCGCCGCCAACCGTGAGCAGCTTGATTCTTTCGCCGTCCAAGCGAACATCTAGCGGGTGCGGCGCGCTGAGGCCGATGATCTGCTTATCATGCTCGATGCCGGCTCTCTGCAAACGGATTTTGATAACGTACTCGCCGTCGAGCGGGAAGTTGTGCCGAATCGCGACTCCGCCCCGCGAACCGAACGGGAGATCCTCGCTCATGCGCTCGTCTTGCGCGAGGAGGTTAGGCACATCGTATGTCTCCAAATTCGGAAGGATATTCGGATCTCCGATGGCCGAGCGACTCACTTTCCCCGCCGCTGACATGTATCGCACCAGCAGCATCGGCGATACGGAGAGGACGTCGGCAATGTTGTCAAAACCGTAGCCGGAATCATCGACGGGAAGAAGCGATTCAACGTTGATATCCATCGCAAACAAGTCGCGAATGGCGTTGGTGTATTCGGCACGGTTGAGACGGTGGACGACGACTCTACCGGGATTAGGCTTGGCCACCGCCGCGTGGTCGAGCGCTGCCTCCAGGTACGTGGCAAAGGCGTCGTAGGTGGCCTTATCTGGCCGCGGCATGCCCGCGGGCGGCATCGCCCCAGTCCGAAGCTTGCCGATCACCTTTTCCCACACCTCCGCACCTTGCGGTACATTCGCGACGTCCATCTTACTGAGCACAAGTCCTGCCGTATGCAGTTGCTCGTTGTGGCAGACGACGCAGTATTGGTTGAGAGCCGCCCGGTAGGGCGCGGCGGTGGACGCATCGGGACTAGGCGAGCGCGGCGTAATCGGGATGGCGCGGTGTTGCGCCAATGGCTTCACGGGCTGTCTATTGTTTTCACTCGCAGCCGCCGAAGCCACGGACGCGTTGCTTTGGGGCGGAGCAGCTTTGAGAACTTCAGTTGACCCGCCAAACAGTATCGCCGCCAATAATGCCGTTATGGCGATAGAGGCTGGTCTTGGCCAACTCGATTTCGGCACAGCAATCGCCGGGAGGAACCTCAGGGCAGGTCTTACATCCTCCGTCGGGGAATCATAGGTCACCGTAGGACCTCCGCGAAGGGTACGTTGAATATGTGCCGAAACATAACACCAACGAT
>DASPYR010000328.1:0-2718 GCA_035636675.1 Rugosimonospora sp. | reverse complement strand
CGTGCGCGCTCGCGTCGCCGCTGAGCCCCCAAGACAAAGTTGGTGGGCTTGGCTCGCGCCGTCCCCGCGCGTGGCGCTGGCCGCCTCCATGTTGGTGCTGGCTCTGGTGTGGATCTTCCACCGGCCGGGCGATCCCACGATCCTCGGGCCCTCGAGCCCCGAGGCGGAATACCGCATGATCAACGATCTGCCAGTTTTGGAAGACTACGACGTGGTTTCCACTTTTGAGCCGCTGACCGATCTGCCGGAGCCCGTGCAGAACGACGACGCGAATCAGTCCATGTAAGAGGCGATCCAATCGAACCAACAGAAATGGGCACTACTCTCAAACTCGGACGCAGCTTCCTGGCGCTACTGCTGGGCGTCGGAATCGCTTTTCCCGCCGCAGCCCAGCGCCAGCGCAATAATTGGCAGGACCGTCCCCCGAAGAACCAACAGCGCCAGACCGAAAAACAGCAGCGGCAAACGGAAAGGCAACAGCGTCAGCAAAGGCAGCAGGAAAGGCAGCCGCGCCGCGAGAGCGCCAACCGGCCTCCGGAAAACCGTGGACGGTCCGAGACTCGCCCTCCGGCCGTTCGCGAGGATCGTCCGCCGCAATCCCTGCCGCCCGGCGAGCGGCGAGCGATGCCAGGTGAAGTCGAGCGGCGAGCGAGGCCCGGTGAAAATGACCGGCGAGCGATGCCACGTGAAAATGACCGGCGGCCGATGCCGGGAGAAAATTCCGCGCGCGATTTTCGCAACAATGTTCCGCCAAACAGCCAGCATCCCATGGTGGATCGCCTCGGCCAGATGTCTCCGCAGGAGCGCGAACGCTTTTTCCAAAACGATGAGCGTTTCCACAACCTGCCGCCGCAGGAGCAGGCCCAGATTCGGCAACGCTTCCAGAACTGGGACCGCATAACGCCCCAGCAGCGGCAAGACATGCGCGAGCGCGAACAGGTCTGGCAGCGCATGACTCCCGATCAGCGCCAGCACGTCCGCAATGACGTGATGCCGAAATGGCAGCAACTCCCGCCGGATCGCAGGCAGGCCATCCAGCAGCGCCTGAGAGTCTTGCAAAATATGCCGGAGCGCACGCGCAACCAGCGCCTCGACGATCCCAATTTCACGCGCGGCATGAGCGAAGAAGATAAGGCCATGCTCCGCGACCTGAGCCACCTTCACGTCGGCGGCCCGCCCGACGCGCCCAACGAGTAATTTTTAACTGTCGCCGTCGATCTTCGTCGGCTCGTCCCGCCTTAGTTTTTTGCCCAATTTTTTTTGACCGATTGACAACGCGCCGCTTCGGCGGCATCGTGACTCCTTCGGCGCCGCGGCATCGAAATTCTCTAAGAGGGCTCTTCAGAAAGTGTCCACGCGCTTTCGCGCCCTGCAGCATCGCAACTTCCAACTCTTCTTTGTGGGGCAGCTCGTATCCCTCATCGGCACCTGGATGCAATCCGCCGCGCAACTCTGGCTCGTCTATCGCCTGACGAAATCTGCCGCGCTCCTCGGCGTATTCGGCTTCGCCAACCAGATCCCCATCCTGCTGCTTGCTTCCGTCGGCGGCTATGTGGGCGACCGCTACAACCGCCACCGCGGCGTGATCTGGACGCAAACCGCCGCGATGATCCTGGCCTTCCTCCTCGCTGCGCTCACTCTGACCAACGTGATTCAGGTGTGGGAGATCATCCTCATTGCCTTCTTGGTTGGCATCGTGAATGCCTTTGATGTGCCCATTCGCCAAGCGTTTCTCGTGCAGATGGTGGGGAAGGAGGACCTCCCCAACGCAATCGCCCTGAATTCCTCCATCTTCAATGGTGCGCGCGTCGTCGGCCCCGCCATCGCCGGCCTCGCAATTCCTTGGCTAGGGGAGGGGAGGTGCTTCTTCCTCAATGGCGTCAGCTTCCTCGCCGTCATTGCGGCGCTGTTGGCCATGCGCATCGAGCGCGCTGAGCCCGCTGCGCAGGACGGCTCCGCGCTCAAGCAATTGGCCGAGGGCTTTCGCTTCGCCATGAGCGACCGGCCCATTCGCTCCGCCTTGCTCCTGTTGAGCCTCCTGAGCCTTCTCGGGCTGCAATACTCCGTGTTCCTGCCGATCTTTGCCAACGACATTCTCCGCGGCGGAGCACGCGCCATGGGTTTTCTGATGAGCTCTGCCGGTGTGGGGGCGTTGCTCGGCGCACTGCATTTCGCCGCGCGCACAAGTTACAAAGGATTGGCGCGCTGGATCGCGGGCACGTCCGCCGTGTGTTCGGTCGGTCTGATCCTCTTTTCACAGTCGCGCCTATTCTGGTTGTCCGTGATCGTGCTCTTCTTCGTAGGCTTCTGCGCAACCGTGCAGATGGCTGCCACGAACACGATCGTCCAGCGGCGCGTTCCGGATGAACTACGCGGACGCGTCATGGCCGTTTACGCCACGATGTTCATGGGCGTTCAGCCGCTGGGTGCGCTTCTGGCGGGCGGCGTGGCAAAACACGCGGGCGCGCCATTGACGCTCACACTGTTCGGTGCCGCTGTTTTGTGTGGCGCGGTGATTTTCTTTTTCCGCGTGGTGCTTCCGCGCGAGGCGCAGCGCGCCGCGGCAGAAGCTCAGGCTGGATTGGGACGATAAAGCCAGTCGGATCGTGCTGCGGCGGGAGCTGGTAAACCAACATTCGCTTGGGAAAGGATTGCATCCACTTTGTGGCGTTGCGGCGAAAGAGAACAGACCGGGTCGGTCGCTGCCGCGTTTCCCGC
>DASPYR010000327.1:0-3854 GCA_035636675.1 Rugosimonospora sp. | reverse complement strand
AAGTGAAGCCAGCGCAGAATCATCATCTCGTTGGCGAGCGGAGTGTCAAGAAGAGAAAAATGCGGCCGCCAAGCGGGAAAGGAAAACGCCAGGCCATGCAAGAACATCACAGCACCTCACCACCGCGCTCCATCATCCTGCTCAAACACCGTAACGGATTGCCAACCGCATCGTCAAATCCGCGCTGCACCTGTAGAGCCGCGCTTCAGAATCCGTGTGGCAACTCTTACTTCTCAGGAGCTAGGAGCTTTAGCACGTTGGGCGAGAGGGCGGATTTGGTTTGCGGGGCAAACTAGTTTGCAGGTGGCTCATCTCGGTTTTCAGCGCAAAGTAGGTTGCAATACAGACCGGGTTACAACGCAGACTAAATTTGCCTCATGCAAAGATCCGTCGGCCCGCAATCCTCAGGGGCAACTGCGAGAAGAGGCCGGCACGCCTGCGAGCCCACCGCAATTCCAAATCATCGAAGCCTAACGCCGCTCGCCTCGAGGGAATTTGCCGCGTCGCTATAGGCGCTACTCGTAGCGAAGCGCCACCATCGGATCAACCCGCATCGCCCTCCGCGCCGGAACGTAACAGGCAGCAAGCGCAACGAGCGTCAACAAAACGGCAACTCCGGCGAATGTCAACGGGTCCCTGGCACTCACGCCGAAGAGCAGGCTCGACATCAAACGCGTGAGCCCCACGGCCGCCGCGATTCCGAGCACGACGCCGATCAATGTCAGTTTGGTTCCTTGCCCCAGCACGAGCCGCATCACTTCGCCGCGCTGTGCTCCCAGCGCCATGCGAATGCCGATCTCATTCGTGCGCTGACTGACGGAGTATGCCATGACGCCATAGATGCCGATCACTGCCAAAACCAACGCGAGCGCGGCGAAGACGCCGAACAACATAGCGCGGAAGCGAGAACTGGAGACGGATTCATAGAGCAATTGATCCATCGTGCGCACGTGTGCGAGCGGAAGCTGATTGTCCAGTGACCAGACGGCGGATCGGAGCGCCGAAGTAGATTTCTCCGCAGAGGCAGAGCTGCGGACCACGACATACAGCGATCGAACGAACCACGGGCACCAGCCCAAGTCGAAATAAGGGACATACATCGTCGCTTCGTCCTTCTCGCCGAGGCCTTCGTACTTCACATTTCCCACTACGCCCACGATGGTGTACCAGTCCGCTTTGGGATTGGCCTCGCCAGTCTGGACGCGTTTCCCTATCGGATCCTGACTCGGGAAATAACGCTCAGCCATTTTTTTGTTGATAATGAGGACGTGTGTGCCAGGCGAACGATCGGCCTCGGAAAAATACCGGCCGCGCAAGAGGGGAACGCCCAGGGTGCGAAAGTAGTCGGCGCTGATAGGAACTTCCGGGACGGCGGGGGCAGGCTGGCCGGGAATATCCGCATGACCTTCGATGTGGAAGGGATTCGTAAGTTGGAGAAGGTTGGGAGGCAGGCTCAGGGCGATTGCTGCGCTCTCAATTCCGGGAGAATTCTTGAGGCCGTCAAAGAGCTGCTCATAGAACGAAATGACTTGTGACGCGTTCGAGTAACGTTCACGCGGAAGGGAGATCCGTGCAGTGAGGATGTGCGCGGAGTTAAACCCTGGGCTCACGGACTCAAGCTCGAACAGTGTTCGAACGAGAAGCATTGCTCCGGTGAGTACGACGATCGCCAATGAGAATTCCACCACGACTAGCCCGCTGTGCAAGCGGCGCGTACCTCGGTTCGAGGCTACGCTGCGGCTTCCCTCTTTTAACGAATCGCCTAACGGCGAGACGGCGAGACGGAAAGCTGGGGCCAATCCAAACAAAACCCCAGAGACGATACAGATGGCAGCGGTAAAGACGAGAACGCGTCCGTCCAGGTTAATTTCGTCCATTCGGGGCAGTGCATTGGGGCTGAGCACGAGCATGGCACGGACGCCGTAGTACGCGAGTCCAAGACCCAGGGCACTGCCTACGATCGCTAGAATGGAACTTTCCGTAAGAAGTTGGATGACGAGCCTGCGGCGGCTTGCCCCGAGCGCTGTTCGAACCGCCATCTCTCTTGCGCGCGAATCAGAACGTGACAGTTGCAGGTTGGCGACGTTGACGACGGCGATGAGCAGAATAAATCCCACTGCCCCGAGCAAAATCAGCAGAGCTTGGCTCACGTCGCCGATAAAGAGCTCTTTCATGGAAACAACGATGGCGTCTTTATCCTCCGACCGGGGGTATTGTTCCTGAACCTGTTTTGCAATGCGGGCGGCATCGGAAGAGGCTTGCGCTTTGGAAACACCTGGCTTGAGGCGGCCGATCGTAAACAGCCAAAACGGCGGGCGCTGCTGGGGCGGTTGAAGTTGAAGGACCGGCCACAAGTCGCTGTGTGGCCCAAAGCGAAAGCCGAGAGGCATAACGCCTATGACGGCGTAGCTTTTCCCATCGAGGTTGAGATTGCGGCCGACCGCGGCTGGGTCGCTGTGAAGAAATTCCTCCCAGAAGTGATCGCTCACAACAACAGAGAGGGGGCCTCCGGGCTTTCCTTCTTCCGGAAGAAACGCGCGGCCCACGACAGGCTCAACGTCGAAAACGGAGAAAAAGTCTGGCGTTACCGATGTTCCCGGAATCAATTGAGGAGCACCCAGGCCCGTCAGGGTGATACCCATCGTGGAAGGAGAAAACGCGGCAACGTGTTCGAACGATTGCTGGCGCTGGTGGAGAGCCAGAAAATCCGCGTTGCCCATGACGCCGCGGTCCAGTCCCCGGCCGTGAAGAAAGATCCCCGCCAAGCGGTCAGGCTGGGCGAATGGGAGAGGCTTCAAGAGGACGCCGTTCACAATCGAGAAAACCGCTGTGTTGGCACCGATGCCTAGCGCAAGAGTGAGCACGGCGACGGCGGTGAAACCCGGGAACTTGCGTAACATGCGGAGGGCGTAACGAATATCCCGAGTCAGCGTTTCAAGGAAACGCACGCCGCGCGCGTCGCGATGCTCTTCCTTGATCTGCTCGATGCCGCCGAATTCCAGCCGGGCGCGGCGCCTGGCTTCTTCCGGCGTGAGACCGGACTGGACCAGCTTGGAGATGTGGTTCTCGAAGTGAAAGCGGAGCTCCTCGTCCATCTCGGCTTCAACCTTTTTGCGGCGGAAAAGCGAGCGCAAGCGTAGAAAAAAATCGTCGAACACGAGCTGCTCCTAAGTTGTCTCGAGGATTTGGGCGACCGCGGCGGTGAGTTTGCGCCAGCTGCTTTCTTCCCGTTCGAGCTGTTTGCGCCCGAGCCGAGTCAGCTCATAAAACTTCGCGCGGCGATTGTTTTCCGAAGTTCCCCAGCGCGCCTTGATCCAGCCGCGGCGTTCCAGGCGATGGAGAGCGGGATAGAGAGAGCCCTGCTGAACGAAAAGAACCTTACTGGAAATCTGGTGGATGCGTTCGGAAATCGCCCAGCCGTGCTGAGGTTCCAAGGCAAGCGTCCGGAGGATCAGCAGGTCCAGCGTGCCTTGCGGGAGATCGATTCGGCGGTCCGGCACTTGTTCCCCCTATCACTTCTACAAGGGAAGATACAACGCCTCCTGTAGAAGCGCAAGAGGAAAAAATAAAAAGACACGTGCCTGCCCAGGGCTCCGCACGGGGGCTTGCCGCGCGCCTGCTACTTCGAAGAAATGCCAGAGCGGGATCGCATCGAGGAAGCTGCGGGATCGCCGTAACTCCCTACTGGCGCGAAAGAAAAGCGGGGGATTGCGGTTCACGAGGAAGACCTCACTGCGTTTTCTCAAAAAATGGTGCCCGAGAGAGGACTCGAACCTCCACGACCTTGCGATCACTAGCTCCTGAAGCTAGCGCGTCTGCCAGTTCCGCCACTCGGGCACAAGCGCGGTGAGAAG
>DASPYR010000326.1:0-3193 GCA_035636675.1 Rugosimonospora sp. | reverse complement strand
ACGCCGTCCTTATAGGGACAACGTGCATCCGTACAACTGGCACTGGTTCAGAAACTATGGCACCGGCGAAACGCTGAATAATGGAACGCACGAGGTGGATGTGTGCCGGTGGGCGCTGGGCGTGGACTATCCGAAGCGGGTCACGGCGTCGGGCGGCAGATACCAATTCAAGGACGATTGGCAATTTTACGACACGCTGATGACGAGCTTCGAGTACGAAGACAGGATGCTCACCTGGGAAGGCACGAGCTGCCAGGGAATGAAGTGTTACGGCCGCGACCGTGGCTCGGCCATCATGGGAACGACTGGCACGGTGGTTATGGACCGCGACGGCTACGAGATCTACGACCTCAAAGGAAACAAGACCAACGAGCTCAAGGCCGGCAGCACAACGTCATCCGCCGACCTCCGGGGGGCCGATTCCATGACGGATAGGCACTTCGCGAACTTCATCGCGGGAATTCGCAAAGGAGAGAAGCTGAACGCGCCAATCTCCGTGGGCAACGTCGCCGTCACAATGCTGCAGCTTTCGAACATCGCGTGGGAAGTGAACCGGGAGCTGCAACTCGACACGAAAGACGGGCGGATCCAGGGCGACGAGGAAGCGATGAAGATGTGGGGGCGCGAGTACGAGAAGGGCTGGGCGCCGCATGTCTAAGAGGCGGCAGCGCCAGCCGGATGATGAATTGCAAACGAAAAGCATTTTTTCGCGGCGCGATTTCGTTCGCTCCGGGGCGCTGGTTGCGGCGGCGTTGGCTGCTTCGAAGGACGTATTCGCAGCGGCGGCGGGACGGCCAGCGGCTGACGAAGGATCGGCGATTCGCCTGGGCGTAGCCAGCTACACGTTCCGCAACTTCAGCCGCGCGCAGATGATCGGCTTCCTGAAGCAGCTAAACGTGTTGGCGCTGAATGCCAAGGACGTCAAAGATCATCTCCCGATGGAACCGCAGGAAGAGGCGGCCGCGCTGGCGGACTATACCGCGGCGGGCATCAAGCTTCATGCGGCCGGAACGATTTATTTCCCGAAAGATGACGATGCGGATATCCGGAGCAAGTTCGAATACTGCAAGCGAGCGGGGATTGGCGTGATCGTCGCGGGCGACCCCGCGCCGGAAACGCTGCCGCGGATTGAGAAGTTCGTGAAGGAGTACGACATTCGCATCGCGATCCACAATCACGGGCCAGAAGATAAGTTGTGGCATTCGCCGCTGGATGTATTGAAGGCTGTGAAGGGCATGGATGCGCGGATCGGGTGCTGCATCGATGTCGGGCATACGGTTCGCGCGGGCACGGACGTGATTCAGGCGATCCGCGAAGTGGGCGCGCGGCTGTTCAACGTACACATGAAGGACCTCACGAATTTTCAGAGCAAGGAGAGCCAGGTGGCGGTGGGAGAGGGCGTCATGCCGGTGAAGAAGATTTTTGAAGCGCTTGGCGCGATCAAATACAAGGGCTTTGTCGATCTGGAGTATGAGATTCATGCCGACGATCCAATGCCGGGGGTTATCGGCAGCTTTGCTTATATGAGGGGCGTGCTGGCGGGGATGGCGTAGGCGCGCCAGGGGTGTAATCGGAAACTGCAATAGTCGGCACAATCAAGCCAAGAGGGCGCGTCGCTCCTCCCGAAAAGATAGCTAGGCGTGAGAAAGAGCTGGTTGCTTGTGCTCCGCAAGGGAGGCAAGGGCGGCTTCGATGACGGCGAGTCCTTCGTCGACCTGTTCGTCGGTGACTACGAGCGGGACGAGGATGCGGATGACGTTGTTGAAGGTGCCGGCGGTGATGGTGATTAGGCCGTGCTCGTAGCAGAACTTGGCGATGGCTTTGGTTTCGGCGTCGGCGGGCTCGCGGGTTTGCGCGTCGCGGACCAATTCGATGGCGCACATGCCGCCCAAGCCGCGAACGTCGCCGACCAGAGGCCATTTCTTCTGCCAGGCTTGGGCGCGCCGCTCAAAATGCTTGCCGATGGCGGTGGAACGCGCGAGCAAGCCGTCTTTCTCAATGGTTTCGATGGCGGCCAGCGCTGCGGCACAGGAAGCGGGATGTCCGCAGAAGGTTCCGCCGAGAGCGCCGGGGCCGGGGGCGTCCATGATTTCGGCGCGGCCGGTGACGGCGGCGATGGGCATGCCTCCGCCCAGGGATTTCGCCATGGTGATCAGATCCGGCTCGATGCCGAAATGTTCGGAGGCGAACCATTTGCCGGTGCGGGCGAAGCCGGATTGCACTTCGTCAGCGATGAACAGAATGCCGTGCTGGCGGCAGATATTTTGCAGGAGCTTGAAATAATCGCGCGGCGGGATAACGAAGCCGCCTTCGCCGAGAACGGGTTCGGCGATCACGGCGGCCACGGATTCCGGAGCGACGACACGCTTGAAGGCGTCTTCAAGATGCTGCGCGAAAGTTTCCGCGGTGGCGCCTTTTTCGCCTCGGTAGGGATAGGCGAACGGAATGCGGTAGATGTCGCTAGCGAAAGGTGCGAAGCCGGCTTTATAGGGATGCGTTTTGCTGGTGAGCGACATGGTGAGAAGCGTGCGGCCGTGGAAGGCGTCTTCGAAACAAATAACGGCAGGACGCTTGGTGTAGGCACGCGCGATCTTGATGGAGTTTTCGATGGCCTCAGCGCCGGAATTGACGAGGATCGTTTTCTTCGGGAAATTGCCGGGAGCGAGCGCGTTGAGTTTTTCCGCGACGGCAACGTAGCTCTCGTACGGAGTGACGGCGAAGCAGAGATGCAGGTGCTTCTCAAGCTGCTCGCGGATCGCGGAGACCACGCGAGAAGAGCAATGGCCGATGTTGAGGCAGCCGATGCCGCCTGCAAAATCGAGAAAGCGGTTGCCGTCGACATCCTCGATGGTGGCGCCTTCGGCGCGCGCGGCGAAAACCGGCGTGGCATTCGAAGGGCCGCGCGGAATCGCGGCTTCGCGGCGCGCTATCAGTGCGCGAGACTTGGGGCCCGGTATTTCCGTGCGAAGCTGAATTGTTTTCATTTTCGTGTTCCTTTTGCTGGCGGCCACGAAGCCGCCCTACTGATTTCTAATACCACCCGATTGGCGTCTCGTCGAGATTGACGAAAACCTGCTTGGTTTCGAGAGCAGCTTTCACCGCGCTATCGACATCTGCCGCCTTGCCCGATGCAACATGCGCGATCACTTCTTCGGTGGAAGGATCGTAGACGGGAAACATTTCACCGGAAGAG
>DASPYR010000325.1:0-2865 GCA_035636675.1 Rugosimonospora sp. | reverse complement strand
ATCACCGAGGTGCGAATGAATCGTGGCGTCGTGTCTTTCGCGCTCCAAAGCCTTGCGCAGCGTACTCTCCGAAGCGCCAAGCTTGTTCTCTTTGAAATAAATCCAGCCCAGGCTGTCGAGGTACGCCCCGTTGAAAGGATCTTCCTTAAGCGCGCGCTGCACCAGCGCCTCCGCTTCGTCCAGCCGAATGCCCAGATCGCCCAGCATGTAGCCGTAATAATTCAGCACTTGAGCATTTTTCGGATTCACCGAAAGCACTTTCTTAAACTGATCCTCGGCTTTGTCGAAAAACTTCTGCCGTTCGTAGATGGCGCCGAGCAGGAACCATACCATTTCGTTTTCGCGCGCCTGGCCGGGCAGCACTTCCGCCGCGTGAGCCGCTTCTTCGGCTTCTTTGTAACGGCGTCCGCGCTCGTATACTTGCGCGATATTCAGATAGGTATCGCGATCGCCGGTATCGCCATGGAGCTGCGCTTTCAGAATTCTGGCGGCGGCGTCCGTCTGTCCGTCCTCGCCCAGCAACAGCGCCTGGCTCGTGCGAATCGCGGGATCGGCAGGATACTTCGCGAGCGCTTCCTTGCCCGTCTCGAGGGCCTTGGGAAGATTTTTTGCCGCGCGATAGGTGTCCATGATTATAATGCGGGCGCGCCGGTCCTCTTCCTCGCCCAAATGTCCCAATTCTTCGAAGGTATAAATCGCCGCCGGATAATTCTGCGTATCGCGATAAAGCTGGCCCAGTTGCTGATACAGGATGGCCAGCGACCGCCTCCGCGACGGCGGCGTGGGAGACTGCCCCTTGATGCCCGTCACCGCGTCCGACAAAACCCGGATGGCATCCTCATAGCGCCCCTGCGCCTGGTACACCATCGCCTCGTTGTACATCACTTCCGGGCTGCCGGGCGCGTACTGCCGCGCCTTAACGAGATTTTCTTCCGCCTTGTCCAACTGATGCAGCTCGCGGTAAATCTTCGCGATTTGCAAATACACATCCGAATCGTCCGGCATCACATCCGAAATCTTTTGATAGACCGCCAGAGCTTCGGGATATTTTTCTTCCACCAGCAGCGTCTGCCCCAAGCCGCGCTGGTGGCTCAACTCCGAAGGATCAAGTTCCGCGGCTTTGCGGTAGGACTGTTCCGCTTTCGCCAGCTCATGGGTCTGGGTATACGCATCGCCCAGAAGATCAAGCAGCACCGGCGAAGGAGAGTGCGCCGTGATCCCCTCCAGTAGCGAAACCGCCTCCTGAGACTTGCCTCCGTCCATGAGCAACTGCGTCAGTTGCTCGACCGCCGCTTCGTTTTCCGGATCGGTCTTCAGAATGTTCCGCAAAACCTCTTCGGCCTTGTCGTGTTCGTTCTTCAACCGGTAAAGCCGCGCCAGCCATAGCGCCGACTCGGTGTCCGAGGGATCGAGCCGGTTGATTTCGGCGAACTGCTCGATGGCGCGGTTCACCGTCTCCGGCTGGCCGTTGCCCGCACTGACATCGCCCAGGCTCCGCAGATAGATTCGCCCCAGCAGCCGCCGCGATTGCAGATTGTCCGGATCGCGCTTCAGGATTTCCCGCGCCTCGTTTACCGCCTCGCGCGTCCGCTGCGCCTTCCAGTACATTTCCGCCAGCCGTTCGCCAATCACCGGCGATTTCGGATCGAGCGCATAGGCTTTTTTGTACGCCTCGATGGCCTTGGTGGCGTACTCGGCGGTGCTGGTGGCCTCGTACTGCTGTTCGTAAATGTGGCCTATTGTGAAGTTGTAGTAGGCTTCGGCCCGCGAGGAGTCTTTTGCGGGAGGCGTGGTTTTCGGTTCGACAAGCTGCTCCTGCGGCATCTGCGCCATGGCAGCCGCACCGGAGAAGCTCGTCAACATTACGGCAATGGTGATACGTGGAAGGTTCATCGTCGCCCCAGAAACTTAAATTATCCCATGCAGCCGAAACGCGGTCAAAAGCCAATTACAACACGTTTCTAGAGCTCGGGTGCCCCCAAAGATAGGATGCAACTCATTGGAAAAACGTTGAAAGGGAACGGAGAGATGGGACATTTCGGCTAATTCAGCCCATTCCTTCAGGGCCGATGCCATCTTGAAACACAAGGGTGATTATTCGCATTGGAACACGGCTTCGAGCAGTCACCCCTCCCGGCTTCAACGCAGAGTCTTGTTGGCGAGGATCGCATCCCTGTTTTGCTTGGCCGGCGCATAACCGGGCATGCCCTTCAGCGCCGCCCGATAGGCCGCCAAAGCTTCCGGCGTGTTCAGCAATGTGGATTCGGTCGTCGCCACATTTGAGATTCTATCCTTCGTGCGACGCACCGGAGAGAAGCACCCCGCCCGGCGTTGCTCTTCCATGAACCCCGCTATGAGTCGCGGAACAGAGGTCACGGACTCTCAATGCAGAAAGTGCCGCATGCCGGTAAACACCATGGCCAGTCCGAGCTGGTCGGCGGCGGCGATGACATCTGAGTCGCGGACCGAGCCCCCCGGCTGGATCACCGCGGTCGCACCGGCCTTGGCCGCTTCTTCGACTCCATCCGGAAATGGAAAGAACGCGTCGGAAGCGACCACGGTGCCGGCCAGCGAAGATTGCGCTTTCATCACCGCGATTTTCACTGAATCGACGCGGCTCATCTGCCCCGCGCCTACTCCTAGCGTCGCGCCATCCTTGGCGAACACGATGGCATTGGACTTCACGTGCTTCGCCACCTTCCAGGCGAACTGGATGGTCTGCATTTCTTCTGCAGTGGGCGCGCGCTTCGTGGCCGTGCGCAGCTCATCTTCCTTGATCTCGCCGAGGTCCGGCTGCTGTACCAGCATTCCTCCGAGGATGCGCTTGAGCTGCAATTCGCGTTCCGGCTCCAGGCCGCCCGCGGG
>DASPYR010000324.1:0-6106 GCA_035636675.1 Rugosimonospora sp. | reverse complement strand
AAGGCTGTTAACTCATTGTTTTAACTAGGCTTAGGCTGAGACGCCGCCTCTTGAATCAAAAGAAGCAGATCCTCAAGTCAGCCTCGGTCATCTCCCTTGTTACGGTGGTCAGCCGCATTCTCGGTTACGTCCGAGACGAGCGTATCACCCTGCTCCTCGGCACCACGCCCACGGCCGATGCCTTCGTGCTGGCCTACCGCATCCCCAACCTGGTCCGCCGGCTGGTGGGGGAAGGGGCGGTCACCGCTTCGTTCATTCCCATCTTCGCCAACTATCTGAACAACAAGCCGCGCGCAGAAGTCTGGGAGTTTGCGCAGCGCCTCTTCTGGACGACGGCTGTTTTGCTCGCGGCGATCACCATGCTCGGAAGCGTGTATTCGGCGCAATTCATGCGCCTGTTTACCTTCTTCGCGCCGGGGCAGCCGGCCTGGGAACAAGCCGTCTATCTGAATCGCATCATGTTCCCGTACATCTATTTCATCGGCCTCTCCGCGTTGGCCATGGCCATCCTGAATTGCTTTCACGTCTTCGGCACGCCCGCGGCCACTCCGGTGGTGCTGAACCTTTGCATCATCGCCGCTTCGGTGGCGGCGGTGTCGCGGCATTTTTCGAGTCCCGCGGTTTCGCTGGGCGTGGGGGTGCTGATCGGCGGAGCGTTGCAATTCCTGATTCTGGTGCCGCAATTGGTGCGCCGGGGAATGCGCTTCAATTTCAGGCTCTCGCTGCGCCACGAAGGCGTTCGCTCGGCGGGAGGATTGCTGGCGCCGGGATTTTTCGGCATCGGCATGGCGCAGATCAATTTTTTCGTGGGCACAATCTTTGCCACGTCCAGCCGCATGCCCTCGGGGAGCGTCACCGCGCTGTACGTCGCCGAGCGCGTCATGGAATTGGTTATGGGGGGCTATGCCATCGCCGTGGCCACCGCGATTTTGCCCATGATGTCGCATCAAGCTGCGGCCGGCGCCATGGAAGAGATGAAGTCCACGCTGGCCTTTTCCGTGCGTATCGTTTCATTTATCACCATACCCGCCGCGGTAGGCCTGGTGGTGATGCGTGAACCCATCATCAGCGTGCTTTTCCAGCACGGCGAATTCGTGGCCGAATCCACGGAACTCACCAGCCGCGCTCTTTTCTATTACGCCTTTGGATTGCCGGCCTTCGCCGCGATCAAACTGATTGTGCCGGCTTTTTATTCCACGCACGACACGCGCATACCCGTTCGCGTGGCGGCCTACTCGCTGGGCCTGAATATCGTTCTGAACGCGCTCTTCCTGCGCTGGTTTTTCCCCATTTTTGGCAATGGCGGGCCGGCCCTGGCCACCGTAATCGCGGCGTATTTCAACTTCTTCACGTTATTTGCGATTTTTCGGCTGCGCTTCGGCCGCATGGGTACCCTCGATATCCTGGCCTCGCTGGCGCGCAGCGGAGCGAGCGCTGGGATGATGGGAACGCTCTGCTGGATGGGATTGCATATGTCCGGCTTCGACACGTATTCACATTTTCTGCCGCGCCTCGCGGTATTCGGCGTTTTGCTGGTGGGCGCGACGTCTGTCTATCTCCTGCTGGCCTGGGCCATGCGTTGCCATGAGCTCCCTGAAATTTATGGCATTGCCATGCACGGTGAGCCGGAGGCCGCGAGCTTGGCAGGCTTGAGCCAGGAATCGTGACCATGCGGATCCATGCCCTGATCGCTTCGTTCATGAATTACATCAAGGTCGAGAAAGGCCTGGCCCCCAATACGCTCGCGGCCTATGACCGCGATTTGCGCAAATTCGAGGGCTTTGCCGAAAAACGCGGCCTGAGCCTCGAGGCGCTGAACCGCGATCACATCGTGGATTTCCTGGGCGACCTCTACCGCCAAGGGCTCGATAGCCGCACCGTGGCGCGCCATCTGGTTTCGCTCCGCAATCTTTTCCGCTTTGCGCTCGCCGAGGAGGCGCGCTCGACCGATCCGACCCTCAATCTGGAGTCGCCGAAGGTGCGGCGTTCCTTGCCGACCTATCTGCGCATGGAAGACGTAGACCGTTTGCTGAACCAGCCGGATGCCTCGACGCCGCGGGGACTGCGCGATCGCGCCATCCTGGAGGTGCTCTATTCCACGGGCTTGCGGGTCTCCGAACTGGTTAACTTGAAAGTATCCGACCTGGAAATGCGCATGGGCTGCTTGCGCTGTATCGGAAAGGGTGATAAGGAGCGTCTGGTGCCGGTCGGGCGGAAGGCGCTGGCGGCGGTGCAGGCATATCTGGGGAAGTCGCGGCCGCTTCTTTTGCGGGGACGCGAGGCGGGGAGGGCGGTCCCCTGGCTCTTCGTCAACCGCAGCGGCAATCGTCTCAGCCGTATTGCCATTTGGCGCCTGCTGACGGCGCACGGCCGGCGCGCCGGCATACGGGCGCGTCTCTCGCCCCATAAGCTGCGGCACAGCTTTGCCACGCACCTGCTCGAGCGCGGTGCGGACCTGCGGTCGGTGCAGTTGATGTTGGGCCACGCCGATATTTCGACGACACAGATCTATACGCACGTGATGGAAGAGCGCTTGAAACAGGTATACAAGGCGCACCATCCCCGCGCGTGACGAGCATGCTCACTCGAAAAGCAGATTCCCCGCAAAGTCGTCCGGGGCGCAATGAGCGCCTCGGGCCGAAACGTGGCCCGAGGGACGACGTCAAACATCAAAGTGCGGACGATTCATCAAGCGCAATCGTTCAATTTCGCTAGAGAAGAGAATGGCTGATGCCTGACTACATGTACATGCTGGAAAGCCGGCTCTCCGCCGAGCAGCGCGCCGTCCTGGTGCGCATGCAAGAGCTGGCCGTCGAGACCACCACCAACCTCTACCTCACCGGCGGCGCCGTTCGCGATCTGATTTCGGGAATGTCCATCCGCGACCTCGATTTCACCGTGGAGGGCAATCCTTCGCGTTTCGCGCGCGAACTCGAGAAGGGCGGAGCGCGCGTCGTGGACGAAGACGAAAAGCTGCGGCACCTCGACCTGATCTTCTCCGGCGACGTGGACGGCAGCATTGAGGCGGCTCGCGAGGAGGTTTATCCCCGCCCGGGGGCGCGTCCCGAGATGCGCTGGTCCACGATTATGGATGACCTGCGCCGCCGCGATTTCTCCCTGAACGCCGTTGCCATTTCGCTCAACGCTGCCTCCCGCGGTCTGCTGCTCGATCCCACCAACGGCCTCGCCGATCTCGAGGCCCGCGAAGTGCGCGCGCTTTCCATCCACAGCTTCACCAATCAGCCGGTGCGCCTGCTGCGCGCGGTTCGCTATGCCGCGCGCATGGATTTCAAGCTCGACTCGCGCACCGAGGATTGGTTCAACCTGGCGCTGGAGCGCGGGCTGCAGGAATCCATTCCTGCCGGCGACGCCGGCGCCGAGTTCCGTCAGCTCGCGCGGGAAGATAAGCCCGTGCACGTTCTCAAGGCGTGGGAAGCGCGCGGCCTGCTGGAGGCCATCTCTGCTCAACTCGCCAAGCGCCGTCCCCATTACGAAATGCTCGCGCGCATTCTGCGCGCGCGTGATGATCTTGCCGCCGCCGGCATTCGGCCGCGCCTTTTCGCGCCGGTAACTTACGCGGCGCTGGGGAAGCTGAAAGACCGGGAAGTCTCTGCCGCCTTGCATCGCCTCGAATTTCGTCAGCAGGAGATCGAGGCGGTGACCGGCCTCGAAGAGCGCGCGCAGAAGATCACCCAAACCCTCGCCGGACGCAAAACTGCCGCGCCCACCGACGCCTATGCCTTCCTGGAGAAGGCCCCGGCGGATTTGCTCGCTTTTATCCTCGCGGAATCCTCCAATTCCAAGGCGGTCGGCAAAATCCGCACCTATCTCAACAAGTGGCGGCCTTTGCGGCAAGCCCTGCCCGCTGCCGTCCTGGAACTCGAAAGCATCGGCATGGCGCATGGGCCGAAGTTCGATAAGGTGATCGAAGATCTCTTCCACGCCCAGTTGCAGGGCAAGGCCAGAAACCCGGAACTTCGTCTCAAGCTCTTGCGGAAACTCTCCGGCATCAAGGAGCCGCCGAAAAAGAAGCTGGACGAAAAAGAACGCAAGAAGCTGGGGGACAAATCCAAGAAAAAACTTGTCGCCAGACAGCCCGGGGCCGCCCCGCCGCCGAGCGGGGCGCCGGTCGGATCCCAGAAGGCCGCGGACACGCTCGCGCGCCTGCAAGCGGCTCGCAAGAGCAAAGCCGCGGCGCCAGCACCGCCGCCCGCCAAAGCCGCCAAGCCCAAAGCCACCGCCACCCGCAAACGCTAAGCTGAGATTTGCGGAGACAGAGAGTCTGTTCTATGCCACGCTTCTCCGCACTTTCGACGAATTTCTTATAGAATGCCTGCGCCAACGTCGATCACATTCGCGACAAGGGAGGATTCCATGAAGTGGCCATTGAAACTATGTGCCGTGTTCGTCGCCGGAGTCGCGGGACTGGCAACTCCTCCCGCACAGGCTCAAGTGGCCGGAAAATATCTTGCGCCGCGAGACCAGGTCGTCGCCATCCGCGCCGGGCGCCTGTTTGACGCGCGTTCGGGCGCGATGCTCACGAACCAGGTGGTGCTCGTGCGCGGTGACCGCATCACCGATGTCGGCCCCGGCCTCGCCATTCCCTCGGGCGCGCTCGTCATCGACCTCTCGAATGCGACCGTCATGCCCGGCATGATCGACGCTCACGTACACATCAACACGGGCGGCGTGAGTGAAGCGCAACGCACGCTGATCGCGCTCGCCAACGCCCAGATCGACTTGGCCGCCGGTTTCACCACCGTCCTCGATATGGATTCCCGCGGCGGCTACAACACCGTGGACATTCGCGACCAGATCAACTCCGGCCGCGTGCAAGGCCCGCGCATGCAGGTGGTGGGCCAATCGCTCAATCCTCGCGCGACCAACTATTATCCGGATATCCGGCCGGGCCGATTCCAGGAAGGCTCCATCGAGGACAAAGACATCAACGGCCCGTGGCTCGCGCGCGCGGCGGTGCGCGAGGCGAAGCTGCACGGCGTCGATTGGGTAAAGATCTACACCACGCAGGATTTCGCCGGCACCATGCACATGTGGACACCCGACGCGAAGCTGATCAATTCGCCTTCGATGACGTTCGAAGAAGTGCAGGCGATCGTGGATGAAGCACACCGGCTCGGCCTCAAAGTCGCCTGCCACACCTATGGCGGCGAAGGCATGGCCAGCTGCATCAACGCGGGCGTGGACGCGCCCAATCATCTACTCGAACTCGACCAGGACGGGATCAAGGTTCTGCTCGAGAAGAAGCTTCCCTTCGAGGTGACGCTCGACGATCTGATCGGGCTGGAAAAAGAGGATCTGCAGGAGACCGGCGGGCGCAATTCGCGCTTGAGGCTCGCCGAGCAGGCCTTCCGGCGCGCCATCGCGGCCGGCGTCCCCATCGTCTTTGGAAGCGGCGCCACGTCAGCCGAAATCCCACACGGCAAGCAGGCCAACCAGTTCGCCTATTACGCGAAGTGGGGATTGAAACCGGTGCAGGCCCTGCAGACCGCGTATATGAACGCCGCCCACATGCTGAATTACGGCATCGAGAAGGACATCGGCAGCGTCGAGAAAGGCAAATTCGCCGACGTCATCGCTGTTTCGGGAAATCCGCTCGCGGACGTCACCGAAATGGAGCGCGTGCGCTTTGTGATGAAGGGCGGCATGGTCATCCGGAACGATCTCGGCGGGCACTAGTGCCGTTCCAACTAGGGCAACAACTTACTAGACACATCCATGCTGGGGGTGTAATATGACCGGCCAGCGAGGATGGAGCGAGATGAAATTTGACAATAAGGAACACACAATTGAGACCCTGATTGGATTCTTCAATAAGGACAAGATTAACCTGATTCCCCGATTCCAACGTGGAAGCGTGTAGAAGCTGACGGACAGGAAAAAGCTCATCGTGAATATGGTGCAGGCTCGCCCAATTCCAGCCATCTTTCTGTATAAAGAAGTTCAAGGTTCTCAGTTTGTTTACAACATCCTTGATGGTAAGCAGCGTTTAGAAAGTCTGCTGCTATTTATCGGCGATGAGCGATCCGACCTAAGAATCGATGGCGTTGATCGGTACTTCTTCCGTAATCCGGCTAAGGACAGCGTG
>DASPYR010000323.1:0-7371 GCA_035636675.1 Rugosimonospora sp. | reverse complement strand
GCGTGTTTAGCGTCCGCCGAAAGTGTAGCCAACCGAACCCGTGTATTGCACCACCAGATTACGCCCGAATTGGTCTGTGAGGTGCGTCGCATAATGCAGATCGAACTGCGGCTTCACGAAAAGATTGCCCCTGATGTAAATCTTCAGGCCGATTGCGCCATGCAACTGAAAGTGATTTCTATCTGACCCTGCGGGGAAGCCGGAGGTGCTGGTGATGCCCGTGATGGAAGTCGTCTGGGTAGAGTAAAGGGCCACTCTGGCGACGCCGACACCGCCTTCCAAAAAAGGAGCGGCGCGCTTGCCGGAGACCGGCTGCCACACGGCATTCAAATCGTAAAATGTGGGGCGCATGTCCAAGCTGTCGCCCGGCAGGAAGGGGGCCCGGCGAAAACGAAAAGCGTATTCGCCGTTAATGCCAAGGTGTGGTTTGAACATGAAATCCACGCCAGCCACGCCGAATAGACCGCCCATGGTCGGCGCGGCTTCGCAGATTACGCCGTCGAAAAGCTGCCCCGCCGGACAACCCTGTGCCGCGCTTGTTCCCGCGCTGTCTTTTACGCTGCCCAGACCAAAATAGGGGCTGACGCGTTGCGCGCGGACAAAATTCACGTTTCCCAACAGCAGCATCGAGAGC
The DNA here is from genome assembly GCA_035636675.1 of Rugosimonospora sp. GTDB lineage: Bacteria > Acidobacteriota > Terriglobia > Acidiferrales > UBA7541 > Palsa-189. The sequence goes on along the minus strand of DASPYR010000323.1, from coordinate 6,737 downwards.
AGCAGAATTGTTCGGAGCGTCAATTTGGACAAGAATCTCGCCGATTAATGGCGCGTTTAACGTTCGCCGAAGGTGTAGCCGACAGACACGGTATATTCCGGGACCCAGTCGCGGCCGTATTGGTCCGTCAGGTGGGTCACATAATGGATATCAAATTGTGGCTTGATAAAAAGGGACGGCTTGACGTAGAGCTTCACGCCGAAACCGCCATGCAATTGAAAGTGATTGGCGTTTATCCCGGCAGGGTAGGTAGCGGTGCAGTTGATGTTTGCGATCGAGCATTGCTGGGTAACGTAGAGGGCCATTCTAGCTCCGCCAATGCCGCCTACCACGACGGGAACGATGCGCTTGCCGGAGATCGGTTGGTACACGGCATTGAAATCGTAAAACCCGGGGCGCACCTTCAATCCGGCATTCGGGAGGAAGTTGGCCTGGGCGAAGCGGAAAGCGTATTCGCCATTCACGCCAAAGTGCGGCCGGAACATGAAGTCCACGCCAAATACTCCAAATACGCTGCCGATGGTGCCCCCGGGCTCGCATCCGAAATTAAAAGGGGCGTCAGAGAATTGGCCAGCCGGACAAGGTGCGCCCGTAGCGTCGAACTGGTTGGTAGGCATTCCCGCGGAGTCGTTCGTCGAGCCCAGACCAAAGTAGGCGCTGACGCCCTGCGCACGAGCAAAATTCAAAGTTCCCAACAGCAGCGTAGATAGCAGCAGAATTGTTGTAATCGTCAGTTTGGACAAGAAATTCTCCTTTTGAGCTCCGCTTTTCTTCCTTTGTATCTACCCCTGGGGATTAGAGCAACGTCTTGGTGCACGGGTTGCACGACATTACCCGCGCTACGTCCTCCTTCAATCGCCGACGAACCTTCGCGGCGCATCGCGCGGCAATCTCAGCGCACTAGGATAACGAATCGGCGGCTTGCTGCCAATCAGCTTTCACGCCTCTTCGCCGCAAATGTCCGTTAGGGGAAAATACCCATTGCTCTTGCGACGAACAGACCGTGACCGGCTACCTCTTTGCGTGGAAGCGTGAGGAAAAGCCATGGCTGCGGCGCTTACAATCTTCCCCAAAAAGCAAACGCCACGGCGCCCACCAAACACAGAAAAGCCATCCCGTAGTTCCAGGTGATCTCTTCGCCTAAATAGAGCCATGCGAATACAGCGAAGACGCACAGCGTAATTACCTCTTGGATAATCTTTAATTGAAATCCGCTGAATTCGCCAAAGCCGATGCGGTTCGCGGGAACCTGGAAACAATACTCCACAAACGCAATCAGCCAGCTCACCACGATGACCGCGAAAAGCGGAGACCGGCGGTATTTCAGATGGCCGTACCACGCGATGGTCATGAAGATATTGGAGCAAATCAGAAGCAGGACGGTTTTCATAGAGGGTCGAAATCGTATCACGGGTGAAGAGCGAGATTGCCCTTCCCAGGCAAACGCAATTGCGTGTAATATGGCGCTGCAAGCAGAGCAGCGGATTTAACTCGGCCTCCCCCGCGGCTGACCGTAACACGCACGAAACAATCTAATCGTAGGAGTTATGGTAATTTAAGCGTCATTCGGCGTGGGGATATGAGGCTTTCGTACCGGTCAAAATCGGTCTGGCGGCAGGGCATTTGGATCGAGGCGCTTTTAACCGCTATCGCGCCCTTCGCGGTGTGCGCGCAGGGGAACCTGCTGCTCAGCGCCAAGGATCTCGGCGCAGTGCCTGGTGTGTCCGAGATACGAATCGATTCCGGCCCCGCGAGCGCCGCGATCCAGCAGGAACTGCGCGCGGCCGATCGTGCGCTGCTTCAGGCTGTGGCCACGAATGATCGGCTGGCGGCGGCGCGCCTGCTCGATTCCGAATTCACCTGGATCGACCGTGACGGCCGCAGCAGAAATAAATCCGATCTGGTGAATCGGATTGCTTTGCTCTCCGCGGGCCCGGACACCAATGTCACGCTGCAGCCCTATGGCCGGGTAGCCCTGATCACGGGCACGCATGGGCTTACGCCCGATAACGCCCCGGCGCTTTTCGCGCGCGTGTGGGTGCGCCAACTCTCGGGCTGGCGCCTTCTGCTCTATCAGGAGACGGCCCCGCCCGATGCCGTCGTGAGGGATGCGCGCTACGGAACCACGCGCGCGCAGCGGCCCAAGCAGTGCGATAATCCCTGCCGCTCGCTGCCCTATAAACCGCTCTCGTCAGATGCGCAGGAGATTGTCGCCTCTTTCATGGCGGGCGAAAAAGCTGTTTTCGATGCCGACCCAGAGGCGGCCAGCCGCATGCTTGCCGATGACGTTATGTTTGTCACGCCGGACAGCTCCCAGCCAATGGACAAGGCTCAGCGCATCGCCGTCATGCGCAGCTTCAGACATGCAGGCGAAGTGGAGCTGCCCCCGGCGGTTGCCTCCATGGCCCTGTGGGTGTTCGGCAATGCCGCTGTCATGTCCCTGGACCAGGAGTCCCCCGCGGGCGAAATGCTCCGCGCCACGCGCATCTGGGCCAAGCGCGATGGCCAATGGCAACTCACCTTCAGCCAGCAGACGCTGGTGCAATAAGAATCGTGGTCCGAATTAGGTGCTCAGGGTAACCCTGGGCTTCAGCCTCGCCAATTTGGCACATCACGGCAGTAAGCGCGTGCGTGACACTTCCTTCCGCCTTCAGTTACAGTTCAGCCACGTTGCCTGAGCGGGCCGCAAACACCATGTGACGCGATATCGCGCGGGTGAATCTAGCAAGCAATTACTTTTCTTGTCGAGCGGCAAAAGGGCGTTCCTCGCGCGAAAGTCATGGCGATCAGGAGCTTTCGCGCGCTAACAAAGTCCACGCCGCTTTTGCCGCATGACAAAGAGGAGGAAGGCATGTCTCAGCGAAACATTCACACCCAAAACGTCGCCGGCCAAGATATTCAGGAGCTCTTCTGCCGCGCGCTGCATCACGGCACGGCGACCCACAAGGCTCTGCTGCAAAACGGTGGAACTGCCGCCGCCGGCCTCAACGCGCAGGGGCGCCCGGGAGACCCGGTTACACCGGCGATTGTGCCCTCGAGCGTCTACTTTCTTCCCGGCGATCCCGCGGGGCCCTATCAGTACGCGCGCTGGACCAACCCCACCTGGAGTGCGCTCGAGGAAGCGCTCTCCATTCTCGAAGACGCGGAGGCCGTTATTTTTCCTTCCGGAATGGCTGCCGAGGCCGCCATCCTTTGCAGCCAGCCCAAGCCTGGCGATCGCGTGCTTTTGCCGTCGGATGCCTACTACACCACGCGCGTTTTGGCCGAGACGTATCTTGTGCCCGCCGGAATCAGCGTGCTCACTTGCCCATCGGCAAACTACGACAGCCAGGATTTCGCAGGATTGCGCATGGTGTGGATCGAATCGCCCTCCAACCCGGGCCTCGACATTTGCGATATTCGCAAGGCAGTGGCCCAGGCCAGGCAAGCGGGCGCGATCGTCGTCGTGGACAATACCACGCCGACGCCCCTCGGCCAGCGTCCGCTCGATCTCGGCGCGGACGTCGTGGTTTCCTCGGATACCAAAACCATCAACGGCCATTCCGACGTCGTTTTCGGCCACGTCGCTTCGCGGCAGGCAGGGCTGATTGCCGGTGCGCGCGACTGGAGAAAACTCTGCGGGGCCATACCTGGGCCGTTCGAGTCCTGGCTCGTTCATCGCGGCCTCGAGACTCTGGAGGTGCGCTTCGAGCGCATGTGCGGCAATGCAGAGGCGCTGGCGCCGCGTCTGGCCGAGCACCGCAAGGTTCAGCAAGTGAAGTTCCCCGGACTGCCCTCGCATCCCGCGCATGCCGTGGCGAAAAGTCAGATGCTGCGTTTTGCAATGATCCTGGGAGTGACCTTGAGCGATAAGAATTCCGCCGAGCAATTTATCAATGGCTGCAAATTCATCCGCCCCACGACGAGCTTCGGAGGCGTGCACACTTCGGCCGAAAGGCGCGCGCGCTGGGGGGATAAAGTTCCGGAAGGATTCGTGCGCCTTTCCGTAGGCTGCGAGCCGCTCGAACAGCTTTGGAAGGAGATGAAGGCCGCGCTCGATAGTTTATGAAAAAGCCCGGGCGCTTCTTCGCTTTCGATATCCACTGCTTGCACAACAATTCCAAGTAATTTTGCTGCTGTAGGCGAGGCGTACATTATTTGCTGTATTTCCTTCGGGGCGAAGCATTCGTTAACGTTCTCCCCGCAGAAAGCCTGCCTCCCCGCGCCGGCCGTCTTTTCGTGCTTTGGAACCATCGGCACCCGCGCAGATTCGTTTGGTTGGTTCATGAGGAGAGAAGCATTTTGTAAGTGGCACAAGTAAGGGGCAGATGGAGTGAGAATTCTGGTCGCAGATGATCACGAAGTAATCCGCAGAGGCGTTCGCGCGTTGCTGTCTGCGGGACGCGATTGCGAAATTTGCGGAGAAGCGGTGGACGGGCAGGATGCCGTGGAGAAGGCCCACCAGCTTCATCCTGACCTGGTGATCATGGACGTCAGCATGCCGAACCTGAACGGCCTGGAAGCCTCCCGCATGATTCGCCGCAGCCTTCCCGGCACGCAGATCTTGATCCTCACCCAGCACGACTCCCACGAAATAATGCGCCAGGCGCTGAACGCCGGCGCGCGCGGCTTTGTGGTCAAGTCTTCCGTGGCGCACGACTTGCTCAACGCCGTGGAGGCCGCGCAGCGTGGCGAATCGTTCTTCGATTCCGCGGTCATTTCCCAGGTCTCCTCTTCCGGCCCTGCCGATGCCGAAGCGGAGCTCAAGCTCGTGCACGACGAGCTCGAAGCCCGCGTCAGCCGGCGAACTGCCGAGCTGCGCGCCGCGGAAGCCGGTCTGCGCATGCTCTCCGGCCGGCTGATGCAACTGCGGGATGAAGAGCGCCGCCGCATCGCGCGCGAACTGCACGATAGTTCCGGACAGGTTTTGGCCGCCCTGAGCATGTGTCTTTCCATGGTGGAAAGTGAGGCGGATAAGTTGAGCGCGCGCGCCGGGAGAAATCTCTCGGATGCCGCGCGCCTGGTCCGGGAGCTATCGCAGGAGCTGCGCACGATGTCTCATCGGCTGCACCCTCCTCTGCTGGATGAGGCGGGACTGGAATCGGCGCTGCGCTGGTTCGTCCAGGGTTTCGCGCAGCGCAGCGGAATCAACGTGGACCTCGAGCTCGCCCCCAAACTCGGGCGCCTTTCCGAGGAGATGGAGATCGCCATCTTCCGCGTCGTGCAGGAATCGCTCGCCAATGTGCACCGCCATTCCGGAAGCAAAACCGCGCAGGTGCGTGTGGGGCGGGACGCTCAGAAAGTGACCCTGGAGATTCGCGATCAGGGCCATGGCCTTTCCGCAAACGGCAACGCGGAAGCGCCGGGACCGGCCGTCCCCGGCGTGGGTATTCAGGGCATGCGGGAGAGAGTCAGGCAGTTGGGCGGGCATTTCGAGATTCAGTCCAGCGAAGGCGCTACGGTCGTAACAGCAGCCATTCCCTTGCGTGCTGCGGAGATCGCCACGGCGGGCAAAGCGGCGCAGGCATCGACATAACCCTGTAGACCGCCGCCCGCGGCTGTTCACGCCTCGATAATATGATTGAATTTACTTTCCGACAACGAGCACGACGAAGGTATCGGGCAGCACGTCTAGATGCGTTGAGCCATGGCCATGCCTGGCGGTGACCGTAATCACGCTGTGCGTTTTCGTATCCAGCGTGGCCGTGCGCGCGCCCGATTGCGTATCAATTTCCTCCAGCACGCTGAACTTGTCCGGCGAATCCTCGTGAATGATAGTGAGAGTTCCGGCACCTCCGGCTGGCGCGAAGGCATTCATCGTATCCGGATCGAAGACGCTGGCGTCGGTGCCTGCGCCGGTCCGCAGCGCAGCAACCACTTTGCCCGTGTCCGCGTTCATGACGATCATTTTCTGGTTGTCGCAGGCGGAGAAGAGGCGCCGGTTCTTCCGGTCCATCGATATGCCGGAGGGTCCTTCGCCCGGCGCAAGCGGCCAGCGATGGAGCACCTTCAGGGCCTTGGCATCAACTTCGACAACCTGGTTCTTGTCGGTAATGTTGATGAACACGCTGCCCTTGCCGTCGGCCACAACAAACTCCGGCTGCCCGTCAAGCTGCACCGTGCCGGCGACTGTTCCTTCGGCCGCGTTGATGGCTGTCGCGCTAGCACCCGCACTGTTCATGATGAAGACGCGCTTAGTGACCGGTTCGTAGGCAAAGGAGTCCGGGGCTTTGCCGGTTTTGACGGTTCCGATTTTTTGCAGGGTCTTGAGATCAACGATGACCACTTCGCTCTTGTCTTCATTCGTGGCAAAGCCGCGGCCAAGTTCGGGCACGGGCAGCAAACCGTTGGTTCCGTCCAAACCGGTCACTTTGCCCACGAGGACACCTGTGTCGACATTCACCGCGTCAATATGATTTTCGCGGCTGATGTACAAAATCCGGGCGGCGCTGTCCATCGTGAGATAGTCCCAGCCCTCGGTGCCGGGAAGGTGAATCGTTTTCAGAATGTGGTAGCCGGATGGGCCGGGGAGTGCTGGAGTCGCCCACCCAAATCCGGCGAGAAGGACGAAGACAACGAGGCCCAGGGATACTGCTGTGATCACTGCAATTTGTTTCTGACGCATGGTCAGCAACCTCCGGTGGCGGATTCTCAGTCCTGCACGGTATAAATCTTGACCTCGGCACCCGCGCTGCTGCTGGCCGGGATGGCCAGATAGAAGCGGTCGAAGCCTTTTCCTTGCCTCCCAAAATAGCCCG
>DASPYR010000322.1:0-4479 GCA_035636675.1 Rugosimonospora sp. | reverse complement strand
GCGCCAGTGGGTCTCCAGGCTAACGGCGAAATGATAGCCGTCGCGTTTCAGCGCCTTGAACTGCCCGACCCAATCGATGATGCCCCCACCCATCGCCGCCCATTGGTAGCCCCTGCCGTCCGGTTTTCTTGCTGCGTCCTTGCAATGGCAGTGGCCAACGCGATCCTTTGGCAGGAGATGGTATCCATCCGGATACGGCTTCTCGTCTCGCTCGGCCGCGTTTCCCGGATCCCAGTTGAGCATCAGATTGGGTGATGTGACGGCACCAAGAACTTGGGCAGCTTCGGCCCCGGTTGCCGTGTTGCAAGCACCTTCATTTTCCAGAACTAGAATCACGTCCTTCTTGGCGGCTTTTTCAGCTGCATTTCGCAGTTTTTCATTTATGGCCGCGCGATACGGCGTTTGATCATCGAGCCGCCAGAAATCGAAGAAGCGGACGCGATCGGTCTTGAAGGTCTTGGCCAGCTCAAGGCTGCGTTCCAGCACTTCGTCCTGCTGCTCGAACGTAAAGTCAGCGTTGAACTGGTCGCGCTTGGGGCTGAACTTCGATTTGGGCGCGCCCGGCCAGTCCACTTTGAAAAGCGGGCTGGCGATATCCGTCACTCGCAATTGGTATTTTTCAAGGATACGGCGAGCTTCTTCAATTTCTTTCGCATCCAGTTTCAGCAGGTTCTTGTTCCACATTCCTCGGAGTTCGATCCACTCCATTCCAAACTCCTTGGAAGCTACTTCGCAAGCGCGGCCGAAGTCCTGAGTGATCTCGTCGTTGATCACCGCAATCCGGAATGGCGATTTCATAGGCGGATCCATAGGGGCGTAGCCTGGGATCGAGGGAAGGGTAGTTGCCGCCGTCATCGCCCCCAAGCCATTGAGAAACTCACGACGTGAAACGCAAGGCATCATACAGGCTCCTCCGTCCCGATTTTATCAAAGGGATCAATCTTGATCTGCGAAAAGTTTCGAATGTCCTGAGCAATTGGCTGAACGCCTAGCTAGTGCTGGCGACCGCTTGGGGCCGCCAGCCTCGCTTGGTTCGTCGTTGTCCGGCCGGGCCGGTCAGAAGTTCAACTTAGCGCCGAGTTGCAGTTGCCGGCCGCCGATGGCGCTCGTGATGGTACCGAAGCTGCTGCTGCCTACGGTTGTTCCCGACGCCGAACCGCCGTTGCTCGCAAAGAAGAACTGCGGCGTATTGGTTGCGCCAAACGCTTCAAGCCGAAGCTCCAGACCCACTCGTTCGGTCATCCGGATCGACTTAGCCAGCGAAGCGTCCAGGTCGAAAAAGTTCGGCCCGCTTAGATAGTTGCGCCCTACATTGCCGAATGCGCCAGTAGCAGTGGGGGCAGCGAAGCTCGCAGTGGAGAACCAAGGATTACCCGGACCTATACCGTGAAGGATCTGCACGGGGGCAACCAAATTCGGTGTGTTGTTCGGGCTGTTAGGCGCCAACAGATTTCCTGATGGGGCAGTGAAAAATAGCGGGAGGCCAGTCATCCACGTGACAAAACCGCTTACGCGCCAGCCGCCCAGAACTACGGCGCCAACTCCAGAAGGCACGAGGCGCTTGCCCTTTCCGAACGGCAGATCGTAAACCACGCTTTGCACGAATGTTTGCGTGCGATCGAAGTCGTTCCGAGCATAACTGCGCCGCGGATTGATGTAGAAGGTCAGGCCACCATCGTCGCCTTGTTGGAACCCCATACCTTTGCCGAATGTGTATGCCGTTGTGGCCGCCAAACCGTTCAAGAACTTCCGGTCAACCTTCACCTGCAAAGCGTGGTAGCTGGATGAATACCCAGCAAAAAGGAGTTGCGTGCTGGCCGTGCGCCCGAAAGTGGGGAACTCAGGGAGGCCGGCGTTTCCGAGGCCCGCGACCGTAGCGGCGTTGAGGTTGTAATTCACCACTGTGTCCACGCTGTGATTGCCGACGTACGCCGCTTCCACAACGAAGCGCCCGGGGAATGAATGCTGGATCGCAAGATTCCACGATTCCACATACGGATTCTTGAAATTCGGATTGACCACAAAATACTGCTGATTGACCGCCGGGTTGGTAATGATTCCGTTTGACGGAACTACCGGGAGAATCGACGCGGGGAAGCCATTCTCGAAGGTTGCAGTCTGCCCGCTGGCAAGCACTGCCGGCCCATAAGTCGCAACCGCCGGATTGAACACGTTATTTGCCCGCACCGGGAAGTTATAGGCATAGCTGTTGTCGGGGAATGGCGTGTAACTGATGCCGAATCCGGCTCGAACGACAGTCGATTCCCTCAACCGGTAGGCCAGTCCGATTCGCGGCGCGAAATACTTGTAATGTGTAGCGATCCCCAGATCGTCTGGATTGCCTCCTATGCCGCTTACGACGAGTGTGTTGTTGTTAGGGTTGTAATTCGAGAAGCCCCCGGGGCTCACGGGCTTCGCCGGCGGATAAAACTCCCAACGCACCCCAAGATCTACCGATAATTTTGGAGTCGCCACCCACTTGTCTTGCACGAAGGTGAAGAGTTGCCATGCTCGATAGTTCGGGAAGATAGTCGCCAGATCGCGTCCCGCTTGTCCTGGCACGTCGAGCAGAAAGCTCGCGAAGTTGTTTCCGAAGCTGGTTACGGTGGAACCGCTACCAGTGTTGAGCGCTGTCTGACCGTCGTTGAACGTGTACAGACCACGCGGGCTGAACGTTTGCTCTTGGAGCAAAGCATCGCGAATCCGGCGCAGGTCGGCGCCAAACTTAACCGTATGATTGCCGAGGATCTTGGTCCACGTATTGGCAAAGTCGATATTCGTTTCAGACCGAACCCAGGGCAGGCTCGCCGAGAAGCCAATCAGCGGATTGGAAAACCCGCCGTTAATCGTTACACCCACGATTCCACTGGTTATCGTCTTGTCGAGATTAACGCCTGGAATGCCGAGCGAATTTGAAGTGCTCGTTCCATAATCGGTGTTGTGCGCCTCGTTGTGGTACCACCCTGCGCCAACGCGGAACTCAGCTACGAGAGTACTTGAGAAAAAGCGGTTGTAGTTGATACCGGTGCTGTACGTATTTTGAAGGCCTGTCCCTTCAAAATTGCCCTGCGCCGGCCCGCCCGCTATACCGAATATCGGTGCTTGGAGAACGGACGGACGCTGGTAGCTGAATCGGGCGCTCAAGCGATCTTTATCGGTTACGTTAGCATCAACCTTTGCATCAACGAAATCTGTGTCTTTGTGGAAACCCAGCAGAGCAAAGTAGTTGTTCGAGGCCCCCGGCTGATTCGGAGGCGGCAGAAGGTTCATGAGCTTGGTAGAGATGGGGTCAATCAAGGCTGAAGGAATGACGTTGGGGCATCCAGCCGCATTGGTGCAAACGGGGTTGAATGCATCCACTACGGTTCCGTTGGGTCCTGGCACTGTGGCCAAACCAGGTGCAGATGTGGCAACAAACTGCTGGCGACCCGTACCGTTTGGATTGCCGCTAAACGGATTGTAGATGTTGCAGGCCGTCGGCGCAGCCGGGGGTTGGCATACCTTCACGGTTGTTTTCACCGAGCTCAAATCGCCCGAGCGGAAAGCCATGGTCGGGATTGTCACCCTGTTTGTATTTGCCTGATGGTCATAGACTTTCAGATAGTCGCCAAAAAAGAAAAGCTTGTTCTTTTTGATCGGCCCACCGACGTTGCCGCCAAAATAGTTGTACGCCTGATGGCCGACGGATGGATCGAAATAGTTGCGAGCATTGAAGTAGTTGTTTCTGGCGAATTCGTACGCGGCCCCATGGTAGCTGTTGGTACCCGACTTGAGGATTACGTTTACAACCGCGCCGCTCGCACGCCCCAATTCCGCATCGTAATTGCTCGTCGATACGTCCACTGTTTGAATCGCTTCGAGTGGCGGCACTAGAATCTGTAAAAGGCCCGTGCGTTCGTTATCGTCGATGCCCTCGATCTGATAGTTGTTGCCCTCGCGGAGTTGGCCATTGACTTCAGTCTGAAGCGAGCTGCTGGCGTTGAAAAACTGCGAGTGCTGAAAAGTGGCGCGAGTTGTGCCGGGCACCAGATTCAGCAGGTTTTGGTAGTTGCGATTGGTGCCCAGCGGAATATTCTCCGTCAGCACCGTTTCAAGCTTGCGCCCCGTGTCCGCTCGCTCCGTCTGCAGGATCGGGGTTTCGGCCTCTACCGTGACGGTCTCTGAAATGTTTCCTGGCTCAAGGACCAGGTCCACGCGCTCGGTCGTGTTCACGATCAGGTCGATGCCTGCTCTCGACGCGCGTTTGAATCCTGGTTGTTCCGCGGTGACCGTGTACGTGCCCGGCGGCAGGTCCGGAAATATATAGTTGCCGCTTTCGTTCGTCTGGGAAGTATGCCTAATCCCGGTGTTCGTTTCCGTGAGCGTCACCTTCACATTGGCAACCGCGCCCCCGGACGAGTCCGTCACCGTTCCGAGCAACGTTGCATTAACCGCCTGCCCCATGACTGGCGGCGCAGAAAAACTTAGGAGTATTGTCCC
>DASPYR010000321.1:0-6432 GCA_035636675.1 Rugosimonospora sp. | reverse complement strand
CGGACCGGCAATCGCCGGCATCTTGGTGGCGTCGGTTGGAGAGGGCTGGTGTTTTTTCGCCAACGGCATCAGTTATATCGCCGTGATTATCGGGCTAGTGCTGATGCGGCTCACCAGGCAGGGTGAACTGCAGAAGCACGGATCTCCCCTGGAGAATCTGGTCGAAGGCTTCCGTTTCGCGCGCCATACGGCTCCGGTGCGGGCTCTATTGCTCCTGATCGGATTTGTCAGCCTCGCCGCCATGCCCTATACGGTCCTGATGCCGATTTTCGCGGGCCGCATTTTGCATGGCGGAGCGCGTCAATTGGGAATGCTGATGGGTGCGACCGGCGTCGGTGCGCTGCTCGGCGCTTTGACGCTCGCCTCCAAAACCAACGTCCGCGGGCTCGGAAAGTGGGTGTGGATGGCTGCAACCGGTTTTGGCACGAGCCTTATTCTTTTTACTTTGTCGCGGCACCTCTGGCTCTCGCTGGCACTCCTCATTCCCACTGGATTCGGCATGATGGTTCAGATGGGCGCAACCAACACGCTTTTGCAAGTCATGGTTCCCGACCGCCTGCGCGGGCGCGTAATGTCGCTTTACTCTATGATGTTCATCGGCATGGGCCCAATTGGGGCGCTGCTGGGCGGCGTTCTGGCGGCGAGAATCGGCGCGCCATGGACGGTGGCTATTGGCGGAGTCACTTGCCTTGCCGGAGGCGCGATCTTCGCGCGGCGCTTGCCGGCCATGCGCGGTGTGGCTCAGCGGTTGATTCTGGCGCAGGGAATGGGCGCCGGCGAGCCTCCGGCATCCTTGCCGATGCCGCGCTCATAATGCCGGAAGCAGCTGTCAAGTAACTGCCCCGCGGGCGCAGGTCCAATAGAATCCAACTCAGGGAATCCCACGCGAGGAGCACACCAGACATGCAGATCGGAATGATCGGCCTCGGGAGAATGGGCGGAAACATGAGCCGCCGACTGCTGCGAGCCAAGCATCAGTGCGTCGCATTCGATAGGCATCCGGAAAATGTGAAGAAATTGTCAGGTGAGGGCGCTGCGGGAGCAGCCTCGCTCGAAGAGCTTGTACAGAAAATAGCGCCGCCTCGCGCGATCTGGATGATGGTGCCGGCGGCAGGCGTGGACGCCACCATCGAACAACTCGCTCCAAAATTGCAGCGAGGCGATATCCTGATCGACGGCGGAAATTCCTACTACATCGACGATATCCGGCGTTCCAAGCAGTTGCAGCAGCGCGGAGTTCACTACGTGGATGTGGGCACGAGCGGCGGCGTTTGGGGCTTGGAACGCGGTTACTGCCAGATGATCGGCGGTCCTCGGGAGGTCGTCGAGCATCTCGATCCGATCTTCAAGGCGCTTGCTCCTGGGCGGGGAGATGCCCCGCGAACTTCTGGACGAGAGAAAATCGGCGGCACTGCCGAAGAGGGTTACCTCCATTGCGGCCCCGCGGGGGCCGGGCATTTCGTGAAAATGGTGCATAACGGAATCGAGTACGGACTCATGGCGGCCTACGCGGAAGGAATCAATATTCTCAAGCATGCCAATGTCGGCAAATCCACGAGCCGCACTGACGCCGAGACGGCCCCGCTGCGCGACCCCGATCACTATCAATACGAGTTCAATCTTGCCGATGTCACCGAAGTATGGCGGCGCGGCAGCGTCATTGCGTCCTGGCTTCTGGATCTGACCGCCAGCGCGATGTTAAAAGATCCCCAGCTCGCGGGCTTCTCGGGCCGCGTCTCTGATTCCGGCGAAGGGCGGTGGACCATTCTGGCGGCCGTCGAAGAAGGCGCGCCGGTGCCGGTCTTGAGCGCGGCTCTTTATGAGCGATTTACGTCGCGAGGCGAGAGCGATTTCGCCAATAAACTGCTCTCGGCCATGCGCTTTGAATTCGGCGGGCATCTCGAAAAGCGCTGAGAACGTACCCGAGCTTGTCGTCCGCTTTCCGAACGACCTGTCTTCGAATGCATCAAAAAATAGAAAGCTCTCGCTGGGGAGGGCAAAGGAGAGTCCGTAATGAGCGCGACCCTGACGGCCGGTATTTCGGAGCAGCGCCGTTTGCCCAAACCCGTGGCCCTCTCAGACGCATTGGTTTTTTTTGGCGCGACCGGCGATCTCGCTTATAAGCAAATTTTCCCCTCGCTCCAGCAGATGATCCGGCGCGGCAGTCTCAACGTGCCGGTTATCGGAGTAGCCAAAGCGGGGTGGTCGCTCGACCAGCTTCGGCAACGGGCGCACGAGAGTCTTGAGAAACACGGCGGAGTAGATCAGGCCGCGTTTTCCAAATTGATGGAGTTGCTGAATTACATCGATGGTGACTACCAGGATGCCAATACCTTCAAGAGGCTTCGCGAGGTCCTGGGCAAGGCCCAGCTTCCCACTCATTACCTGGCCATTCCGCCCAGCCTGTTCGCTACCGTTATCGAAAATCTTGCCGCTTCCGGATGCGCCAAGAATGCCCGAGTGATCCTGGAAAAGCCCTTCGGCCGCGATCTCGCTTCGGCTCAGGAACTCGACGCCACGCTGCACGCCGTTTTTCCCGAATCTTCGATTTTTCGCATCGACCATTATCTCGGTAAGGAAGAAGTCGAGAATCTGCTTTTCTTCCGTTTTGCGAACACGTTTCTCGAGCCCATCTGGAACCGCAATTACGTGGAATGTGTGCAGATCACCATGGCGGAATCTTTCGGCGTCGCGGGCCGGGGTAAGTTTTATGAGGAAGCCGGCGCAATTCGCGATGTGGTGCAGAACCATCTCTTGCAGGTGGTGGGATTTCTCACCATGGAACCGCCCACCAGCATGTATGCCGAATCGCTGCGCGATGAACAGGTTCGCGTCCTTCGCACCATCCCTCCCATCGCGCGGGCCAATGTGGTGCGCGGGCAGTTTGAAGGCTATCGAAAAGTTCGCGACGTGGCCCCCAATTCCAAAGTGGAAACGTTCGCCGCTTTGCGCCTCGAAATCGATTCGTGGAGGTGGGATGGCGTGCCGTTCTTCATTCGGTCCGGCAAATGTCTGCCTGTGACCGCGACGGAAGTGCTCGTCAAACTCAAGCAGCCTCCTCTGCGGCGCTTCCCGAATCAGAACAACTACTTCCGTTTTCGCCTCGGTCCCGATCTCTCCATAAATCTTGGCGCACAAATCAAGCGTCCCGGCCCCGGGATGGTTTCCATGCCGGTCGAACTTTCGGCCGTGCATCTTGACCTCAGCGCTGAGCTACTGCCCTACGAGCGCCTGCTCACCGACGCCATGCGCGGCGATCCGCTTCTCTTCGTGCGTCAGGATGCCGTTGAAGCTGCCTGGGCTATCGTCGATCCCATCCTCGGACCAGATAAGACGCCGCTCTATTTTTATCCGCGCGGAAGCTGGGGACCGCCGGAGGCCGATCGTCTGGCCGCGGATATAGGCGGCTGGCACAACCCCGAGCCTTCCGCGCAGGGCGGCACATCTCACTTTATGTGGCGCTACGATGAGCACGAAGACGCCTCCGCGGATGGTTAGCCCGGCAACGGTACAAGCTGAGGAGACCGGATTTGTATTCGCCGCCGCCGCATTCGCCGCTCTCGGTGGACTTCTGTTCGGTTACGACACGGGAGTTATTTCCGGCGCCTTAATTTTCATTCGCACGCAATTCGGACTCTCCACCTTCCAGCAGGAGCTCATCGTAAGCGTAGTGTTGGTGGGAGCCGCAGTGGGGGCCCTGAGCGGAGGCCGCTTGGCGGACGTTTTCGGCCGCCGCTTCATGCTGTTGGTCACCGCGCTAATTTTTGTTATCGGCGCGATTGTTTGCGCTGCGGCGCCGTCATTGAGCGTCCTGGTGATCGGCCGCTTGATCGTTGGACTGGGTATCGGCCTCGCCACCAGCACCGTACCGATCTACATCTCCGAAGTTTCCCCGGCGCAAACGCGCGGATGGCAGGTGTCGCTTTTTCAACTGGCCATCACCATTGGAATTCTTGCCGCTTATCTGGTCGATTACACTTTTTCAGGCAGCGGAGCCTGGCGCTGGATGCTGGGACTGGCAGTCATTCCCGGCGCAATCCTCGGGCTCGGGATGATTCGCATGCCGGAAAGCCCGCGCTGGCTTGCCGAACATGGCCAATCCGATCTAGCGCGCCAGGTATTGGCGCGAATTCGGGGCACAGAAAGCATCGAATCGGAATGGCTGGAGATCCAGAAGACACTGGCGGAAGCGGCAGAGCGCGGCCGCTTCTCTGATTTGTTTGGCCCCTCGATCCGAACTGCGCTGGTGATCGGCATTGGCTTGGCGATTTTTCAGCAGGTCACCGGGATCAATACGGTCATCTATTACGCTCCGCTGATCGTGCAATCGGCGGGAATTCCCACGGCCTCGGGAGCTATCCTGGCAACGGCGGGCATCGGCCTGGTGAACGTCATCATGACCATCGTGGCCATGTGGCTGATCGACCACGTGGGCCGGCGCCCTCTACTCTTGGTCGGCATCGCAGGGATGATACTCAGCCTGGGCATCCTGGGATTTGTCTTTCGCATGCCCACCGGAGGCGCGCCGGCTTGGCTGGCTGTAATCACGCTGATGGTTTACGTAGCCTCATTCGCCATCAGCCTCGGTCCCATTTTCTGGCTGCTCATTGCGGAGATTTATCCCCTGAGAGTGCGGGGCATCGCTGAAGGCTCGGCGGCGGGTGTGAATTGGGCCTTCAATTTTTTGGTGTCGATTACGTTCCTGACGCTGGTCGAGGTCCTGGGGCCGGGGCTCACTTTTTGGGTCTACGCCTTGCTGGCGATTGCATCCTGGCTATTTTCGTATTATCTCGTACCCGAAACTAAAGGCCGCACTCTCGAAGAGATCGAGCATTCCTTCCGCCACCGCCACGCCGCCTAAACCGCTTGATCCCTCCGTCGCTAACGTCTCCACTTCGAGAGTCAGCAGACTGACGTTTGCGTAATATTGCGATCCTCCGAGAGTTGTCATCCCGAGCGGAACCGGGGTCCCCGGCATGCGCCGCTGTTGCGCATGCTGGGGTGGAGGAGCGAGGGATCTGCTTTTTTCCGGGTGCCCCACCCTGCTTGCCCTGAGCCTCGAAGGGAACTTGCGAAGGGCGCATTCTGAAGGGTGGGACGGAAAGCGCCGGGCGCGTCTTTTACTTCTCGACCACTCCGCAGGCGATCCGGTCTCCCGAATTGCCCGCGGGATCGGTCTTGTAATCGTCAGGGCCGGCGTGAATCACGAGTGCTGTCCCGCCCGTATGAAACAGCGAATTCGCACCTCCACCCGAAGTCACCATATCCGCAACGATGGTCGCTTTGCCTTTCCCGCTTTTGTCCACGGTGAAATTGGGCAGATCGCCGGCGTGCGGACCCTGGGGATTATCCTTGCCGTGCATCTTCCCCATGGGGTTGAAATGTCCGCCCGCGGAGGCGAAGTTGGGACCTTGGCACATGCCCACGTTATGAATATGAATGGCATGCATGCCCGGCGGCAGCTTCATGACATTCACGTTGATCCGCACGCCTTTGGCCGTCGGCGTCAGGGTTGCGGTGCCCACCTTGTCGCCTTTG
This sequence comes from Rugosimonospora sp., assembly GCA_035636675.1. Taxonomy (GTDB): domain Bacteria; phylum Acidobacteriota; class Terriglobia; order Acidiferrales; family UBA7541; genus Palsa-189. The sequence goes on along the minus strand of DASPYR010000321.1, from coordinate 894 downwards.
CCGTTTACGAAGTTGGCATGCGCCTTTGTAGTCTTCGTCTGCGCGAACGCCGGGGCCGCGCTCAGTAATACGCCGATCAGCAATGTGCTTCGAAATGACATGGCCATCTCCTCCGCTTGTTGCTGCTCAGTTATACCTGCGCACGCCCGCGAAAAGCAATCGCGCGCCCTGCCACCTGGCTCGCCGCCCAGCCGGTAATCGGCGCTGCAAATGCGTTGCAGCGCGCGATTACCTGGCGGCTCGCCGGCTAGCGCGACTCCTGCTATATCGCTGCTCGAACTGCTAACTTGCTGCCGCAGGCCGTCGCGTCCTGCGGCGAAAGCGGCCATCCGGCGAGAATGGTCGTCCCTAGCGATCGGCCTCGGGCGGAGAGAGGGATTTCTTCGGCACCACTCCGAACCGACAGCAACGCTCTTGCGGAATCAGTCGCTACTTAGCTAACCGGAGTTGCCGAGCTATAGCTGACCATGCGGATCAGGCGATTCGAGACCACCGTGCGTATCTGGTTCCGGTGTTCCCCCGCTGCTTGCCGCTTCGCGGCCGAGCCATAGTGTTTCAGCTCGATGGGATCGACTCGGTCTCCCAGGCCATCGAGGGCCGCATAGTTCGCGTAGCTTACAAGCATCCCAACGTTCCAGTCGCTGGGATTATCTGCGGTTACGTTGTTGAAAAATTCGTACCCGGTGATAATCCCGGCTTTTTTCTCTTCCTCGAATACGGGGATTAAGTTGCTCATCACATCCTGATCGAAAGCGGGTCGCTGGCCCGGGTTGATCTTGTAGAGAAAGGTCCGGCTCACGGTCGTCGGGGTGACTTTGACGTTGACGTTTTGCGCCGACACCCTGCTTCGGCGCAGAACAATGAAGCCTGCGAGCGCAACAAACACCAATACCA
>DASPYR010000320.1:0-7526 GCA_035636675.1 Rugosimonospora sp. | reverse complement strand
TTGATCTTGCCATCGTCCTGCAGCTTCAAAAGCGCAAGCGCGACGAAGGTCTTGCTGATGGAGCCGACGCGAAACTCGGTGTCGCAGGTGACCTCCCGATTCGCGCCGAGGTCGGCCTTGCCGAATCCCCCGCACCACAATAGCGTTCCATTGGACACCAGCGCCACGCCCGCACCCGGAACGTGATTCTTCTCGAGGGCGCCCTTCATCGCCTGCTGCAACTCTTCGAGCGTCTTCGGGTGCGGCAACTCTTCCTTCTTCTCCTGCGCGCGAAGGCACAGCGGCAACGAAAGAGCCGCAACCATCCAGAAGATTTGGCGGGGACGGCAGGCCGGGCATGGGCGCATCGGAGGCTCCCTGGAAACAAATGTTTCAAGCAACGGCGTGCATTCTAGTGCCGTTCCAAGTTTTTGAAGCTAACTTTTTTCTCCGCAGAGAGGAAGCGGCAGGGAGCGAGCGTCGCGCCCCGGCCGCACCGGATGCTTGACGATTGACGCTCCTGCCTCAGTCGCATACGATTCCGCGCGTTGTTTCTGCGCAGGAGCGTGACGCAGTGAAGCGTTCTCTCCATATCGCGATCTGGGTCGCGATCTCGCTGCTGGGCGCAGTTGCGCTCTCCACCATCGCGCTGAACCGCGGCGAGCCGCTCAATGCTACCTGGTTCGTGCTGGCCGCGGCGTGCTGTTTCCTCGTCGCGTTCCGGTTTTACTCTGCGTTTCTTACCGCGCGCGTGTTTGCGCTGGATAACACGCGGGCCACGCCGGCGGAGCGCCGCGATGACGGCCGCGATTTTGTGCCCACAAACAAGTGGGTTTTGCTCGGTCATCACTTTGCGGCCATCGCGGGCCCCGGACCACTTGTCGGCCCAACCCTTGCGGCACAGTTCGGCTACTTACCGGGCACCCTCTGGCTGATTGCCGGGGCGGTGCTCGGCGGGTGCGTGCAGGATTTTGTCATTTTGTTCTGCTCCATGCGACGCGACGGAAAGTCTCTCGGCCAGATGGCCAGGGAAGAGGTGAGCCGGCGCGGAGGATTTCTGGCGCAGCTTGCGGTGCTGGCGATCATGGTTATTCTGCTCGCCGTCGTCGGGCTCGTGGTCGTAAACGCGCTGAAGGACTCGCCCTGGGCGACGTTTACGCTCGCGATGACCGTGCCGATTGCGCTGCTGATGGGGGTTTATCTGCGCTACTGGCGGCCCGGGCGCGTGCTCGAAGCCTCGCTGCTGGGCATCGTGATGATTGTGTTTGTCGTCGTCGCGGGGCAATGGGTGGCGGCTGCGCCGTCATGGACGCGCGTGTTCACTCTGAGCGGCCCAGCGCTGGCCATCTCAATCATCGCGTATGGCTTTGCGGCTTCGGCACTGCCGGTGTGGCTCCTGCTCGCGCCGCGCGATTACCTGAGCGCCTTCATCAAAGTCGGAGCGATTTTCGCGCTGGCCGGCGGCATCCTGCTCGTGCGCCCCACGATTCAGATGCCGGCGTTGACGCGTTTCGTGGACGGCAGCGGCCCTGTCTTTGCCGGGAAGATTTTCCCGTTCTGCTTCATCACCATCGCCTGCGGAGCCGTCAGCGGCTTCCATTCGCTCATTTCGTCCGGGACGACGCCGAAGATGATTCTTCGCGAAGGCCACGCGCGAATGATCGGCTACGGCGCGATGCTGATGGAGTCATTCGTCGGTGTGATGGCTATGGTGGCGGCGTGCGCGATGGCGCCGGGCGTTTATTTCGCAATTAACAGCCCGGCCGGGATCGTGGGCGCTTCGGCGGAAGCGGCGGCGCGGACGATCAGCGGCTGGGGCTTCGCGCTGGACGCGCAAACCATGCACGACCTGGCGCGCGCCGTGGGTGAGCGAACGCTGCTGAACCGCGCTGGCGGCGCGCCGTCGCTGGCGGTGGGTATGGCGCAAATTTTTTCCAGCACCATCGGCGGGCCGCGCCTGCTGAGCATCTGGTACCACTTCGCGATTATGTTTGAAGCGCTGTTCATTCTCACCGTGCTCGACGCGGGGACGCGCGTGGGCCGGTTCATGATCCAGGAATTGGGCGGGCGGGTCTGGAAACCGTTTGCCCGTTCCGGCTGGACGCCGGGGATCCTGTTTTCCAGCGGATTGATTGTCGCGGCGTGGGGCTATTTCCTGTATCAGGGTGTCGTGGATCCGCTTGGCGGGATCAATTCGTTGTGGCCGCTGTTCGGGATTGCGAACCAATTGCTTGCCGCCGTGGCCCTGGTTGTCGCCACGACGATACTGTTGAAGATGGGCCGGACGCGGTGGATCTGGGTGACGCTCGTGCCCATGGCTTGGCTGGTCAGCGCGACGATGACGGCGAGCTACCAGAAAATCTTCAGCCTGGATCCGCGCATCGGCTTTCTTTCGTTCGCATCGGCGTTGTCCTCGCAGATCGTCGCGGGTCAAATCCCGGCGGCGAACATCGCGGCGACGCAGAGGCTTATCTTCAATCAGCGCTTGGATGCCGCCGTGACAGCCGTTCTCGCCCTGATGATCCTCGTGCTGATCGTCGAGGCCCTCTACCAGTGGTATTCGCTGCTCAGCCGGCGCATGGAGCCGGCTCTGCAGGAAACTCCATACGTGGCCACGCAGTGGGCGGAGGCGGACTAATGAGCCGCCCGGACCATGTGACGGGGAGTTATGGAGTGCGGCGGCATTTGCAGGCGCGGTAAGCGCCGTGCAGTCAAATTGACGCCACTTTACCTGGCGGAGGGTGGTTGACCGCTTGCGGAGTTTACCCCGATCCATCGGGGCGGTCACACAGGAAACTGATGCACCGAGTATTCGGAATCGTCCGGCGAATGGCGCGCGCTGCCTGGCAAGGCTTGCGCGAGTGGAGCGGAGATGCGGCCTACGAGCGCTATCAGCGGTCTCGCGCCACGATTCTGCGCCGCGAACGCGAACTCTCTCGCACGGAGTTCTATCTCGACCAGCTCCGCCGCAAATACTCGAAGCCCTCCCGCTGCTGTTGACCATCCGTTGACCGCTATGCGGTCACACAAGACAACGAAGGATGGTCATCCCGAGCCGCCGAAGGCGGGCGAGGGATCTCTCTGACGGCCGCTCTGGCCCGGACGTTGTCATGTTCAACGGAAACTCTTGCGCCCGTACCTTTCCAGGCATAAAATGCAGCGCAATCCCGGCTGGGCCCGGCAGATAACACATTCACGGAGGGTAAATGCGGCGCATCGCTCTGTTTTTTGCTTCCTTTCTCTTGGCTATGGCAGTGGCTCTTGTTTTCTTCAGCACCCGGGCGCAGGAGAAGTCCGCAAGCGCGGCGAAGCCCGACTTCGACATCACCGCCTCATACATCGAGGCTTGCAGTTGCGACATGTTCTGCCCTTGCTACTTCAACACTCGTTCTACACATCATATGGACGAGCATCACATGGAGGCGCATTATTGCCGCGCCAATCTCGTTCTCAAGGTGGACAAGGGCTATTACAAGGACACCAAGCTTGACGGCGCAAAGGTCTGGGTCGCCACCGATCTCGGTAGCGAATGGAGCACCGGCGCGGATTCCTGGGCCGTCGTCAACTACGATCCCGGCGTTAGCGCGGAACAGAAGGCCGCCCTCAACGACATCATCGGCCAGCTCTATCCCTTCAAATGGCAGAAATTCGACGTGGACACGCAAGGCTTCACCTGGATGATCGATCGGAAGACCGGCGTCGCTCACGCCAAGATGAACAACGGGAAGGGCGAGGTGGTTCTAGAGAAAGTGAAGGGCGATGACCCGAACCACGAAGTCGTCATTCACAATTTGAAGTACTGGCAGGCTCAAACCAACGATGGCTTCCGCATGTGGAAGAGCAAGCACGAAGCCTTTGACGGCAAGGGCCACAACTTTTCCTATGACGGAACCAACGGCTTCCTGATCACCATCCATTTCTCCGGTCAGGCGAAGCCGCCCGCGGCCGACTGACCATCCGATGAGGATGGTCATCCCGAGGAGCGTAGCGACGAGGGATCTCTCCGCGCCCCTTTTCGCCGAACGGCCCTCGCCCTCTCGAGAGGGCGAGGGCCCCGGCGCGTACCGCACACCTAAATCGCTCAGACGAATTTGTATGCCGCTCCTATCGAGCGCCCCACTCGCCTGCCTTGTTCCAGAGCCTTCGAGCGCCGCCGAGGTGGAGACTGGCATAGCTCCTCCACAAGCAGGCTAGTGCCGTTCCAACTTTTTAAAGCCAACTTTTTTTTCGCGGAGAAGAAGCGGCCGGGAGGTTTAGGCAGCGGGTATTTGGCTGAATAAGTTGGAACGGCACTAGACCGCAGAACTACTCTTTCGAGCACACGAAGTTCGCAGCATCATCCGTGCTGCCGGAACCTTTGTACTTCGCCACCTGCGGATACGGGCACAGCGGCCGTGTACGGTCAGGCTTGGCAGACGGCGCTCCGCCGCCCGGAAAGTGAGCGGCAATGATTTGGTCGGGCGCCTTGCCCTTCTCAACCCACTGCTCAAGCGTCGTAAAGGTGTCGAACACAAAGGGACCATCGCCGCCGAAACAATGGTTCATCCCCGGCGTCATAAACAGGCGCATGGAGTTCTTCACCTTCTCGGCACCGCCCATTGCGCCCACTACGCTGTCGTAATAGTTGATGCTGTTCTGCGGGGCGATGCCGGCGTCGGTCCAGCCGTGGTACAGCAGGAGCTTTCCGCCATGCGCGAAGAATTCTTTCAGATCCGGGTCGGTTGCAGTAAGGACTCCGTTGTCCAGCTTGTCGGCGAGCGCCACGTCGCTATCGAAGTCGAGCGTGCGGAAATCCCAGTCCGGATTCTTGAACACGAGATACTTAAAATGGGACGCGACAATGGGAGGTTCCGGACCTCGAGCGAAAAAATCCCACCCCAGTTCGCTGCCGGGCTCGAGCCCGGGAAAGATTTGTTCCCCAGTCCGCGGGTTCCTGGGCCCGCTGTAGATTTTCCTCGCTGCCTCCACTTGTGCGGCCGTGAGGCAGTTCGGGCCGTCGGCCCCTGTGCATCGCAACTGCTTCGGATCAAAGCGGCAGCGCGTCGGGTCTTCCAGAACGCCGTCTTTGACGCCGTCCGCCGCATCGCACGCGTCCAGCACGGCCTTGTGCAGCACGGCGTATTTCTCTTTGGGAATGTAAGCCGCAGGGTTCTCCCGAGTCGCTTGGGCGATCCAGATGCCGCTTGCGATCAGGTGAGTCCAGAAATTGGCAGGCGCGCCGGCGATTATACCGTCGTAGTCCAAAGGAAACCACTGCGCTTCTTTCAACCCCTGTTTCCCGCCGGAGGAGCAACCCGACCAGTACGCGAGCCGGGCCTCCTTGCCATAGTAAGCAGCTATAATGGCCTTCGCCTTGACGGTCATTTCATGTACGGAGCGATACCCGAAATCAATTACCTTTTCGGGATGGCCGAGCGCGAAACTCGCGTCGCCCACGCTGCCTTTGTGCCCAGTATCCGTCGATGCAGCGGCGTAGCCGCGCCGCAGTGCCACGCCCATGAATGGGTACCAGATTTCACCCGACCAGCCGCCGTTTCCCTCCCCCATGAACTTGCCATTCCAGTCGGTCGCGGGCATCCAAACCTCGAACTTGATGTCGGAATCCTTCGTCGGCTTGATTTCGCCGGCCACGCGGCAAAAAGCGGGCAAATTGTCCAATGGAGGCCCCGGCAACGCAAACGGCTTAGGTGGCGCGAACGTGCCCGCCGGTTCGGACTTCGCCACGGTAATCGTTGTGTCCGGCAGGTTCAGCGCCGCCAGGCTCTCGCAAGTGGCCGCACCAGCGAATGGCGGCAGGAAAACACACGCCGCGACCGCGATGGCAAAGAATGCGAGACACGTCTCCAGCGTAGCCCTCCGCGGCGCGGTGGACCGAATGGCGCTCATAGCAACACCTCCGATTCGCCAGAGTTTACCAGACACTTCGACATCGGGTAGTCGGTCAGTTTCCGGGTAACCCGTCACTCGGGCACAGTCGCCAAGGTGTCAGGAATGGTCTCATCGCGTTAAGGGTGCTCCGCCCGCCTTGCCGTCGATTGTTCCACGGTACTAGAGCTCACTGCTGCCGGGTAGGATAGCACCCACATAATTCACCGCGGAGTTGTATCACGAGGGGCGCCCCGCCGACGCCATGCGTCGACGGATGGATTGGCGTTAGTGGCCGCTTAGGAACGGGAAATGGGAGGAGGCGGCCATGAAAAAGAGCATAGGGAAGGAGAGCCAGAAATTGGTGCGCGCCATGAGAAATGACAGGCGGGCGAGGCCAGCGGCTTCGGGGGGCATCGGAGTCCCGGATTGCGCAGACGCCTTCGTCCAGGCAATCAGACGCTTCTGGCAGCGCCAGACAACTCCCCAGACGCTCAGCAGCATGAAGTAGCCCATCCCGCCGCCGATAGAGATGGCGAGCGTGCGGTTGCCCGCCGCGGGATTCGCGATGATTTGCAAGATGCCCCAGGAAGCGGCCGCGATGACGAGCGCGATCGGGACGGCGAGAATACGGCCATCCGCGAGCGGGCCCTTCGCGAATTTCATGAGCAGATAAACAACGAACCAGGCCAAGGTCCAGACCACGAACCACAAACCGAGCCAGCGGCCGAGGAGACCCGGCACGCCCGCGTTGTCAGCATCGGTTTTGGCAAGGATCATGAAATAGCGGAACCCGGCCAGGACCGTAACTACGGCTGACCAGCGGAACCACCACAGGGCGCGGGGCATCATCAGCGGGACAACCTTCGCCCGCGTGGGCGAGTCCATTTCCTTTTGGAACGGAACATTCACGAGATTGAAGAAATAGAGCAGGCCGATCCAAGTGATGCCGGCGGCAAAATGGGTCCAGCGCAGTATGATTTGCTCCCAATCCGCGGTGTTGGTGGGGAACTGCATATGAAGTGAACTCATCAGGGCTGCAAAACAATCTACGGTCATGCAAACCTCTCTTCACGGGCCGAGATTCGTGCAAGGACATTCTTACAGCCAAGTATTCTAACGAATAAAGCGCCTCGATGGAGCGACTTGCGGGTATTTTCCACTGAGGAAAATTTTCTCCTCGGGTGAAAAACCTACCCGTAAATGAGGCCACCCATCGAACTCTTACAAATACAAGTGACGTGCTTTCTGCAAGATAGTGGGGGTTCAAAAAGGAGACAGACGTGCGTTAGTGATTAGGTTCGGGGCAATGATCGCGGGGCAGTGGACTGGGTGACACCTCTCACCCCTAAGTGCTTATACACGCGTCCTGATATGCCTGAGGGGAATGTTCTTGTATACTGGGCGGTCCTGGCCACTTGCCCCTTCTCTTCGTTAACCAGCCTGCTGGAGAAGCGATCGCATGAGTAAATCCTGAGGTGCCGGGTCATCCCTCGGCCCTCCAGAGGCGAGGTGCCAGTGAAGCTCATTCACAGAAAGGGTGCTCGAACCAAGCAATCCGCAAAATCAGGTGTCCGAATCAGTCCCCACACTTTTTTCTTCTATGAGAAGCGCAGCGGCATAGCCCACTTTCGGGTGGAGGCGGACGCCGAGGGGCGCTTGCCGGCAGACCAAGCCGCGGG
>DASPYR010000319.1:0-3370 GCA_035636675.1 Rugosimonospora sp. | reverse complement strand
CGTGGCCGAAAGAAAAACGTCATCGTCACGCCCGCCGGGCTCAATGTCTATCCCGAGGACCTCGAAGCTGCCCTTCGCAAACAACCTGGCGTCCGGGATTGCGCGGTCGTTCCGTTGGAACGCGGCGGCAACGCCGAACCTTGCGCTATTCTTTTGATGAACGATGTTGAGAGAGTTGCCGCCCGCGGAGCCGTCGAAAACGCCAACGCCTCGCTTGCCGAATACCAGCGCATTCGAACTTGCATCGCCTGGCCTGACCTCGATTTTCCTCGTACGTCCACCGGCAAACCGCGCCTTTCCGTCATCGCTGAGCGCGCCGCGCAAATCCTCGATGGACGGCAAGTTAGTGCCTCAGAGAGTGGAGGAATGAACTCTAATCCGCACACTTCGCCACGCCGCTCGCTCAACCAACTGCTGGAGCGCATCGGCAGAGCGAGTGGTGAAGGCTCGGGAGCTAGCAGTCACCTGGAACAGGAACTGAACCTTTCCTCCCTGGATCGCGTGGAGTTGCTGAGCGCCTTGGAGGAAAAGTTTCACGTGGAACTCAACGAGACCGCTTTCGCCAACGCAAAAACCGTCGCCGATGTCGAGCGCGTCGTGCAACAGCCGGCCGCACGCCGTAGCACATACAATTATCCACGCTGGACGCAGCGCGAACCCATTCGCTGGCTGCGGCTCGCCGTCTACTACGCGCTCGTCTGGCCCGCCACACAGATCCTCGGCCATCCGCGCATCGTTGGCCGGGAAAATCTTCGCGGATTGCGCGGGCCCGCCCTGATCATTTCAAACCACATCACGCGCCGCGCCGACATCGGGCTGATCCTCGCCGCTCTGCCGCCGCGATACCGCCATCGACTCGCAACGGCCATGGGTGGCGAATCCTTGCAAAACATGCGGCGTCCGCCGCGTGATTGGTTCTTCGCGAGGCGCTGGGCGTATCAACTCGGCTACTGGCTCGCCACCTTGCTCTTCAACGTTTTTCCGTTGCCGCAGTTTTCCGGCTTTCGCGAAAGCTTCCGCTTCGCCGGCGAATCAGTCGACCGTGGCTATAGCGTGCTCGTTTTTCCCGAGGGCGAGGTCAACAATTCCGAAGATGGCCGCATGGCTCCTTTCCGGAGCGGAATCGGCCTCCTCGCAGAAAATCTTGGCATCCCGATCATTCCGATGCGCCTGGACGGCGTCTGGCAGATGAAGCGCGAACACCGCCGCCTCGCGCACTTTGGCGAAATCACCATTCGCATCGGCGCGCCGGTTACCTTTCCATCCGGCACGCCGCCCGATGAAATCGCCGGACGCCTCGAATCTCTCGTACGCTTATTGTAAGAGGGGCTACGCTGGCGTTGTATTCCTATGGGTTTGCAGCGCATCGAATATATGTGCGCGGGAATGGGGAGGTCAGCCGGGCAACGCATTGCCTTCTGTGGCAAAATAGAAGGTTCATAGAGCACGATTTATGGCACATCGTACAACCTTGGAAGAAGAGCGCCTCGCAAAAACGCCGAAGGCGGCCAAGAAACCCGCGGCAAGCGGCCTCGTCAAAGCAGCGGGCCCCGCGAAGGCAGCCGGCAACGAAGAGCGCGAGCGTATCTTCGACGCATTTCGCCGCTGGGGCTACTTGGAGGCGACGCTCGATCCCCTTGGCTTGTTTGAGCCGCTGAAGCACCCTGACCTGCAAGGACTATCCGGCGAAGCTGCTGAGGAAGCCCGCCGCGTCTACTGCGACACGGTTGGCGCCGATTTCATGCATCTGCCGGAGTCGGAGCGCCGCCGCTGGATCGCGGAGCGCCTCGAAGCTCCGTTGAGTCCAGTCGATCAGCACAAAATCCTCGAGCGCCTGATTCGCGCCGACCTGTTCGAACAGGTATTGCAGGCCCGCTACCTGGGCACCAAGCGGTTTTCCCTGGAGGGAGTCACCGCGCTGATTCCTCTCCTGGACTCCATCCTCGACGCGGCGGGCGAACAAGGGGCGGAATCCTCGATCATGGCCATGAGCCACCGCGGCCGACTGAACGTGATGGTTCACACCGCGTGTAAGTTGCCCCATGAAGTAGTCGGAGGCTTTGAAGACGTCGATCCGCGCAGCGTCCTGGGTGCGGGCGACGTGAAATACCACGTGGGCGCTACCGGCACTTACGTCACCAGCGGCGGCAAGGAAATCGGCATCCACCTCGTTTCGAATCCGAGCCATTTGGAGGCTGTCGATCCGGTCGCCGTCGGCCGCGCCCGCGCGAAGCAGACGCGCTACGGCTTGCGCGGCCCCTACGTCGACCGTTCGAGGGAAACTCTAAACAAAGTGGTACCCATCGTCATGCATGGCGATGCCGCTTTCGCTGGACAAGGCATCTGGGCGGAAACGCTCAACTTCGCGGACCTGCCGGCCTACACGGTTGGCGGCACGATTCACATCATCGTGAATAACCTCATCGGATTCACCACGCGCCCGGAGCAGGAGCATTCTTCGCGCTTCGCCTCGGACGTGGCCAAGCGCCAGTCCGTTCCTATCTTCCACGTTAACGCGGAAGACCCTGACGCTGTGGTGCGCGTCGGCAAACTCGCGGCGGAGTATCGCGCCACATTTGGCAGCGATGTGGTCGTGGATATCATCGGCTACCGCCGCCACGGCCACAGTGAAGTGGACGATCCGACCATCACGCAGCCACTGCTCTATGAACGAATTAAGAATCATTCACCGCTTTGGAAGATTTACGCCGAACGGACCGGCATCGACCCGGCGCAGCTCGTGGAGGCGGTGCGCAAGGAATACGAAGAAGAGCAGACCAAGGCGCGCGCGCTAAAAAAGATCCCGCACCTTCGCAAGCTGCCGGAATACTGGGCGCCCTATTCGCATGGCCGGTACAAGCCAGAGTATGAGGTCGATACCGGTCTGACGCGGGAAAGACTGGCTGAAATTACTGACGGCCTCACTCGCACGCCGAATGGTTTCCACGTCCACCCGAAAATTGCGAAGCTCCTCGAACAACGCAGCGAAATGGGCCACGGTAAGCGCGCTGTGGATTACGGGTTTGCGGAAGCGCTGGCGTTTGGCTCTATCGTTTTGGAGGGCAATCCTATCCGCCTCACCGGGCAGGACACGCAGCGCGGCACCTTCAACCAGCGTCACGCCGTGCTGGTCGATACCGTGACTGAGCGCGATTACCTTCCGCTTTCCCATCTTTCACCCAATCAGGCTTTCTGCGAAATCTACAATTCCTCTCTTTCCGAAGCGGGTTGCCTCGGATTCGAATACGGTTTCAGCCGCGACTATCCCGAAGCGCTCGTCCTGTGGGAAGCGCAGTTCGGCGATTTTGCCAACGGCGCGCAGGTGATCATCGACCAGTTCATCAGCGCGGGCGAGGATAAATGGAACCTG
>DASPYR010000318.1:0-13220 GCA_035636675.1 Rugosimonospora sp. | reverse complement strand
GCCGGTTATCGATTCCAGCTCCACCCAAAAAAACGCTATGTTCTCGCGGTTGTAGATTCGTGCGATGGACGTCTCCAGCTCATCGTATGCTCCGATTCTTCCGGGTTTGAGCTCCTGATGAATCATGTTCAGGAACTTCGGTGGCCCGGCATTGGAACCACCGGCGCTGGTATCCTGTGCGGGCATGCTACACACCAAAGCGGGGACACAAAGAAGAATCATCCATGCTGTGAAGCAGCTCTTCGGTTTCACGTGCGATCCTCCAACCCCAACCATTCTATATGCCATTCTATATGAGTGATCAGGCCAGGGCCGCGCGATAACTCTTGGCTGTGGCTAGTGCCGTTCCAACTTGTCTCACCAAAGAATGCCTGTCCGCGACCTTGGACCGAACGAAACTTGTATCCCGACCGGTCCCCGCTCGGGGACAGGTTCGGTTTCGTTCGGCCCTTGTTGAACTTTTGCGTCGTCAGGGCGAAGCGCTTGGCCCAAATAGTTGGAACGGCGCTAGTTGCGGGCGCGCCGGAATGGTGTGACTTTGGCGATGCGGCGCCGCGCCCGGCCGTTCGAGTTCAGCCGCCCGCGCGCAAACTCCGCCCAGCGCCCTTGCGGGTCGTAATGCAGATAGGCGGAGAGATGGCGCTTGCTCTCGCCCTTCCGATTCAGCTTTTCGTAGACCAAGGCCAGGTTCAGGTGGGCTTCCGCCATTTCGGGCGCACACGCCAGCGCGGCGCGAAACTCGTGCAGGGCCTGAGCGCTATCACCTAGGCGATCGCAAACACATCCGAGATTGAAATGCGCCAGTGCGTGGCGCCGGTCGATCTGCACGCCGGCCCAAAATGCATCCCGCGATTCCTGGAGGAGCCCGAGGTGAAAAAGCGCCGTGCCGAGATTGATGTGCGCCTCGATCCAGTCCGGTGCGCCTTTGATCGCTTGCCGGTAAGCATGCACCGCTTCGCTCAGCGTCTCCGGGCTGGCATCCAGCGTCATCGCCAGCTCGAACCATTCCTCCGCCGTGCGTGAGCCCAGCGAATGGACCTTGCTCTGCAGCCGGGCCGTTTCAAAGTCCATCACAAATTGCCCGCTCAGCGGCTCGATGGGCCGCCCCTGCGGTCCCGGTTCGCGCACCACCACGTCATCGCCGGTGACCGAAATGCGCAAGGAGCAAAGCGGGGCCGCCGCGCGCCCGAGCTGCCGTCCGAGCGCCTGCACCACTCGGCTGAGCCGTTGCGCGGGAATCCGCTGCGCGGTCAGGCGCCTCAGCGCCTCCACCGCAACCAGATCGCTGAAGTTGAAGAATCGCTCGCCCCAGCGGGAGCGCGGCTGCAGGAGCCGCAGGCGGGACCAATACTCGAGCTGCTGGCGCGTAGCGCCGGTCATGCGCTCCACTTCACTGCGCGTGAATTGCTGCTCCACTCCCCGGACCTTGATTGTGGATCGAGTCGCCCCAAGAATAGAAAGCAATTCTTCGCTGCGCAATAGCGAAATCAGGTGAATTTTTCACAGCGACGCGGCGGCTGTGCAAATTTCCGCCGCTGTTACGGAGCTGCGCGGTAAACCGTTTTGCCTTGTGTAGCGGCCGCCTTTAGGCGGGCATCTCATTAACTTCAAGGGCCGATTGTTGACGTTCAAATCTGCCGTAGCGCAACGCGAGTGTCGGCAGCACCAATAGATTTAAGAGCGTCGAAGTCACCAGGCCTCCCAGAATCACGATCGCCATGGGACCCTCCACTTCGCGGCCCGGATCGCCGCTGCCGATGGCCAGAGGCAAAAGACCAAGTCCCGTGACCAGAGCCGTCATCAGAATGGGCGCCAGCCGTTCCGAAGCGCCTCGCATCGCCGTTGGTAGCCCCCAGCTCATGCCCTCGGATTCCACCAAGTGCTCGTAATGCGAGATGAGCATGATCGAATTCCGCAGGGTGATTCCGAAAAGCGTCACGAACCCCACCAGCGAGCCCAGCGACAAATCGCCCCCCGTCGCCCCCGCGGCAATCACGCCGCCCACCAGCGCAAACGGCAAATTAGCCAGAACCAGCAGCAGGTTCCGCCCATTCCCCATCACCACGGACAGCAAAAGGATGATCCCCAAACCGGCCAGCAGTGAGTTCACCATCAAATCGTGACGCGATTGCGCCTGCGCCGCGGCCGTTCCGGAAAAACTCACATAACTGCCGGCCGGGAGCTTGATACTCGAAATGCGTCGCCGCGCTTCTTGCACAAACGAATCCACGCTGCGCCCGCGCACGTTGCAGGTGATCGTTTGCACTCGCCGCGCTCCTTCGTGCAGGACCACGTAGCGCCCCGATGATTCCTGCAAGTCGGCCAGCTCGCTGAGAGCGACAAATTTTCCGTCCGGATTCCGCAGCGGCAGCGCTCCCAATTCGCTCACTTGTGGCCGCCGGCTCGAGGCCAGCAGCACCGAGACATCAAACACGCGGTTGCCTTCGTAGGTTTGCCCCACGACTTCGCTTCCATAAGCCGTGCGCACCACGTCCAGAACGGAGAGCGGATCGAATCCCCAGCGCGCGATGCCATCTTTGCGCAGCCGCACCAGAATCTCCGGCATGCCTGGCGGAGACTGGAGCTGCACTTCCGCTCCGCCCGGAATCGCGGCCAGGATTCGGGCAATCTGGGCCGCTTCGCGGTCCAGTTGATCGAGATCATTGCCGAAAACATTCACCGCAACAGCGGCTCCGTATCCGGATAGAGTTTCGTTGATCCGCTCAGTCAAGAAACTGTTCGATGTAAGAACCGCGCCCGGAACCTGAGCCAGGATGCGCCGGATCTGATCCTGCGAGGCCTGCACTTGTGCTCCGTTGATCGCCTGCAGATTGACGTCAATCTCGCTCTCGTGCGTTCCCATCGTATCTGTGCCGAGTTCGGCCCTGCCCGCGCGCTGTGCCACCGATCGCACGAAGGGAACCTGGAGCAAGGCTTGCGTGAGCCGGTCTCCCAGGCGCAAAGACTCTTCGAGAGAGGTACCCGGAACCGCGGTCATGTGCACGGTGATGTTTCCCTCGCGCAACTCGGGAAGAAAGGAACTGCTCAGGAAAAATAGCGATCCGACTCCTCCAATCACCAGCAGGCCCACCGTGGCGGGGACGAGTAAGCCTGGCGCTCGTTCCACTCGAAGCAGCAGCGACTCGTATCTGTGTTTGAGCCAATGGACGATGGGCGGTTCTTGTGCTGGAAGCTCACGCCCGCCAAGCAGAATCAGGCTGAGAGCCGGCGTGACCGTCAGCGCCACGATCAGCGACGCCAGGATCGCCCAGATATAGGCCACGCCGAGAGGCCCAAAAAGGTTCCCCGCTATCCCGGACATGTTCAGGACCGGAAAAAATACCAGTATGACGGCGAAAGTAGCGTAGACGACCGCGCTGCGCACTTCAATCGAGGCGTCGAACACCACCTGAAACAGCGAGCGGGGATTTGCCGCCGAGCGATTTTCACGCAGCCGCCGATAGATGTTCTCGACGTCGATTACGGCATCGTCGACCACTTCGCCAATCGCAATCGAGAGCCCTCCGAGTGTCATGGTGTTCAGGCTCAGCCCCATCTTGTTGAGCGCGATGATGGCCGTCAGGAGAGATAGAGGAATAGCCATACAAGAGATGGCCGCCGTACGCAGGTTGAAGAGAAATAAAAACAGGACCACGACGACCAGCACGCCGCCGATCAGTAAGGAATCGCGAACATTGCGCAGCGCGACAGTAATGAAATCGGCCGCCCGTAGCACATCTCGATGGATCGAGACTCCTTGCGCTTCGAGGCCCGGCTGTAGCTCATCCAGTGCTTTGTCTATCCCTTGCGTGACCTCCAGCGTGTTGGCGCCGTAGGCGGCGTCAATGATCATGCTCACGCCGCGCTTGCCTCCCACCGACGCCGCGCCGATCCGGGGCGCCGGCGCCTCCTGAACGCGCGCCACGTCGCCCAGCGTGACGTTCGCACCGTTGTGGTGGACCAGAACCGTCGCGGCAAGTTGAGCCGGCGTCGCGGAGGGAGCCTCCGTTTGCAATACGATGCGCTGATTGGCGGTTTCGACGAAACCGCCTCCGCGAACCCCAGTGGCCGCTCGCGCCGCCGCAAGCACGTCCTCCACGCTGGCTCCGTACTGCACGAGCCTCTCGGGATCGAACTGGAATTGAAGCTGGCGCACGTCGCCCCCGTTGACTTCCACTCCGGCCACTCCGGAAACGGCCAGAATGTGCGGCTTGATGGTCCAGTCGGCGATCGTTCTCAAGTCCATCAGCGATTGTTTGTCCGACGTGAAATCCACTTCCATCACCCAGGCCGTGGAGGAAGTAAGAGGCGTCATGAGCGGAGGCTGCACGCCCGTCGGAAGCTCGTTGGCTACAGCGGATAACCGCTCGGCCACCAACTGGCGGTCGCGGTAAATGTCCGTGCCCGCGCGGAATACCACCGTGACGTCCGAAAGGCCCTGAATCGATCTCGATCGCAGGGAGTCTATGCCGGTTGCCCCATTGATGGTGTTCTCAATCGGCTGGGTAACCAGAACTTCCACCTGTTCCGGAGAAAGGCCGGGCGCCTCCGTCTGTACCGAAACTTGCGGCGGCGCGAAATCAGGAAATGCGTCGTAGGAGGAGCGAAGCAGCGAAAAGATTCCATATCCCAGAAGGGCGCAGGCCAGCGCGATGACAATTCCGCGAAAGCGGATGGAAAATCCGACAATGGCATTCAGCATCCTGGCCTCCGCGTTTCAGTTCTCATCGCCCGCACCTCCGCCGTAGCCCTCCAAAACGGCCTCTTCCGAGAGCAACGATTGCGCGCCTCGTGTGACCACTTTGTTTGTCGCGGAGAAACCCGCCGTCACGAAGTAACCCGCATCCACCGGAGAATCCGTGGCCAGCTCGCGGCGTGAAAACTGCCGGGCACTCGTTTGCAGGTAGGCCCAGGCCTTGCCCTCAGACCAGACCACGGCGGAAGCGGGCACCACCACGCCGTGCGTCGAATTACCAACCGCGAAGTGCGAAACCAGATTGACGCCCGGCGTAAAGTCCGCTTGGGCGGCAGCCGAGTAGAGAAAACTTCGGCCTTGAATTCGCGGATCGACCCGGGGAAATGCGGAGATCAAAGTTGCCTCCGCGCGTGAGCGGCCTGGAACTTCCACGAGAATCGTTTTGGGAGCCGTGTAACTCTGGCCAAACGGGAGAGTCACCTGGATGAGCACCTCGTGCATGCTCAGAATGCGATCGAGTTCCGGCGATCCATCCATGGCCCATTTGGCCACCACGCCGCCCCATTGCTGCTCCGCCACGGAACCCTGCAGTTGCAGCTGTTGTTCTGCCGCGCGCTCCTGTGTTTCCAGGGCGCGGAGATTTCCGTCCGCGGATTCCAGCGCCTTGGCGGAGATGTTTTGATCGCTGTCGAACAATGTTTTCACTCGGGCATATTGTTTGCGCGCCACCTCGATATCTACGCGGCTCTTTTCAATCTGAGACAACGCGGAAACGTACCCGTTCCGAAAGCTCGCCAGGTCTTGTACCGACAAGACGGTCGCGGGCACCTCTGCTTGTGGCCGGTTCGAACTTCCCGCCAGCGCGCCCACTTCGATGCCCATGCGCTTCTGCGCTTGTTCATCCATGGTAAGAATCACTTGTCCGTTCTCGAATGAGATTTGCGCTGGAGGCGGAGTAGCAGGAGCGGCTCGCACGCGGTCTTCATCATCCGGATCCCTGCCGGTGTCCTTGCAGGCGCCAAGAAATGTCAGCGTCACGAGCGCCGCGACTAAAAGGCAGATCGAACTCGTCTTCCTGAATTTGCGATTGGTCTTCATCGGCGTGACTCCGTTGCTGCTCCGCTCAGTGCGGGAGATTCGGGACCAAGAGGAAAGCTGTCGCTCGGGCTGAGCGGCCGTTGCACCGCATTTTCGAGATCGCCGAGAGCGATCTGGGCGCGCCCCAGCGCATCGAGCCGAGCTCGCGCCACTGCCGCGCTCTCGAGCTGCATTCCATTGAGAGTCAGCCGGTCTTCTTCACCCACGGCGACCGCTAGCTGCGTCATGCGTAATTGTGTGTCCTGAAGCTGCCGCAGAGACTGGTCGGCTTCCGCCAATTCATTGAGCGCCGCCGAATACACAGCCAGCGCGCGTTCACTATCCCCAATGACCTGGGCCTGCTTCTGCAGAAAAGTGGCCGCCGCCTCTTTGCGTTTTGCCTCAGCCTCGGCAATCGGTCCTTGGTTACGGTTGAAAAGGGGCAGAGTAATGGAGAGTCCCACGGTGAAGAAATTGTCCCGTTCCTCAAAGGTGTAACCCGGAGCGATCTGCACGTCGGGATATTGTTTGGCAATCTCGAGCTGCAAATCGGCTTCCGCTGCCGCGTATTGCGCAAGCGAGCGGCGGATGTCCAGGCGATCGAGAAGCGCGTCGCGTCGAATTTCCTGAGGTGAAAACGATTGCGTGTTGGGCGGAGAGTCCACCTCGGTCCATGCGAAATCCAGCCCTTCAATTCCGGCTACTGGAATTCCCATGGCTGCGGCCAGAGCTGCCTTCGTTTCGGCCACCTGACCCTCGGCAGCGCTGATGGACAAATGCGTCTTGGAAAGCTCGATGCGGGCGAGGTCAAGCTCCGGTCTCGGTATGTCGCCAGCAATAAATCTTTCCTGCAGGAGCCTCACCTGCTCGGTGCGGATCTGTTCCTCTGAGTGAAACAGTTCCAAGCTCCGCGAGGCCAGAAGATAGTCCAGCAAAGCCCTGCGTACCCCGCTGTGCACTTTCCAGGCCGAATCGGCAAGATCGAATCGCGCGGCCTGGTCCAGGCTGCGAGCCGAACGGATGCGGTATCCGCGTTTTCCCCTGGTTTCGATCGGGACGGCAAAATCCAGCGTCAGTAGATAAGGACTGGGAACACCCGGAGAGATGTCGACGATCGGATTGGGCCGCGCACCTGCGGTCACAATTGCCGCTTCCGCCTCCGCCAGGCGCGCGCGGGCCGCTTGCATTTCGGGACTGAAATACAGCGCCATCAGCGAGAGCGTCTGCAGGTCCCAGAGCTTCGGCGGCCAAGGCGAAATGGGCTGGCCCAAGCTTTTCTCCACAAATGATTGCAAGCCGGGGTCGCCGAGATTGCGTGCCTCGAACCTGGAAGCTGTCTCCGCGGGAACGATAGGCGCCGCTCGATATCGCTCGATCGCGCAACTCGTGAGCGGCAAAACACTGACGATACAGAGAAAAAGCGCCAATGCTGAATTCATGGAAATCTCGCTCCGTACAAATGGAAATCAACTCGAGGGCAAAACGCCGAAGCTGATCTTTCCGGAAGCGAGGAGCTAGATGCGCAGAGGAGGAGGCGGCGAGAGTTCAGGAATTTTAATGCCGAACTCCGATGCGGATATAAGGCACGAGTGCTTTAGGGCCACTCGTTCGCCCAACTGCAGGTTCCGGCATAGGCAAACAAGGAGGCCTGCAAGCGAAATAACCAGCTCCAACAAAAGCACCAGGATCGCGAGCGTGGTTTCGTTATCGTAGCCCGTGGCGAAAACGCTGTCATTCATATTGGCAGCCGACTCAACGAAAGGCGAAATTGCGCAGATTACTAGAATCAGAGCAATTGCGATGTGCAATCTTCTGCGGCTGAACTGCCCCTCGCGCTGCCGTTCCCGTCCCATCACAGCCAGATTGTACTCCCATTTTGGGCTTTCCGAACCCACGGATTCTCCACATTCTATCTGACATTAGCATCTTGGAAAACCATTCCCGCTCCCCTCTGGCGCTCCGCGGGCGCTTGGTTTGCAATAGAAGTCCCTTCGATCCCTATGCAGCCGCACAGCGTCGAACACCGGCATCTCGAGCGGCAGATCACCTATGCCCGGCCAATTTTCATGGTGCTGGCCTTGGGGGTCTTGCTGGAAGAACCGCCTCAGGCGCGCGGGCCGCACGCCGTCGCCTTCGTGCTGGGTTACCTGGGAGTGGCTCTTGCGCTGCTCCTCGTGGAATACATTCCGCGCCTGACCGAATGGCAACTCCCACTCCTGCTTGACCTTGCGGCCCTTGCGGTTTTCCTCCTGCTGACCAACTCGGCAGCCGCGTTCTGGTTCGTTTATCTCTTTGTAGCCCTGGCGGCCGGCATCCGCTGGGGCCTGGAACGCTCGATTCTCCTGGCCGGCGGAGTGACCCTGGCGGTGCTGTTCAGGGCCACCTGGAAAGGCGGCTTCGGCTGGATGGAGGTGCTTTCCTGGGTTGCGCTGGTGGCCGGCACATTCACGGGGGGCGTCGGCCTTTCGTTTATGGGCTATCGCAATCGCCTGCACGCCTCCGAGCACGATTTTCTGGTGCGGCTCACGGCCTTGCTGCAGGTGGAAAAGGGCGTGGCGGAGTCGCTGCGGCTGGTGCTCGGGGAACTGGCCCGCGGTTTTGATTGTGAAAAAGGGATATTTGCTTTTCGGGATACGGAAGTGGAGCGGATATTTGTGTGGACGGTAGAGCCGGGCGAGGCCAAGCGCCTGAGGCCGGAGAATCTGCCGCTCTCGAAAGGCGATGTGTTTCTCTTCGATTATCCGGAAGCCAGCGTCTGCTGGAATCAAGGGAACGGGTTCCGCGCCGCCTTCGGCTGGAATCGCCAGGACGGGCAGCACCTGCCGGAATTGCCGCGCATGCCGGAGCAGACGAGGCAGGAGCTTGGCCTGCGCTCCATGCTCGGCGTAACCGTGAATTTCGATGGCCAGCCCGTAGGGAAGCTGATGCTGGCAAACTCGCGGCGTCCGCATCTTCCACAAGACCTGCAGCGCCTCGAGCGCGTGGTGCGGCATCTGGGCCCGCCGCTCGAAAATCTGCTTTTGCTGCGCCGCCTGCGCGTGCGGGCGATTGAAGGTGAGCGGAGCCGCATCTCGCGGGATCTCCACGACGGCATTCTGCAGACGCTCCTGAGCATCGAAATTCAACTGGATGTGCTGCGCCGCAGGCTGCCGCAGGCTCCCGAGCACGTGGCCATGGAGTTGGGGACGCTGCAGCATACGGTGCGGAACGAAACCCAGGACCTGCGGCGCATGGTCATGGACATGCGTCCGCTCGGCTTGCAAAGCGCCGACCTGGTGGAGCTGATGCGCGGATTCGCCGAGCGTTTCCGCAACGAATCCGCCGTGGCGCTGGACCTGCTCACCGATACGGCCGTGCTGGACTTGCCGGACCGCATCTGCCGCGAATTGTTCCAGATTTACCGAGAAGCACTGCACAACGTAAAAAAGCATGCTCGCGCCACGCATGTCGTGGTAAAACTGTGGCAAAATGAGGCGAAGGTTGTGCTCGTCATCGACGATAACGGCCAGGGCTTCAGCTTCGCGGGCCGCTATACGGGCGACGAACTGGACCGGCTGCGACTGGGCCCCATCTCGATCAAAGACCGCACCAGAAGCGTGGGGGGTGTGCTGATGGTGGAATCTACACCCGGCCACGGGGCGAGATTGACCGTAGAGGTTCCGCTCGGCTGACATGGCTAAAGCCAAACAATCTATCCGCGTGTTGATGGCCGACGATCACGTCATTTTCCGTGATGGCCTGCGCAAGCTGCTGGATGGCGAAGAGGACATCACCATCGTGGGCGAAGCTTCCAATGGCAACGAATGTATTCGCATGCTGACGAAGCTCAAGCCCGATATTCTGCTGCTGGACTTGCGCATGCCGGATAAAGACGGTCTGGCCGTGCTTGAGGAAGTCAATTTCGATTCGCTGCCCACGCGCGTCATCGTGCTCACCGCCGCCGAGGACGATCGTGACGTGGTGCGCGCCATGCGCCTGGGCGCGCGGGGAATCGTGCTGAAACAATCCGCCAGCGATCTCCTGGTCAAGAGCATTCACCGCGTCTATAGCGGCGAGATTTGGCTCGATAACCGCATGACCGCGGAAGTGATGAAGGCTTTCGCCAAGAGCTCCGATAACGGGCCGCGCCGGGATAAGCCGCTGCTCAGCGATCGCGAAAAGGAGATCGTGCAACTGGTCGCGCAGGGTTACCGCAACAAAGAGATCGGCGAAAAGCTCTTCATCAGCGAACAAACGGTCAAGAACCATCTGCACAATATCTTCGACAAGCTCGGAGTCTCCGACCGCCTGGAACTCGCGCTCTACGCCATTCACCACCGCCTAATCGACCACGCCTAGCCCTCTTCTCAGGACAATCGTCGGGATTTTCTTAATGCGCTCCGCGAAGAAAACCCAGTTTCCACGAATCCCGTTTTTCGGAAGTTGAGTGACTATCGGGAGATGCTAGACTTCCGGCCAGCTAGACGAAGCTATAACGAGGTGGCCGCGCTTAGAAATGTCAGTCCCCACAACAATCCTGGTTCTCGTCTTATATCCCCTGTTGACCAGTCTTAGCCCCAATCCTGTGCGCTTTCAGTGGGGATTCAGTCGGGGTCTCGCCCCGATGCCGCCAGAAGTGCAGGAAAGAGCAGAGGCCGCGGACCGCACGGCGCTACTTCTCATCTACGTGACACTCCTAATCGTCATGGCCCTTTTACTCCACGGTTCTTCGATTTCCGTGGACACCCTCGGCCTGAATGCAAACAACTGGAAATCGGCAATAGCACTAGGCGTCCTGCTGAGCTTCCTTCCTGTGGGTCTTGTCGTTCTTCTTCCTGCGGAGCAACTACGAAAGAGCCCGGAGGCGCACGGCCCCTTAACTATGTGGTGCGGGCTCGGAGCGCTAGGTTCATTCTCAGTTGAATTCTGGCGGGCCCTTTGCATCCTCGCTCTAATTCGCCTGGATTTTTCCGCACCAATCGCGGTTCTGATTACTGTGCTCGCATACCAAGCGCCGCAGTTGATTACAAACAATGCGAGAGCAGCTGGCGCGGCAGTCTTCGGTGCGGTCACCGGTTTTCTCTTTGTAAAGACAGGATCATTACTGGCCCCTTTAACAATGAGCTTAATTACGGCGGAAGCCTATATTTTTCTAACCCGCCACGCCCCCTCGCGATCCGTCGCATGTCCGTTTTGCCGCGCGCGCTTTTACCCGGAAAAAGTTAAGAGAACAGGAATATTTTTCAGCTGTCCGGAGTGTCTCGAACTACTGGAATATGCACCCCCAGGAGAAGTATTTGGTCGCGTGTGGTTCCTACTCTGCTGTTACGGCATCCCGATCCTTTCGTATGGCCTCGGGTATCGGGATTTCACCTCGATTCTGGCTTCTACCGGTGTTGCATTTCTGGTCTTTTTCAACGGAATTGGAATCTACAAACTTGTGATGCCGCCGAAGGCGCAACAAAGGCTAAGCTATGGTGATAGTGGTTTGCACCTGACGGAGAAGGCTCAACGACGAAAAGACGATCAGGAGCCATAAGTCCTGTGAAGTCGCCTTTCCGGAAACTGACCTCCTTGCGGCGGATTCTACACCCAAAAAACAAAGGCCTGTAGCCTCGCGGCCGCGAGGCGGTCGTCTTTGCCCTGACGGGACTGGAGGTTGGGTGCCGCACCCTGCTTGCCCTGAGCCTCGAAGGGCGGTTTTCAAGGGTGCGGGTTTGCGACTAAATATCTTCCCTCTTTCCCTAAGCTCATCCGAGCCTTAACCCCGCGCGTTTTCCACAGGCTCCGGAGTTATCCACATAGTACCCTGATTGGCAGAAGGTTACTCAGCCGATAACATTGCATATGACTACCGCACAACAATCACCCAACGGTCATCGCGTCTTTCCGCCCTTTTCCGTCGAGAATCCCGACGAATCAAATCGCGGCGATCTCCCCACGAACGAGGCCAACTTCAACTCCCTCCCTCTGCCGCTTTCACGCCGAACGCGAAGACCAACAAAACGCGTCCTGACCGGAACCACACCGGTCCCGGCCTTTTGCGCGTGCATGCCTTTGTTTCACTCCGGCCTTACAGGAACCGAAACCGGGTTCCCGCATTTGGGGCAGTTTACAGCCCCTTCCGCCACGGGTCCAAACTCATCGTAAAGTTCCTTGAAGGCGTTCTCGAATTCCTGTCGTATAGGAACCGCTTCGGCAGCTTTCAAATCTCCGCCCGTGGTGATAAACCAATCTAACTTTCGGTGGGCCGTTGCGAGCCGATCCGACTTCCTCCTGAATGGTCCGTCATGCGCCGCCCCCGCCTTGCCCCTTTGGATCGCCTCTCGCACTTTCGTAGCGGTTGGTTCGGAGGCTTCCCGGCCGGGGTACCCATTTTCGTCTAACGCATATACGTACCCAAGTTCGTCCACGCCCCAATGCTCGGTGCCGATTACGCCTGGAATCAACGTATCCACTATCTTCACCGGAACGAATTCTATGGTTTGCTTTTTCAAGCCGGCCACGCAATCATCGCACAAGTGCGCGGTTACGGTTTCCTCCGGAAATTCAAACGCGCCTTCATGCCAATCGGAAGGTTTCAGCAAATTGCAATCAGCAAAATCGTTTTTGTGGATGGAGGCGTTCATGCGTACGTGCTCACAGGCTTCGGCATCGCGTCCCCTGAACCATCGCACCTTTTTTCTCGTCATCGTTGTTTTCTTCGCCATGATCCCCGCCCCTGATTCCATTTTCGGCAGCGGATCGGCGCATCGCCAGAGCCAGGCGAGCGCGGCGTGCCTTACTGGTCAGCTATTGTTTTGTGGGCGGAGCCGTGGAGTCCATCATGCTTTAAGTTCGAAGCCCCAGGCCTCGTGAACGAAGGCGGCGGCAGTGCGAAAGCTGGCGTTTTCCACAGGCCCCGGAGTTATCCACATAGTACCCTAGTTGACGCCACTGTACTCAGACGATAACATTGCATATGACCACCGCACAACAATCGCCCAACGGTCACAAAGTCTTTCCGCCCCCTTGTTCCGTCGAGAATCCCAAGCAAACAGATCCCGCCGATCTCCCGACGAACAAGGCCAACAATAACCAATTCGCGAGCGATGATCAGGTTGTCGAGCGCCAAAAGGGCGTTTCTCCGCGCGAAAGTCATGGCGATCAGGAGCTTTCGCGCGTAACAAAGTCCACGCCGCTTTTGGCGCATGAAAAAGTCCAGATAGACACCAACGCATTGCCAGAGCGCTGCCAATTCGACCATCCAACCAGGATGGTCGTCCCGAGCGACGAACCGGAGCGAGGGATCTCTCCTGAACCCTTACCCGATCGTTGTCAGTTCACGTTCTCCGACGGTCGCCAGTGCAGCATGGCCCGCTCCGACATTCATCCCTCCCTCTGCCGCTTCCACTCCGAAAGAGAAGACCAGCTGTTCGGCGACCCGGCACCCGGAGGTAACGTCGTCGGAGCGGCGCTCGACCTTCCC